>JBGTAR010000103.1:0-17202 GCA_041749815.1 Terrimicrobiaceae bacterium
GGCGATTTCCAAAGTGCAGTTTCGGCATTCAGCGAGGTGGCCCGTCACCCCAAGCTGGGAAGGGCTGCCCAGGTTCATCTTGGAAATGCGCATTTCCGCATGGGCCAGGAATTTCGATCCTCCAAAAATCTCGGAGGGGCCATTATTGCCTGGGAGCGTGCGGCTGAGTTTTACAGCGCGGTGGAAAGCCCGGATGGATCCACCAAACATAACCTCAAAGTCACCAAAAAACTTCTTGCGGAAGTGCTTTTTGCGGCCGGTTCAAAATTCTTGGACCAGGCCAAAAGCGCCCAACTTTTAAGCACCAGGCTTCAGGCATCCGGCTCGGCCTTTGAGAGCTTGGAAAAAGCCGCCGCCCTCGCCCCCCAGATGCCGGGGGTGATTGAGCAAAGGGAGGAATCCAGGCAGCTCTTCTCGAAAAGCCTGCAGGAAAAGTCCGACGACCTTGCCAAGGAGGCCGCCCAACCGAAGGTCGATCCCAAAAAAAAGCAGGGCCTTTATGAGGAGGCTGTGAGCGTGCTGGACAAGGCAGTCGAGATTGATCCAGACAATCCGGAATTGAACAAAAAAATGGCCGCGCTCCGTGCGGCCGCCGCTTCCGACTATGCCGACACCGCCGAAAAGCAACTTGCCCAGGCTAAAAAAGCACCCAAGGCTCCCGACGCTGTGGCCTTCCGTGATCAACAAACACTACTCAATGAAGCCATCGCCAATTCCGATATTGCGTTGGAGTTTGAGGCGGAGAACGCCAAAGCCACCGCCGTCAAAAATGAAGCCCTCAAGGTCATGGAAAAATCCCTGATGGAAAATGCCGCCCGCATGGAGGAAGCCGGTGACACCGCAGCTGCCCTGAACAAACGACCAGAAAGCGCCGCCGCCAGATACACCACTGCCTTGCAGAACTATCAGGATGCCCTTGATCTGAACGAATCCAATGACCAAGCCCGCACCCAAATTCCAAAAATCCAAGACAAACTTGCCGTGCAACTCACCCTGCAAGCTCAGGCAGAAATGAAACAGGCGGAGGCAGCCGCAGCGGCGCCCCCTGGCAAGCAAGGCAATGGAAAACTCCTTGAAGGCATTGGTCATCTGGAAAAAGCCTCCCAAATTTTGGGTCAGGCCGAGACGCTGGCACCGGGGGAAAACAATGCTGCCGCATTAAAAAGCCAGGCTCAACAACGTCTCAGTGAACTCAGAAACCGTTTGGATCAGACCCTGACCGCCGCTGCAGAATCCGCAGGGGAGCAAGGCGGGGAGCCGGGTGAACCTGCGGATGCAGCCAGCGAAGCCGCCGGACCAGAGGGAGCCCCCGCCGCGGGAAATGCCCCCCTCAACTTTAGTGAAATCCGGGGAAGTTCGGGAACCGCAGGAGACTTCACTGACAAATCCCGATCCGGCCCCGTTCGCGATTGGTAAGACACAATATCAGGCCCAAATAGTCACTCCCCACCCGCTCTCTCGGCCAACTCTGATGGGCCTCGGTCTCTCCCGCATTTTATTGCCTGCTCTCCATTAATATTAATGTCGTTTATCCAACACTGTGAATTGGTGAGGGAAACGATTGCCAGCATAAAGCCGGCGTTTCCGGAAGGAGCAATCTCCTTCACTTTTTGTAACACCCGCGGTAAAGAATCGCCCAAATTTCCCCTTGACAAATCCTGTAATCAATCATTTGATTGAGCGAATGATGACACCCTCCCACCCTTCCCTTCGCTTGATCCGTTGCTCATTAAGCACTATGACGATTGGAGGTGCGGCCTCCTTGTTTTTGATGGCGGGCGCGATGGAAGCCGCTGACACCACGACCACAATTGCGGCTCTGTCCGAATCCACGCCAAAAGCCAAGCCCTTTGAGCGAGCAGCAGCTCCAGCGATCAAGAGTTTGAGTGAAGGGGGCTTTCAAGAAACGCCGGAATTTGAGGATGATTTTTCGCCAGGGTGGGAAGAGAGTCAGACCAGTTGGCGGGTGGCGACTTGGAAGCAAAATGGGACCCTCATGTCAAAGGAGAGGAGCCGTACAGATGGTCAGGGTCATCTTGTGCAGACCGTTCTTGCCGGCGAACCCTTTCAGGGTGGCTCGGTTCAGAGCACCCGGGAGTTCGGATATGGGCGATGGATTGCTCGGGTGAAGCCCTCTTCGGTTCCGGGCTTGCTCAACAGCATTTTTACCAAAGATTGGGATGACCTAAAAACGCCCGGGGACGAACATGACGGCAAAAAGGCGGAAGTGGATTTTGAGTTTGTCACACACACCTTTGGGGAGGGGAAAGGCGAGGCCCACCTTGCGATCCATCTGAAGGATCACACACCGCTGTGGCATTTGGACATTCCCCTCGACTTTGATCCATCCCAGGATTTTCACGAATGGGGTTTCGACATTCTGCCGGATCGTGTTGTTTGGCATGTCGACGGCAAGGTTGTCCACACCTGGCTCTATACCAAGGAGTTCAAGGTGGATCCCGACTACGAAATGTTTTTTAATTCGTGGTCGAGAGCAAAGTGGCTGAAAGGTCCTCCCGCCACAGATGCCGAGTATCTGATCGATTGGGTCAAATTCTATCCCTACCAAGGAGAGCAGGCCAACTCAGCTCCTCCGATGGAATGACAGAAAGCCTGCCTATCGTTGTCACGGGGGCCGGGGGATTTCTTGGCCGGAGCTTGGTGGAAGTGCTGTCTGCGGTTCGTCCTGTGCGAGCAACTGATCGGTCTCCGCTGCCCGGGGATGGTATGGTGGGAGATGTGGCTGATCCTCATTTTGCCGAACAACTCCTTGCGGGAGCTGGGGGCATCGTGATCAGCCACATGCTATCGCGGGCTCCAGGGGCCTATGACCATCCCAAAGCCCCGCTGGAGGTCAACAGCACAGCCACGGCCACCCTCCTTGAAGCGGCTGTCCGAGCCGGGTGTCGGAAGGTGGTCTTAATTTCCAGCAAGGCCGTCGTGGAAGCCCATGCCCGCAAAGGCACATTCCTCGACACCACGCTTCCGTTTGCCCCGAACGACATCTATGGCCTGAGCAAGACGCTCCAAGAGCAAATTGCCGCCTATTATCACCACCGTCATGGCATCGCGGTGGCTATTCTGCGCCCTGCGTATGTCACTGATGAAGATTCCATGACCGACAAATACGGGCGGCACAAGGAGACCGTGAATTGGCAGTTTATCGACCGCAGGGATATCGCCACCGCAGCGCTTGCAGCTTTGGAACTATCCGACCTTGGACTTGAGACATTTTATATTTCCGGTCACCCTGAAAGTGAAGCCCACATGGACGTCGCCTCGGCAAAAGCCCGCCTTCAGTGGCAACCCCGCCACACATTCACGTCATTCCCCAAGGACCATTAAAAAACTCGCCATTTGGAGAAGAAGGCGAATCCAATGATGGCAAGGATTGGCAGTAGGATCGGAATTGCGAAACGGAAGATGTATCCAAAAAAGCTGGGGGCATGGACTTTGGCATGTTCGGCGATGGATTTGACCATAAGGTTTGGACCATTGCCGATATAGGACATGGCCCCGAAGAAGACGGCTCCGGCAGAAATCGCGACCAACTCCAGGCGGTATTCTGCTGAGTCACGGAGCACATCGCCCGGCAGGTCAATGTTCAGGTGATGAAGTCCCATCTCCGCAGAAAGAAAGGTCAGATACGTGGGTGCATTGTCCAGGAAGGCCGAGAGGGATCCGGTGGCCCAATAAAATTGATGGGCCGTTTGGATCCCGAGGTCCGCCGCGTGGGCACCAAGATAATCGAGCGCCGGGATCATCGTTGCGAAGATTCCCGCAAAAAGCCATGCAACCTCTTTGATGGGCTCAAAATTAAAGCTGTTGGCCTCATGAATCTGCTGGGAGGTTGAGCGATAGGAACCAAAAGCGGCCATCAACATCAGGAATTCTGGGACCAGTGGGGGCAGGAGTTTGTTGTAGAGCACGGCAGCAAGAATCACCGCAATAAAAAACAAATTGTGCAGGCCTTGAAATTTCCAATGTTCTGAGCCGGTAACCGCCTCGGTGACCTCCTTGGGCGGACGACGAAAATTCAGGGAATCAAACACATAAAAAACTCCCAAAAGAAGGGCCACACCCACAATCCACAACGGCCAGAGGTTTTGCAGCACCCACCAAAATGGAACACCCCGCAGGTAGCCCAGAAAGAGCGGAGGATCCCCGATGGGAGTGAGGGCTCCTCCGACATTGCTGACAATAAAAATAAAAAATACGATGTGGAAAGTGGTGATCCGGTATTTGTTCATTCGAATCCATGGACGAATGAGCAGCATCGAAGCGCCTGTTGTGCCGATGATATTGGAGAGCACCGCCCCGATAAAAAGGAAAAGCACATTGGTGAATGGTCGTGATTCCCCTTTGACCACGATGTGAATGCCTCCTGCCGCCACAAAGAGGGAGCCAATCAGCGCCACAAAACTCAGGTATTCATGACCCACATGCACGAGCCGCTCTCCGGAATGCAGCACAAAAAAATAATACGCTGCCGTGAACAAGCCGAGGGCCATGGCAACTTTGGGGTAATGATGATGCCACCACTTGGGGGCAAGCAGCGGCCCCAGCGCGATAGAAAGCAGGAGCCCTGCAAACGGCAAAATCATCCAAAGACTGATGGGAGCCGCATTCGATGATGCTAGTATGAACATGAAGTGACTTTTTCATGGACATCTGGGCTCTCTCCTTCAAGAACATTCCTATCAAAACAATGATTTTCTTTATTTTTCGCATCACGACTTGCCTGCTTTTGCTCGCGTTTTTCAGTTCATGTTCGTCGGTAAGTGTCAGAAGATCCGAGACCGTCTTAAAAAATCCTCCCCAACTGAAGCCCGACAAAATTTTTGTGAAGCCTTTCACGTTTCATGAACCGGGACTGCGTGTTGACCGATCCGGCGAGGCTCTGGAAGGGTTTAAGTTTGATGCGCGGGAGAGAATGACCCGCACCTTGGTGGGACGCCTGAATCAACTCGTGGCCCCTGCGGAGGCCGTCTCGGAACATGCCCCGCTTCCCAAAGGCAATTATTGGCTGATCACCGGCCGCATCGACCGGGTTTACCAAGGCAGTCGCCTCCTGCGATCCGTGGTGGGTCTGGGATTGGGTGCCACCAAGTTTGAATCCACATCCATTATTTATGACCTCTCGGTCCGCCCTCCGAAACCATTCCTCATCATCGAAACCACTGGCGGCTCAAATGTCTCCCCAGGCGCCCTGGGCACAGCCGGTTTTTTTGTCAGCGGCGTCACCGCCCTCACCTCGCTGGGAAACCTGCTGGAGGGAACCCGAACGGGTGTCACTTTTGACACCATTCGCACCAGCAAAGAAATTTCGGCCACTCTCTCCGAGTATCTCTATCTCAAAAAGGCCATTGGCCACGAAGAAGCGCTTTCCCCCAAACGCCCGGGCAAATGGCAGCCTGACTTCTGGCCCTTCCGAAACAAACCGGAGCGCCTGCCAGAGGGAAGCCTGACCGTCGTGCCCGCAGAATAGCGCTTCAGCTAAAACCCCCGACGCATGTTGCTGGGAAGAATGCCAAGCTGTTCCCGGTACTTGGCAATCGTCCGCCGCGCAATTGGAATCCCCTGAGCCGCCAGAGCCTCCGCCAACCCCTGATCACTTAACGGTTTCTTGGGGTTTTCGCCTTTCACAAGGTCCATGATGGCCTGACGTACACTCTCATTGCTCATCGACTCCCCGTCTTCGGTGATATATCCGGAGGTAAAAAAGTATTTGAGTTCAAACACCCCCTGTGGTGTGGCCATAAATTTCCCTGACACCGCCCTGCTGACGGTTGTCTCATGCACACCCACCGCCTCCGCGACCTGGCTCATGGTCATGGGCCGTAAATGCGCCGCCCCATTCTCAAAAAAACTTCGCTGACGCACCAAAATCTCCCGCGAGATGGCCAGGATCGTTTGCTGACGTTGTTGGAGGCACTTGATAAAAAACCGGCCCCCCCGGATCTTTTCGCGCAAGAACTCACGCACATTGCGGCCCTCTCCGCCCAAACCCACCATGTCCTTATAATCATCCGCCACCCGGAGTTTGGGCAGGTCCTCGTCATTGAGTGCCACATGGAAGTCCCCGCCCTCCTCAAAGACCACCACGTCAGGATTGATCACTTGGTTTTCATCGGCCGCAAAGGCACTCCCCGGACGGGGATCCAGCTTTTTGATGTTTTCCGCAGCGCGCTGGACGTCAGCGGCCGAAACTTTCAGCGCCCTCGCAATTTCGGGGATCTTCCGCCGGGCAAGGTCCTCAATGTGATTCTGAATGATCCGAATTTCGAGGGAATTGGGCTGTTCCTGCCGCTTGAGCTGAATGAGCAGGCACTCAGCCAGATTGCGGGCGGCCACACCTGGTGGGTCAAATTGTTGCACCCGCTCAAGCACCTCCTCCGCCTCCAGCACCGTGCAGCCCACGGGATAGGCCGCCTCTTCGATTTTTCCACGGAAGTATCCCGCATCATCCAAGTTGCCAATAATCACGCGCGCCGCGGCCTCCTTGCGCTCATCAAAACGCTCAAACTCAAGCTGCTCGCTCATCACTTCATGAAGGGTCGGCCCCCGCGTCTGGGAGTCCAGGAAATGCTGACGTCGTTCCAGCGCTTCCGTGGTCCATGGCTCCGCGGTGGCTCGTTGCACATAATATTCCCGCCACTCATCTCCCAATGTGTCGGCAGCCTCGCGGACCCGATCCGGGGCATCGTCGGGCCGCTCCTCACGAGGCACCTCTTCCAAGACCGGATTTTCAGCGAGCTCTGTGCTCACCAATTGACGCAACTCGGTCACCGGTGCCTGCAATATGTGCAGACTCTGCTGCATCTGCGGCGAAAGTGTCTGCTGTTGCGAGAGCCCCTGATATTGTTCCAAACCGGCCATGACTTCTGACAACATCAGGCACTAAAAATGCTTACGCAAGCAGGAATCACGCCAAAGCCATAGAATTATTTTGGTGTCACCGCGAAGGGGGTGATGAAAGTGGGGGAATTCCTGGGGCCATCACGATGAAGGACACGTCCATGGCCTGCCCTTGTTTCTGTTGGTGTCAAAGACGGGGCGGGCGCCAAAAATTCAAGAGCTTGCCGGATGGAGGGCGGGTTGAGAGAATGACGGCTCGTTTACTTTCATCATGGATTTTTTTGACAGGCAAGAGCGTGCGCGCAAAAAGACGGGAATTCTTGTTCTGTTTTTTGGGCTAGCGGTGCTTGGCATCATTGTCGTTTTGGATTTGGTGTTTTCGTTGATTTTGGACATTCCCTGGCATGATCCGAAGCTGATTTTGTGGGTGGCTGGCGGGGTGGTTGTGCTGGTTGTCGGCGGGAGTTTGGCGAAGATGGTGGAGCTTTCCCAAGGCGGGCGGGTGGTTGCGACGATGCTGGGGGGGGAGTTGGTGCATCAGCACTCTGAGGATCCCGCACAGAGGCGTCTGATCAATGTGGTGGAAGAAATGTCCATTGCCTCGGGTGTGCCCGTGCCAGAAATTTATTTGCTCCCGGACCCCGCCATCAATGCGTTTGCTGCGGGGCATGGACCGGGAGACACCGCCATAGGAATCACCCGGGGCGCCATGGAACGCCTGAGCCGCGACGAGCTTCAGGGTGTGATCGCCCACGAGTTCAGTCATATTCTTCATGGGGATATGAAGCTGAACATTCGCCTCATGGGGCTTCTGAATGGCATCCTGTGTATTGCGATTCTGGGTGGGATCCTGCTTCGGATCACATTTTACATGCCCTCGGATGGGGGTGGCTCACGCGGTGGTAAGAAAGAGGGCGGCGGTCTGGTCTTTGCGCTCCTTGCGGCGGGGTTGGCGCTTTATCTGGTGGGATGGATTGGTGTCTTTTTTGGAAACCTCATCAAATCGGCGGTGAGCCGTCAGAGAGAATTTCTGGCCGATGCCTCCGCCGTCCAATACACACGCAACCCGCAGGGTATTGCCGGCGCTCTTTGGAAAATCGGAAAATTCTCAGGACGTCTGACGAGCCCGCGCGCGGAAGAAGCGAGTCACATGTATTTTGGAAATGGAATGGGGGATTCGATTTTTGATCTCTTTGCAACTCACCCTCCCATCCCGGAGCGGGTGAAGGCCATCTCTCCCAATTTTGATCCTTCGAGCGTGGACACAACCCCTCCTCCTAGGACACCACAAAAGCCGCCCCCGCTTAAGCGCCCCTCGGCCGCCGGAGTGTTTGCACGGCCTGATGGTCCTCCTGTCGGATTTGCTGCCGCCCTGATCGCCGGGTTGCCGGAGTTTTCGCGAAATGCTGCCCGGGAGATGCAGTCGGCCACGGCTCTGGTTTTTTCGCTTTTACTGGATGCCAATGACGAGCAGCGGGCCAAACAGTTGAATGGGCTGGTGATTGGGGAGCCGGTGCGTGTGGAGATGCTCAGATTTTTTGAAAGACGCCAGGAGATCGAGGGGGCCGGTCGAATCGCGCTCATCGATCTCGCGATCCCAACCCTCCGCTACCTCTCCAGCGATCAATACCAGGAGTTTCGAAAGAACATCCGCCACCTCATCGAAAGCGACGAACAGATCGATCTGTTTGAGTTCGTTTTGCAGAAGGTTCTCCTCCGCCACCTGGATCTTTATTTCACCAAAAGCACAGGTGCAAAAGTCAGGTTCCGCTCCATCATTCCGCTGCTCCCGGATATCAACACCCTCCTCTCGGCACTGGCGATTGTGGGTCATCCCGACCAGGAAGGCCGACAGGCAGCATTTGCGGACGGGGTGAGGGAATTGTTGTTCAAACCCTCGTCCCATACCATGACTTTGGGCGAACAGTGTGAGATTGCCGCCATCGACAGCGCTTTGGACCGTTTGGCCGAGGCCGCACCGGATGTCAAACGCACGGTCCTCAAGGCCTGTGCCCAAGCGGCGGCAAGTGATGGGGTGATCGCCCCCCATGAATACGAGGTTCTCCGCGCCATTGCCGATGCCATGGATTGCCCGGTGCCGCCCCTGCCTCTTCCCCCGGATGCACCCGCACCCTGACCCCCAACCCGCACGGTGAGTTTCAACATGACGTGGCTGACTGACAAAACCATTTCTGCATTTCTCGCGGAGGAGACGGATTGTTATCGGCTGGCTTCGTCACCCGGGTGCTGGGTCGAACGTTTTGGATCGGCGTGTTTGGTTTCTTATGACGACGAGTTGCCAGCCGATTGGGTTGAGGAGATTCGCCGCCGCTCGGACATCGGCCCCCCTCTGACGGCCATCTATGCCCGCAAACTTGTGAGAGGGCCGGGTGCCAGCGATGCACCCAAGCAGGTTTGGGGAGAAACCGAAATCTCTGAGGCCCGGTATCTAACCAGGGAGGCCGGGATTCTTTACGAGGTGGATTTTTCGGTGGGTTATTCGTGTGGGTTGTTTTTGGACCAGCGGGCCAATCGCGCTCGGGTGAGGTCATTAAAGCCGCAGCGGCTCCTGAATTGTTTCAGCTTCACCTGTTCCTTTTCCGTTTGTGCGGCGAGTGTCGGAGCTCACACCACCAGTCTGGACCTTTCCAAACAATCCCTGACCCGTGGGCGCCGGAATTTTGAGGTGAATGGACTCGACGAAACCGGTCACCGATTCCTTGCGGATGATGTGTTTGATGTCCTGCCCCGCCTTGCCCGCAGGGGAGAATCCTACGATGTGATCATCCTTGATCCGCCGACTTTTTCGCGCGGGCGGGGAGGGCGGGTTTTTCGAGCAGAAAGCGACCTTGCCACTTTGGTGGACCTGGCTCTGGCCTGCGCGACGCCCACAGCGAAGATCTTGGTCTCAACCAATTGTTCACGCATTTCCCAGGGCGATCTCCAAAAGCTTTTAAAAAAATCTGTCAAAACCCCAACGTACATTGAACAAGCCGAAAAGGCTCCGGATTTTCCCGAGGGGTCGGGATCCTCGACCTTATGGCTTGCGCTTCGCGATCGTCATCGCGGCCACTCCGAACGCTAAGGGAAACGCGCGGGGAGCTTCAAAACCGCAAGATTCCACCAGTTGGAGCATCGTCTCGCCACGCGGGAACTTCTCGATCGATTCCCCGAGGTAATCATACGCTTCTGGGCGCCCGGTGAGCAGGCCGGCAATTCGAGGAAGACCGTGATGAAGATAAACCCGATACGCGGCTCGCAGGAGACGGTTTGTTGGCATGGAAAAATCCATCACGAGGAGCAGGCCATGGGGTTTCAACACCCTGGCCATCTCCCGGAGAGCCCCATCCCATGACGCCATGTTGCGCAAACCAAAGGCCACAGTGACGGCATCAAAGGCTGCATCATGAAATGGCAGGGCCAAGCCATCCCCCTGAATCAGGGACGGCACACCTTTTTTTTGTGCGACTTCCAGCATGGGCAAACAAAAATCAACTCCCACAACCTGCGCCCGGGGACAGGCCTTCTTCAACGCGACAGCCAGATCACCGCTGCCCGTGGCCAAATCCAGAATCAAGGCCGGTTGAACTGCCGCCACATGCTTTGCCGCTTTTGCCCGCCAAAAAAAATCAACCCCACCACTCAGGACATGATTGGCCACATCATAGCGCGAAGAAATTCCGGCAAAGGTTTCCCTTACAAATTCCGGATCTTGTTGCTTGAGACGTTCTTCTGCCACGCCACCCTTCTTACTTGCGAACATGCCATCCCGCAAACGTCTTGTTTGGGAACGGACCGATTCGATGAAAACAGAGACCTGGCCAGATATCTTCAGTCGCGAAACAGGTATAACGAAAAGGTGAGGGCGGACCCTGCCAAATACATGAGCCAGGTCTGCGGAATGAAATATGGATAAATCATCAATAGAATTCCAATGATGATTGGTTTTATGGCCCCCGACTTTTTTCCGTATACAAATGCCCCCATTCCAATCGATCCGAAGAGAATTGCGCCAAAGAGATTTCCGGGTGATGGCATAAGAAAATTTAGATCCGCTTCGCCGATAGCCGATCCCCACATGCTTCGGGGCGGTCGGGATATGGGTAAAAGAAAACCCAAAGGAATCGTGGCTTAGGCCTTCGTTTCTGTCAATCAGAGCAGTGTCAGTGTGTTGAGAATCTTTTCGACAGCAGCCCGCGCATCTTTTCCCGTCGTGTTCTTTCCCTTCAGCAAGCAGCTAAAGGCATATGTCTTCCCGTCATACTCCAACATCCCGACAAACCATCCCATATCAGCGGAACCTGGAGTGCCCGTCTTACCATAAAGGACAGCCTTGTCCGTCCTCTTCACTTCCATCAGTTCTTTCAAATTCGACACGGATTTTTCTGAAATCGACATCTGGCCCGTGATGAGTTTGCGCAGAAGACTGGCTTGATCGCGGGGCGAGATGAGGATTGTTTTTCGGCCCTCGGCCGGAAGCCAGAAGACATCGATTCCAGAGGAGATATCTTCATCCCCGTATCCAATCATTTTTATCCATTGGCCCATTCGGCTTTTGCCGATGCGCCTCGCGAGGTCCTGGAACGCTGGGACACAGGACACTTGGAATGCCTCCCGGAGGGTCAGATCTTTGTTCCATGCCTCGATCTTCCGAGGCACGCCATCCCAAGTGTAGAACGGTTCATTGGGATCAGAGATGAGTCCCAGCTCAAATCCACCAAGGGCATTCCAGATCTTGAAGGTGGAACAGGGAGCATGACCCTTTGAGGATTCGTCTGGGTTGGAGTCAAACTCCACCCCCGAGGAACAGTCCACCATGTAAAACACCCCATCACGGCCGGCAAACGCGTCCTGAACGGTCGAGGTTTGCAATTCGCTCAATGGTGACGATCTCGCAGAAGACAGGGCCATGAGAAACAAGCAGCAAATTTTGAGATGGTGTTTCATATCCGAGGAAAGCTGCCACTTTTTCAAGGTGTTGTCATCGGGGCAAATCCGGTTCATTGGTAGGGGGATGAATTCCAAAGAGCTTTTTCAAGCGGCCCTTGCGCGCATTCCCGGCGGGGTCAACTCGCCGGTGCGGGCGTTTCGGGCTGTGGGGGGTGAGCCTTTTTTTGTTTCTTCGGCGGCTGGCTGTCGGCTGTGCACGGTGGATGGGCGGGAGTTGATCGACTATGTTGGAACTTGGGGCCCCGCGATTTTGGGTCATGCTCCCGATGCGGTTATTGCGGCCGTCTGCGGTGTGGCACCCTCCGGTTTGAGTTTTGGCGTGCCGAATCCGCTGGAAGTTCAAATGGCGGAGACGATTTGCGAGCTGGTTCCGTCCGTTGAAAAAGTCCGCATGGTCAACAGCGGCACGGAAGCCACGATGTCAGCGATCCGTCTTGCTCGCGGTTTCACCGGTCGCGATAAAATCATCAAATTTGAGGGCTGTTATCATGGACACGTCGATTCCCTGCTCGTGAAAGCGGGAAGTGGAGCGCTTACGAATGGTCAGCCTGACAGTGCCGGGATTCCGGCGGCTCTGGCGGCCCTGACCATTGCTATTCCCTTCAATGATCGCGAGGCAGTGCTTGCGGCCTTCCTTGCCAACCCGGGTGAAATTGCCGCCGTGATCCTTGAGCCCGTGCCAGCGAATGCCGGGCTGTATCTGCCTGAGACGGGGTATTTGGAATTTCTGAGGGAGATCACCACCAAGGAGGGAGCGTTGTTGATTTTTGATGAGGTGATGACCGGTTTTCGGCTGGCTCCGGGTGGGGCGCAGGAGATTTTTGGTATCACCCCTGATCTGACAGCCCTTGGCAAAGTCATCGGTGGGGGCTTGCCGGTGGGGGCTTTTGGTGGGCGTGCTGATGTGATGGATTGTCTCTCACCGACCGGGCCGGTTTACCAAGCAGGCACACTCTCCGGGAATCCGCTGGCTCTTGCGGCTGGCCTTGCCCAACTCCGCGAGTTGGTCCGGCTGGGAGGATGGTCGCGGCTTGAGGAAATCGGGCAGCAATTGGAAGAGGGCATGCGGGAAGCCATCGCCGGGCGCCCTCTCACGTTCCATCGTATGGGCTCAATGTTTTGCCTCTTTTTTCGGGAGGGGCCGGTTCGGAATTTGGCGGATGCCAAAGGCAGCGACACCGCGGCTTTTGCAAAGTTTTTTCATGGCTGTCTGGAGCGCGGGATTTATTTTGCGCCCTCCCAGTTTGAAGCCGGCTTTCTTTCGTTGGCGCACTCGGAGGAGGATATTCAAGAAACGCTCAGGGTCGTCTCCGCTGTGCTCAAATCTTAACTCCCCAGAAAACCATGGAACAAACTCCGTCCTACTGTCAGTTTGGCAAACGCTATCTCGATGGTTTTTCCTGGATTGCACCTGTCACCAACAACCGCTTGGGGGATGCCCTCAACATTGAGTTTGTGCATGAACATCTCTTTTTTATCGAGGGGGACCGGGTCTTCAAAAATATTGGTTACAGCGAGAAGGGGCAACGTTTCAGCGAAGAGGAATACGGCAAACCGATCAATAATCTGGAGGATATTTCCAAGAATGGATACTGGCTTGTCGGACGAAAGTTCCATCCCGCCGCAGCTGAGGAGGCTCTCGCCGAGATCGATGATGGCCATTATTATTCGTTTTTCAGCAATCAGTGTCAGGATTGGGCCGACCGGCTTCGTCGCAAAATGGAGCGGATCGAGAAGGCGCGCGGGTTGGCACCCATCGCCAGAGCGGAAACAGGCGACAAGCGATTTTGGAAAGAGAAGGCCCCAACGGTCCCGGCCTCGGCGGCATTCGGCCTGCTGGCCATCGGCCTCGGTGTTGGGTCATTCATTGCCCCCGCCATCGCTGCCCATCGCTCGATCTGGATTCTTGCCATCTTCCTGATTGTTTCCGGGATTTCCGAGATTGTTTATGCGTTTCATGGGAGGGCCTGGAGCCAAATCCTCGGCACGATCTTTTTTGCTTTTCTAAATATTGCCGCTGGTGGAGCCCTTCTCCTGGATACCCAAAACCTGGCGGGTTGGGCCGGTGGATTGTTTGGAATTGCCTTTGGAATCAATGGCTTGGCGCATATTGCCGTTGCCATCCGAAGTCGGCCATTCCTCCATTATGTGGGAACTCTTCTCACCGGGCTAGGCATGCTCGTCGGAGCGATTCTGCTTTTTACAAGAACTGTGGGCGAGCGCGATGTGCTTTTTGGAATTATCATCGGTGCGAACCTGATCCTTGGAGGGTTCTCCACGCTCTGGCTCCACTGGACAAATTCCAAAAAAATCCCTGCCGCTTGAAGCTATTCAAAATCGAGCGCCAGATCCACGCAGATGGCGGAGTGGGTGAGGGCGCCGATCGAGATAAAGTCCACGCCTGTGGCGGCCACCGCAGCAATGTTTTGAAGGGTGATTCCTCCGCTGGCCTCAAAGGCCACTCCGGGTTTGCGGAGTAGGACGGCCTGATGGAGGACTTCGGGGTTCATGTTATCCAGCAGCACAACATCAACGCCCTCCAAGGCAAGCACCTCCGTCAGTTGGGCGATCGTGTCCACTTCGATTTCCACCCGAAGACCCCGCCGTTTCGCCTCATGGATGGCAGGTTGCAGGCTGGGAATTCCGCCCGCGGCCGCGAGGTGATTGTCTTTGACCATCACCATATCGTGAAGCCCCATGCGGTGATTCGTTCCCCCTCCGGCGCGAACAGCCGCTTTTTCCAGCGTCCTCAGGCCGGGGGTTGTTTTCCTGGTGTCGAGGATCTTTGCGTTGGTTCCACGAACCGCATCCACATAACGGCGGGTCAGGGTCGCCACACCGCTCAACCGCTGAAGAAAATTCAAGGCCACGCGCTCGGCTGTGAGCAGACTCGCCGCCGGGCCTTCCACTTCCATGGCCATGTCGCCGGGAGATAAAAAAGCCCCGTCCTGTAGCACAGCGAGAATTTGCGCGGTGGGGTTCACTCTGAAAAAAACCTCCCGTGCAACCTCTCCTCCAGAGAACACACATTCCTGTCTCGCAACGATCCGGGCGCGGGTGATGTTCTGGTTGCCCGTGAAAAGCTCTGTGGTGACATCTCCTGCTCCAATGTCCTCCTCCAAAGCCAAGCCGATGATATCGTTTCCGAAACGGGCCGGTGTCATGAGAAATCAGACGGCAGGAAGAAGTCTCTCTTCGCGGGGAGCCAAATCAAGGAGTTGACGTTGCCATGGCATGAGCACGTCTGTGCCCGAGTCTTCTGAGGCTGCTTCCAGCGCCTGGCGCGGGGCGACTATTGAGGGATCAAGACCCAGTTCTCTGGCCACACGGTCCCGCACAGCCCGGATTTGGTCCAATCGTGCCAGTTGTTCCCGCGTGGGACGTTTTCTGCGCACCTTTTCCTGCTTGGGCCATTCGGACTCTGGGATTTGGAGGGCGAGAGCCAGAACCACTTCAAAGCTTTTTCTACGTCGGCTGCTCATCCGTGGCGTTGAGAATGCCTCTCCCCGAACGCTTCGTTCGGAGATGCGAAGAAGGTCTTCATTGCCCAACACATGGAAGGCCGGACGATCCCAAGCCTGAGCCTCACTGTCCCTCCACTGCCACAAAATGCGCAGCACGGATTGGGCCCGGTTGTCGAGAGCCGCAGAGCCCGAGATCCTCCACGCTTTGTTTTCATCACGGGCACGGGTCTCTTTGGCGGAGGCAATCATCCGATCGCGTGATTGCACAAACCACTCCCAACGTCCCAGTCGCCGAAGCTCGGCATCCAAAATTTCCCCGAGATCCAGCAGGTAGCGGGTATCATTCATCGCGTATTCGACCATCTGATCGGAAAGTGGTCGCAGGGCCCAGTTCGCTTTCTGCGAGGCCTTTGAGAGTTTGACGTTGAAGTATTTTTCAACGAGGGCTGCCAGGCCAAGTTCCTTGAGACCGCACAGACGTGAGGCGATCATGGTGTCAAACATGTCTTCGAATTGAACGTTCAGCGTGCGGTTAAGCAGGCGCATGTCGTAATCGGCTCCATGAAAAACGATGCGCTTTTTTGCCAGCGCGTCAAAAAGCGGTTGAAGGTCCAACTGGGCCAGAGGGTCGATGAGGACATGTTCCTCGCGACTGCTGAGCTGGATCAAACAGAGCTTTTCGAAGTAGCTGTGCAGGCTGTCTGCCTCGGTGTCGAGGGCGATCTGAGAGCAGGGTTCAATACGGGAGATCAGTTCCGCAAGACTTCCAGGTTCTGAGATCAAGGTTCAGCGATGAATTGTTCCTGAGGGGGCTGATCGCCGGGTCTCCGGGCCCGGGGCTCTCGAACGAGGGTGATTCCGTCGGTGGGCGAAGTGACGAACGGTCCGCCTGCCAGCGGAGCTGCGTCGGTGAACGCAACCTCTGGCACATCGCTGGGTTTTCCTTCCAAAGGAAAATCCTTGCGAAGCGGGTGGTATGGGTAGCCCTCCCACATTAAGATTCTTCGAAGGTCGGGATGTCCGGCAAACCGAATCCCCATCATGTCAAAGACCTCTCTCTCATGCCAGTCCGCCGTCGGCCAAAGGTCCGCGACTGAGGCAATCTCAAGTTCATCCTCGGAGACCGAGGCTTTCAGGCGCAAATGCGTCCCTGATTCCAAGACACACAGTTCATAGACGACCTCAAACCGGGGTTCGTCCCCAAAGTGGTCCACGCTGGAAATATCCAAAAGATAGTCAAATCCCAACTCGGACTTGCTGTATTCTGCAATCGTGTGAAGGGACTCTTTCGGAACGGTCAATCCCACCTCCCCACGAAAATTGGTCTTACCCAGAATATCTTTCGGGAACTGGCCGGTCAGCAATTTTGCAGCGTCTTCGCTTGTCATATGTTCTCCACCAAAGCCCGTTTCTGATCCTCCACGGAGTGTTCCCCCATGATTTTGTGCTGCAGCTTCATGAGGCCATCAAGCAGGGCCTCGGGGCGGGGCGGGCAACCGGAAATATAAACATCCACGGGAATGAGATGGTCGATGCCCTGAAGCACGGCGTAGCTGCGATACATGCCACCGCTGGAGGCGCAGGCTCCCATGGCAATGCACCATTTGGGCTCGGGCATTTGGTCCCAAACACGTTTGACAGCCAACGCCATTTTGTAGGTGACCGTGCCGGCCACAATCATGACGTCGCTCTGACGTGGAGAAAACCGCATCACTTCCGCACCAAAACGTGAGATGTCATAGCGGGAAGAACTTGCGGCCATCAATTCGATGGCGCAACAGGCAAGGCCCATGGGCATGGGCCATAAGGAATTGCTCCGCATCCAATTGATGGCTGCGTCAACTTTCGTAAAAATAATATTTCCCTCGACCTTGGAGTCGTAGGCAATCGGGCTTTGTGCGCTCATCGCACGAGGAACGTAATGGGATGG
>JBGTAR010000104.1:0-7685 GCA_041749815.1 Terrimicrobiaceae bacterium
CGCGCCCTACCCTGATATGAACGAGCTGGCGCAAGCGCGAAGCGCCCCTTGGATGGTAGGGCCGGGCAGTCCCTTGCCCGCCCACTTTTCACCTCATGAGGCGCGATGGATCGCCCAAAAACATCAAGCGGAGTTTTAACCTCTCCCACAGATCACAATCATGCGCAGAAGCATCTCCGAGACCTTGCAAGCGGGCGATGAACGCGACATCTTAGCTGTTGCTATGTCAGATCTCACACTTCTTGTTTTGGCGGCCGGTATGGGCAGCCGCTATGGCGGACTCAAACAGCTCGATCCCATGGGGCCATCGGGGGAGACCTTGCTCGATTATTCCGTGTTTGATGCCTTGCAAGCCGGATTTAACAAGGTGGTTTTTGTGATTCGCAAGGATTTTGAAATGGAATTTCGAGAACGTGTGGGGGCTCGTTATTTTGGCAGGGTTGAGGTGGATTATGTGTTTCAGGATCTAGCGGATCTGCCTGGTGGATACGCGGTCCCCGAAGGCCGGGAGAAACCATGGGGCACCGCCCATGCGATTTGGGCGGCACGGGAGGCGGTTCAGCAACCATTCCTAGCGATCAATGCTGACGATTTTTATGGATCGGATTCCTACCGGCTTCTTGCGACCCACCTTGCCAGCGCAAAGGACGGTGAATTTGCCATGGCCGGCTACAAGCTTCGAAACACTCTCTCCGAGCATGGCACCGTTTCCCGCGGCATCTGCCGGGTCAATGGGGAGGAGACCCTGCTGTCCGTCCAGGAATTTACCAAGCTGGAAAAGCGTGATGAATGGGCTGTTGACCTAGAGGACGGACAAACCGTCTTCACCGGAGATGAGCCCGTCTCCTTGAACTTCTGGGGATTCACGCCCTCGGTTTTTCAGTCGCTTGAAAAAAACTTTGAAGCCTTCTTGGCGGCGGAGGGCACGGCGATGAAGAGTGAGTTTTATATCCCTTCAGCCGTGGCCGCCATGGTCACCTCCGGTGAGGCTTCGGTCAAAGTGCTGCGGACCGATGCCACGTGGTTTGGCGTCACCTACCGGGAAGACAAACCGGGAGTTGTCGCCCGGTTGTCGCAGTTTGTGAACGACGGCAAATACCCCTCACCCCTTTGGTCATGACCGCCAAACTTTACGGGATTCTGGACCTTGGTTATGTGACCACTGATTGGGCGCTACAAACAGCAGGGAAAATGCTGGAAGGAGGCGTGGGCCTGTTGCAACTGCGCGCGAAAGGCCATTCACCGGAATCACTTCTTGGTTTGGCCACCCAACTCAGCCCGCTTTGCAAGTCGGCCAACGTGCCATTCATTGTGAATGACTATCCCGAATTAGCCAAAGCCTGTGGTGCGGATGGGGTGCATGTGGGTCAGGACGACCTGTCGGTCGCTGAAACGCGGGCCCTTGTCGGCCCCGGAATGATGGTTGGCAAATCCACTCACAGCCTCGCCCAAGCCATCGCAGCCATGGACGAACAACCCGATTACATTGGCTTCGGCCCGCTCTTTTCCACAGCAACCAAACCGGATTATGTGCCCGTTGGCCTCTCGGATATTCGCGCTGTGCATGACGCTGTTTCCCTTCCGATTTTTTGTATTGGTGGCATCAAGCGCGAAAACCTGCCGGACGTCATCTCCGCCGGTGCCCGGCGGGTGGTGATTGTTTCCGGGATTCTTCAGGCTGCTGATATTAAGAAGTATTGCCGTGAGTGTTTGGACCTTTTGGGCTGATCAACTGAAGAATTCGCCAACCTTTCTGCACTTCTGAGCAACGGAACTTGGTTTACCATGAGGCAACATGAAGGGCATGAGGATTCTCCAGAACCGATTGGCCCTCTTCCCCCCTTCATTTTGCTAGATGGTGAAAAAATCTGAATCCTCTCCAAATCACTCCGTCGCCTGCATGCCGACGATTGGGCTACCGTAACCGGTCATTTCCAGATAGCCGGAACCAGAGATGGGAGTTTCAGCCTTTTTCCCTTTCACGCGGATGGCGCCCTCCCAGTAGGCGATGGGCTGGAGGAAAAGCTCTTGCGCGTCCATGGCGGCTGAGATTTGCAGGTCAAGGTTGAGGCGAGGGATCGAGAGTTTCCAATTGACCGGATATTCCCCGCCACTGGAGCGGCTCTTCCAAATCCGCCCGGGTTTTAATTCAAAATCCGAGTCCGTGATTGTGGTTTGTGTGCCATCCGCCGCCACATAAGTCCCTCCTGAAAACGGATCCCTCCCCCCGTCTTTTGTGCGGATTTGAAACATCATGAGGTCGCTCCCGTCATCAAAGTGGATGCTGAACCAATCCCAGCCGATCTGATGCGGAGCAAGCTGATTGGTGGCCCACTCATGGTCAAACCAACTGAAACCCTCGACCTGAAAGGTTCCTGAAGGCGTGGTGACCGTTCCCCGGGTTTTCATCCGGGTGAGCGAATAATAATGGGAGGCCCGACCGACCCCCTCAGCTTTCTGGCTGATGCCATCCTGACCATGAAAAACCGGTTCTTTTTGTGATTCCAGCGTCAGGTCGATGGAGGTCTCTTCCGACGCGGCCCTCAGCCGGAAGGAATGCTCGCCGAGCCGCTCACACGTCCAGCCCTTGATCCACGCCAGGCCCTCTTTCCCATCAAACCCAGCCTCACCATATGCTCCTCGTGAGAGTTTTTGGGCAAAATGAAAACCACTGGCAGAAACATCCGAAACCGCAAAGTGCGCAAACTGGATATTGCGGGCAATGAATCGTGAAGTCGTTGCAGGCTGCTCGCCTCGTGGAATAATTCCCTGACGAAAAAACGTGAGCTGATATCCAAACTCGCGCCCGTTTGCGTCAGCCACATTTCCCGTGAAATACCACCACTCGGTTTTGAAGCCCTCGTGGTTGCCATGATCGGCGGGGAATTGGTATTTCCAACCCGGCAGCGAGACCTTCCAGTCACTAGCCTGCGCTGGCGCTAAGGCGAGGGCGATGAATATCAGGAGATGAAAACAAATTATTCGCATGGTTTCGTTTCTCTTTACGACCCATGGGTTGCAGCAAAGAGCAAAAAGTGGGCGGGCAAGGGACTGCCCAGCCCTACCCAGAGATAACGTGATGTCGCACTCGCATGGCGGCTTTGGTGGATCAATTCCCGGCGCACGAGGAAGCAATGCGAGGACAAGGGTTACCTCGAAGCTCTGCTCAAACCAGCCCGAGCTTCATCCGTCCGTCCTCGCTGATCATGGATTGATTCCAGGCAGGATCCCAGACGAGTTCGACTTCGGCGTCATCGATGCCATCAATGGCAAGAATGCGGGAGCGCGCATCAGCAGCAATGGCAGGGCCCATGCCACAACCGGGAGCGGTGAGTGTCATTTTCACAAGAACGGATTTTCCGCCGTCCTCTTTCTCGCTGACCTTGCAATCATAGACGAGGCCGAGATCGACAACGTTGACGGGGATCTCCGGATCAAAAACGGTTTTGAGCTGCGACCACACGGCGTCTTCCAGCGGGCCTTCGGATTTGACGGTGGAATTTTCGGTTTCCTCCGTGGGATCCAAACCCAGCGCATCGGAATCCTTCAATTCAATCCGGGCCAGTCCTCCGGGTGTTGCGACGGTGTAAGTGCCGCCAAGGGATTGGGTGATGATGACATTCAGACCTGACGGGAGGACGATGGGGTTGCCGCTGGGAATTTGAATGGCGTCGCAATCGCGGCTGAGTTGGATTTCTCGATGGTCGTTCATAAAGTGGGATTGGCTGCTATTTACAGGAATTTGATTTTGGAAGGGGCTTGTGGATTTTGAAAGCTGTCAGAGAGCGAGGAAGTTGCCGCCGCAACGGGAGCTGGTGTCGAGGGTTCCAAGGCATTGCGAAGCGCTCCCTCGACGAGTTGGGCACAATGGATTTTCATGGGGGGGAGAGCACCCAGCGGCGCGGAAAGCTCATCACCAGTCATGGCGAGGGCCTCCCCAGCGGTCTTACCCCGAATCAACTCGGTGGCCACGCTGGCGACCGCAATGGCGGTCTGGCACCCAAAGGACTGGAATGTCGCTTTATCGATGACTTTTCTGCCGTTGTCATCGCGGAATTTGACCCACATCCGAAGCATGTCCCCACAGTTTTCGCTGCCGACCATGCCGACAGAATCGGCATCACTCATTTCACCAACATTGGTGGGGTTGCTGGCGGCTTCTTGAATGCGTGATTCGAGATCGTTGTTCATCATGCGTGGGCTGGTTCCAAAGAGTAACGGGGGAGCGAGGGTTCGGCCAGCTCGCTGTAGGCATCGATGCCGCCCCGAAGGCAGCGAACGGAAGCAAACCCGTGACCCACCAGATAAGAGGCCGCATCCAAGCCGCGCTCTCCACGATGGTCGATGATCACAATTTGGCGTCCTTTCGGCCATGTGGACATGATTTCACTCATGAGAGTTTGACTGAAGTGCAGTGATTCTGGGATGTGAACAGCGTCAAATTCCTCCTTGGTTCGAATGTCCACCAGGGCAAAATCGGCGGATTGCTCCTTGAGAGCCACGGGGTCAATCATCATCGATTCATCCTGCTCGTGGGCCAGCCGCACAGCTTCCAGAACTTCGTCAGGGGTAACACCCCCATTCCTTGCGCAGACCTCCGCGAGGGTTTCCTCGTCGCCGAACCCGCAGCTTGCGCATCCGCCGATGTGGAACTTCTGAAACAGAGCCCTTTTGGCCCAAGGATATTGCAAGAGCAAATCGCCCATCGTAAAATCTTCCGTTGTCTGCATAACCCGCACTATCGTTGATCCTGCCCGGCATTTCAACCCCTGCGAACTGAATGCACGTTCTTTATCGTTGAACAGCTGAAAACCCTCCTCGCAAGCTGCTTCAAAGGCCGTTAACATCTGGATCAATGCGCACACCGACCCTCTATCTGGACACCTCGGTTCATGGCGGCTATTTCGACGACGAGTGGAAGCAACCCACCCGAGAGCTTTGGCAACAGATGGAAAGCGGGCTGTGGCGCTTCGTAACGTCCTTGGTGACCTCGGAAGAACTCATCGAAGCCCCTCAGCGTGTCCGAGACCTGTTCAATAGCACTTTTGAAGCAGCCGGTATGTTGAACGTTACCGAAGAGATGGACCACCTTGCGGCAACCTATGTCTCTCAGGGCGTCGTCACGCCAAAATATGAGGACGACGCCCGGCATGTCGCCGCCTGCACCATTACCCGCACCGACTTCCTCGTCAGTTGGAACTTCCGACACATGGTCAACGCGCAACGCGAAACAGCCTTTAGCGGCGTAAATTTGTTGAAAGGCTATCCGCCCATCCGTATCGTAAATCCGTTGGAGTTAATCTATGGAAGCCAAAACTAAAGCCTTTGATGCCGTCGAAGAGTCCCGCAAATGGAGAGAAGCTGCAAGTCGCCGCCTCAACGCCATGAGCAGGGAGGAGCGCATTGCGTATCTTAACGCACTAGGTGAAAAAGTACGCACCGAGCTGCGACCCAAACCCAGGTTGGAAACCGCTTCTTCCTCCTAACTCTGTTTCCACCAGCCTCCGACCATTCTGCCGCATTCGTTCAATCACCGGGCGCTGTGTTCGAATTGCGAGGCGGAGAGCAGGTTCCGGTCTTTGCACATCCTCACCGTCCACCTCACGACTTCCATCTTCCGGTTTGCTGCGGTGAGCAGGTCGCGCTTCTCGCGGATGTAGGAGGAAATGAAGAGGAGTGCATCTCCAGAATGAGCAAAATAAGGTGAAGAACAAGGAAGGCGACAGGATGTCGCCGCTCCCAGTGTGAAACTTTCGGAGATGCGCTCCTACTTAACTTCTTTCGCTCCGGGTTGCTGTGCGACGGCCTTGGTGGCAGCGTCCAGTTTGCCGGCTATCTCCGTATTTTCGGCATCGAGGGCCAGGGCTTTTTTCCAATACAGGACAGCTTCGGAGGTTCGCCCAAGTTTGAGATAAGCGTCGGCGATGTGATCAAAAACAACGGAATCAGGTTCGGGCAGATGCTCGGCAGCACGCAGGAGGGTGGCGAGGGCATCTTCGTATTTGCCCTGACGATACAAAAGCCACCCCAAGCTGTCGATGTAGGCCCCATTGGTGGGTTCGAGCTCAACGGCACGTCGGATGAGTTGGTCGGCCTCCTCAAGGTTTTCCTCCCGATCCACCCACATGTATCCAAGGTAGTTGTAGGAGCGAGCGGCGCTGGCTGGCTCCATGGCTATGGAGCGGCGGAAAAGTTTGGTCGCCTCCTCAATGCGACCAGCCTGCTCGGATGCGGCGCCAAAATCAAAATAGAAATCCGCATTAAGCATCTCGGGCTGCACATTGGCTGCCTCGGAGGCGGCCTGCTCGAAGGCCGCAATGGCTTCATCATGCTGTTTTGACTGACTCAACGCCATGGCATAAAAATAAGACAAGCGGGGGTTTGACGGGAAAAGTTTTCTGGCCTCGGCCAGGGTGGAAGCGGCAGCAGAAAAATCTTTGGTGCGGAAGAGCAGGTCCACGACAAAGATGTGGCGGTCAAGAATCTGGGGCTCGATCAGAAGGGCCTGCCTTGCACTGGCGGCGGCTTTGACAAGATTCCCATCCCGCAAATGAAGTTTGCTGAGTTCATCATAGGCTTGAAGGTCCAGAGGATTGAGTTTCACGATCTCGTCTAAAATGGCGATGGCCTCGGCAGACTGTCCCAACTCAACCATACAAGCTGCCAATTTTTGTCGGAGCTGCGGCAGAGAGGCCTTGAGATGATAGGCTTGGTCGTAGGCCTCCCTGGCTTTACCGATCTCACGAGAAAGCACAAACAGATCCCCGGCCCGGGCAAGGGCTACCGGGTTCTCCGAAGAAAGCCCAACCGCCTTATCGATGAAGGCGGCCATCTTCTCGGCAGATTCGCTCGTCGCGGCATTTCCGGTGGCGGATTGCGAGAGGCGCCCGGTCAACTCCGCGAGGGCCAACCAGAAATACGGATCGGAGGACTTCGAGCGAGCCGCCTGTTCCAACACAACCCCCGCCTTGCTACGCATCCCTTGGGAGGTGTGAATTTCAACCAGCATCTCATAAGGAGCAAGGGACTCGGGAGCCGCCGCCAGTGCCATGGAGGCATAGCGCGTGGCAAGGTCCGACTTGTGGAGATGCCGGAGATAGATCATTGAGAGCGCCAACGAAAGATCCACGTTTTTTGGCTTGGCCTTCAGAGAATCCTTCAAAACGGAGATTGCTTCCACGGTCTCACCCCTTCGGAGGTAGTCCTGTGAGAGCCTGATCGCGAGGTCCGTGTTGCTGGGATCGAGTTGCAGGGTTTTGCGAAAGCTGTCCAGTGCCTTTTCAGGTCCGATGCTCTCTTCTTCCAGGAGCGCTTTGACAAAGTACGCAATCGCATCTGCCCGTCGCTCCGAGGCAGCGTCCAATTTGGCAGCGGCCGGAATTTCAGTTGGGCTGGATGCAATCAGGTCCGCTTCTGCTCCAGGAGCCGAGGCCACAAGGAAGCAGAAGTTCAGGGTCACGGCCAAAGCGACCGTCGCCGGGAGGTCCCGAGCCAAGATCCGCATGACACATCGCACATTCATGTGCGATAGTATGACCCGTTACGAACGGTAGCGCAAACGCTTCTTATGCCGATTTTCGCGCATGCGCTTACGGCGCTTGTGCTTGGCAATTTTGGCTTTTCTAGTTTTTTTGAGTGAACCCATGGGTGGGACGGAAATCTATCTTAATACACGACTTTGTTGA
>JBGTAR010000105.1:0-8838 GCA_041749815.1 Terrimicrobiaceae bacterium
GGTGACCTGCTTTCCTGATGGCTCTCCCCAAGCCCGGAGAACTTGGCGCTTTGTCATGCCAACCCGCACCTGTGGGGTTTCGTCCCCAACAGATGCGACCTCCGAATTGGAGGATGAGGAACTTGACCCTGTTTCTGAGCCACCACACCCCAAAAGAAAGATGCAGGCGGATACCAGAAGACTGACACTGGCCAGTGCCAAAGGATTAAATTTCGTTCACGGGTGTCCGGTTAACTGAACAATAAGGTTTTGGAACAGTCATAAAATGAGCGCGTTACAAATGAAAATGGATGTGACGCATTTGAATTCCCTTCATGCTTTTCGGCATGAATTCCGGCCGATTTGTATTGACTCAACTCCTCGATTTGATCCACCGACAGACCCTCGACCGCTTGGTGGAGCGTTACAACGCGGAGTCCCGCGTCCGGCATTTTGGTTGCCGCCAGCAACTCATCTGCATGGCTTTCGCTCAACTGACTTGGCGGGAAGGACTGCGCGACATTGCCGACTGCTTGAATGCGCGACCTGCTGCCCGCTACCATCTGGGCTTCCGGGAGCCGATTGCCAAATCCACTCTCGCCGATGCCAACGAACAACGCGACTGGCGGCTTTGGCAAGATCTGGCCGAGACGCTCATGCGCAAAGCCCGGCCGCTGTACGCGGGCGAAGACTTGGGGCTGGAGATCGACAACACGGTTTATGCCTTGGACTCGACGACTGTGGATCTTTCGCTCACCCTTTTTCCGTGGGCACACTTCCGAAAGACCAAGGCCGGAATCAAGATGCACACTCAGATCGATCTGCGGGGTCCTATTCCCACCTGTGTCTTCATTACTGGAGCCCGACAGCACGACGTGCTTTGGCTCGACGAGCTGATTTTCGAGCCCGGCGCGTTCTACGTCATGGATCGCGGCTACATGGATTTCGCCCGCCTCCATTTGATCGCTCAGGCTGGTGCATTCTTTCTCACACGGGCCAAGGACAACCTGCAATATGCCAGGCAACGCTCCCAGCCTGTGGACATGCGGACGGGACTTCGCAGCGACCAGATCGGCAAAGCCAAGCTGCCAAAGGCGCGGACCGATTTCCCTTCGCTCCTGCGCAAGGTTCGTTACTACGATCAGAAGGAAGGGCGGGACTTCGTCTTTCTGACAAACAACCTGAACGTCCCCGCATTGACTGTGCCCACGCTCTATCACTTGCGATGGCGCATCGAGTTGTTCTTCCGCTGGATCAAAGGCCATCTGCGCATCAAGCATTACTATGGGACGAGCCCCAATGCGGTGAAGACTCAGATCTGGATCGCGCTGTGCGTTTATCTGATGGTGGCTATCATTCACAAGGAATTGAACCTGCCGGGAACCTTGCACAGAACTTTGCAGCTTTTGAGCGTTCATCCGTTTGAGAAAGTGCCTATCCATGAACTACTTGCGGAAAGTGACTTCAGACATTTGGAAACATTAACTTCTAACCAGTTGATGATGTTTAACTTATAACCGGACACTCGTGAATTTCGTTAAAAGAATCCTGCGGCAACTTTCAGCGGCTTTTCTTGCCACTGGTTGCACAAACAGCCAACGCGAGTGCAGTAAGGAGTTCATTTGGTCGCATATGCCGGAGGCAAAAATGCGCATTACATTTTATATTATTTGGGCATGGGTTCGGTCAAATTCAAAATGGAAGAAATGGCACATTTTGGTGTCTCTGAGGTAAAAGAAATGAGAGACGTCCAAGGAAAGTTCAGCTAGGAGGATAAAGCGGATAAACCTTCCCGTTCTCTGGAATCTCAGGATACCCATTGAGTGCTGCGACCTTCCCCCAGTTCCACGCATCCATTTCGGCGTCTCCGTCGCAGTCATCGTAGGAGCACATTTCAATGAATTCCATGTCGGGAACGATTTCCCGAATCTTTTTTGGAGTCTTAACCTTCCTGTGTTCACCTGATTTGTATGTGCGCTCGCAGTGCAAGCACCAGACGTAATCAGAGGCTGGATATTCGTCGTCGATCTCTGCTGTTCCATTTGGTTCGTTCATAAAGGTGTGTTTTGAATCCTTTTCCAACAAGATTGAATTGAGGAGCCTCCTCTTTCACAATCGGTCACTGGTTTTTCTATCCTACTGCCCGCGTGTAACGGCATTTTGGAAAGCCAGAGCACCCGTAGAACTGGTTCCCGGGATTTGCGCCTTTGGAAGAGGTTCGCAAGACCATGGCTTTGCCGCATTTTGGACATGAGTTGCCTTGATGTCGCTCCCTGAGTGATGAAACATGGATTGAATGGCTGGAGACCGGGGAAAGTTTTGCAGAGGTCAGTCGGCTGAATATTTCACCTACTTCATTCGGCGAGAATATCTGGGCTCCATGGGACTTGATGTAGTTTGCAAGCCCTCGCGTGAGCACATTGCTGGGGAGATCAGTTTTCAGCTCGCATTCGCCAATGAAAAAGACGATTGGATGAAAACAGGACTCAGGGAGATTGAGAAACTCTTCAAGCGCCTTCGTGTGTCTGAAATTCTGGTGAAGGGGGTTCTGGAAAGGATATTTCTTGCCGTAAATGGATTGGGTCCATTGGGGGGATCGCTCGCTCCCAAATATCCAGCCATTCATGTTTTTCGTCTCAATGACAAATATTCCGAAAACTGATACGAGAACATGGTCAATTTGAGTTGTCCCTCCCCGAGCAGGCAGGATCAGGTTGTGAACGCGACGGTAGACCTCGGCTTCAAGGCCAAACCACATCCCAAGCTGAGTTCCCTTTTCGCCAATCCAGCCTTTTATGAGCGCTAACATGCTACTTTTTCGTGGGTTTACGCGATTTGCGAACGATTCTCTTGGGTGTATCTTTTTTCCCAACGCCCTCGGATTCTTCGATAATTCTGAAAGATGCCTGCTTGACAGAGGTTTGACGTGGGGGAACTCGCCGCATTTTACCGAAAAGAACCCCACCAACAGCCCCCACCAACCCCTTTAAAACAGTTGGGCCGTGCCGAACGGCAGCCCCAACAGCTTTATCTGTCAGCGGCCGAATGATATGCACTTGAACGGCACGACTCACTTCCATGCTGATTGTTCCTTTGGTGGACATTGGGATTTCATTTTCTGAAAAAACCAAGGAGGCTGCAATATCGATTAATGTAAAAACGAACTGTTTTTACGAGTTCATACCAGCATATCGGACAGGACCAATTTGACTCCGTGTCATTTTCCCCGATACAGTTCAAACTGAACTTTTTGAGCCTGCAATTTGCTGATGCTGGCCGTCTGGGTTGATATCTCTCAACCTGACTTCGATCTTCCTTTTCTGTTTGATTTTCATTTCGTAGCACGAGCAAGTCGCGCCGCTAACCCGATTCTCTGAGAGATTCCACGGTGAAAAACCGCCAACGAAATTCCACGGTTGACCGGGAACACCACGAAATGATGGAGGGCCTTAGTGCTGCGGCGTCGAGGAGAAACATTCAACGCAACGTCGCTTTGCCGGGCCGCGATAAAGAAGCTTGCCGTAATGCCCATTGCAAATTTTTAGCGCGTTCATTGGTATGGTTGCCAGTTGCTTAACCGCGCATGCAGATTTAAATCACGCGATCAGCCAGTTTCCGGCGCGACTAAATTCGACCAATAATCGTAGATTTCCCGGAGTCGCCCACCGGTTTTTGACTTTGTACTAAAGCCGTAAGCAAGAGTCACCATCATCTGAACTGGATTAAATCCAAGCTTCCCAAAGCCACTCAAAACGGGCTCATAATCCACGAATTTCTGGCTTCCGAACGGTTGCGACCATTGAAGCGAGGGGTGGTGCTTCAAAAAAACCTGGCTCACATACATTCCAACATCCATCGCCAGGGAGAAGGTTTTGTTGGTTAGGTCTTCTCCTGAGATGTTGATCGGGAACTTTGATCGCCCCTGGATTTCATCGATTTCCTCGTGGGTTCTGGGTCGAGTTTCGACTTGCCTCAGGAACCACTCGCCGAGCATTTCGAGGGAATCCGGAAAGTAATCCGACTCCCATTTTTCATAGCCAGGTGTCGATTTTACCGCAGCGATCAAAATCTGAATTCGCTCAGGCATGACCTTGTGGAACCACTCGTTGTAGTCCTTGAGTTCCTTCTTGGGCATCTCCCGGAACTTGAGCGTAAAAGGCGGCTGGATGGTCGGATAGCTCATTGGTAGTGTAGCACGAACGGAATATTGTTCTGGTTCAAAAGGTCACCCAGCGGCCCCGACGGGCCGATCTTGCCGGTGACAGGGCTTTGATAAAAATTCCAAATTGCACCATCAATCCGACCGGCCTGCCTCAGTTGCTAAAGGAAAACAACCTGAGCGATATTGTGCCATCCCTGCCAGTAGTTGTTTGGCGTTGGTACCAAGAATTCAAACCGCTGTTGAAACACATCTACGGCTCTTTGTCCCTCTGCCTCGTTGGCAACCTGATCGAGGTTGCCTACGAGTAGCAAAAACATCTCAAAACTCTGAGCCAGATTTACCGCAGGCGCCTTTGGATTACCTTCACTGAATTTCAACACGCTTCCATCGGGTTCAGACGAGTCTTTTAACGCAACTACAATTGGGTCCGCTTCCCAAGAAGCCACTTGCAAGACATTAATTGCTCCAAACATCACCCAATATGGGTTCACCTCTGACGAAGCTTTTGTAAGGCTTCCAACCATATTACCCGCGTCAAACGCCTCTGGCCAAAACGCAAAATACCCAGAACGAATTCCGTGTAAATTGAAACGCTCTGCGCATTGCAGGTAGGAGTCAGGCAGGCCAGGAATCCGTTTTAAAAGCGATTCACGTTCTTTAGGCATAATTCCGGGTCCACTTAAAATAGTATTCGCAGCCTCGTCTGGAAATCTCGCACCAATTTGTTTGGTGTAAGCCTCAAGTTCAGCAAGGGTTGTTATCATGTCGCAACGTCAAACTTGGCGATGACCCGGCGGGACAATGAAGGGACTAGAACGAACTCAACTCGTGTCGCCCCCTCAATGAGGTAGCCATGCCACACGGGGGTGTTGACACTGGAATCAACTAATTCCAACAACTCAATGATCTCTACGAGGTTTTTCTTTACTGGTCCTGCTTCAGCAAATGTCGCACGTCGCCGAGCGGTATTAAGGCGATCTTTAACACGGTTAATTAGACTCAACGAAAACCCTTTCTCAGAATATTCGGCAAGGCCGTCCGGCTGAGATTCAAGCCGGAGTTGTAATTCTTTCGAAACTATTCCCTGAAGTAATTGTGCCCCTTTTTTCATGTTCATCGAATTCTAACGGCCCCCCAACATCTCCAATAATACTGATTTCTTGTTTCCACGGAAAATTGCTCCAACGTGAAATACCCAACGCCGGATTTTGGAGGGTTTGAGTGTCGATTCTCAATTGAATATGCCCATCCGCACTTCCTGAAATTTGACGCCATGTTCCCCGTTTAGCACTTTTTGGATTGACTCATCAACTACGAGGAATGGAACAGCTAAAAGACTTTTGGTAAAATCCAAATTAAGTCGTGACTTTCCGAAATGCTCGTAAGTTTCCGCGATATAAAACTCTGGAATTCTCTCGTATGTCAAGTTTAATGGTTCTCTTGTCACATTGAAAAATCCATCTCTCATGCAAACGGGACACTGAGGTTGAATTTCCGAAACACACCAACCGGTTGTAGTAGAATTCCACCTAGGCAACGTTGTTTCTGAAACCAGCTCGAAAAAATCCGTTGCGGCTCCAGTTTTTGCATCTTTAATTTCGCGCAAACAGTGAGGCGCAAGGGACTTGATACTCTCAACTAGTCGCGGCGGAATAACTACCTCGTATTTGAGTGTAATTGATACGCGATTTTTTAAACGGTTAGACGGAAGTTTAATTGGCCCACATCGTCGTGCGCCAGTTCCGCAAACAGGGCAGGCGTCGCTAAGGTCATAGGCTCCGCCGTCTTTTGGACCACAAAAGAATGGAAGTTGATTTTCAACAATTAGGAGAAATTTTTTTATGGCTTTCTAAAATAAGGCTCAATAGCTCCAAGCCATTCTGGAGCCTCAGAATATACATTTTGATAGGCTCTCCAAACGGATTCAGGAGAATGGACTTGCCCATATGGCAATTCGTTACGGAGCATTGATGTCACGGCTGTGTGCTCTTCACGGCTTAGAAGAACGGATGGTGATTCTAAAGCATCGAGCCCCCTTTTTTCAAGGACTCTACCGTCCAAGAACATATAACCTCAAGGTTCTTTTCCAACTCTTCCCGTAAAATTCCGGGAACCATCTCGAACGGTACATCGACAAAACAAGAGTATGATTTTTGGAACCGATGGCCGTATTGGGTCTCATCCGGGCAGTCTACAAAGCACCCTGCTGAGAGCTCGTATGGAATACGTTCAAAGAACTCTGTATATCGCTTTCCATCGGGAGTGAGACATCGACAAATCAAACCAACGATGGAGATTGTCAATTTTTTCAATGCGGATTCTCGGGTATCGACCAATCGAAATGGGGTTCACCCTCTCGAAGCCGTGCGCTTCACAAAACTCCGAGATGATTGGTTCGACTCGCTGTAAGTGCGTCCGCAACCGCTCAATGCTCTCAAACAATTCATCCTCTTTCATAGTTTTACAGACCTCCAAACCCCATACCGGGAAGTATATCGCTGCCAGGGACTCGATTTATATTCGTTAAATCGAATCCTCCTCCAATAAAGCGATTCGAGGGCTGGACAATAAGTGAGCTGTTTGGCTTGAAATAGCCCCGGTCCAAAAATGGGATTATTCGTGTCGGAACGGAAATTCCTAGCTCCTGGCTTGCCTGCTGCATCAGTTAGATGAATTAAATTCATCAATAATATACTGGCAGTTTGGGAACTTGTGCCCCACGCCAGCGAGAAACTCAGAAAACTCATCAGTTTTATCGTCTTGATCAAGTAAAAGGCCGGGCAGATACTCTGCAAGGTCCAACAGCATTGCGATTTTTTTAGAATCTTCCGTATGTTCGGCCATAGACCTCGCTTGGATGATTATTCCTTGGATTGCTTTCAGTGCCTTTGAGAGTTTTTTTTGAGTGATCATAGTTATTCTCCTGCATCCAAGAATACATCAGAGATTTTAGTCCCTCTTGTTCCCGGCTGTAAAAACAGGGGCAGAACTTGGAAAATCATCAGGGAATGCTTCGCAAGTAATACTTCCTTCACATAATTCAGCCAGAAAACAGGTCATGTTCATATCGAATTCTAACATTGGTGATCTTCTCGCTTCAAGCACTGCGACTGTCCAACTATTCGGCTTACCTTTGTTTACCCAAAACAAAACATCACCGTTGTCAGTAATGCCAAAAGGCAACACTCCAAGGGAGTGTGGAAATAAAGGAATGAACGGCTCCACTCCACTTTCATTTATCGCTTTTATCGTTTCTTCCTGCTTTCGAGCTTGTTGCTCAAGGTTTAGATTTAGATTTTCCGACGCCGGACTGAAGATCCAAATGAAAGAGTCAATACACCCTGTTCCATAACGCTGAATAAATGCCCGATAATCGTCGGGAAGTTTAGTGAGTTTCTTCTCTACTGCAATCCAGATTATTTCATTAGGAATTTCTGAAGGAACATCCGGCGGTGTAACAATATTTTCTAATCTCCTGAGACTCATAGTACAAGTAACGCGTGGCTACTTTGAGGAATCAGTGTTGCACTTCATCTATAGCTGAGACAGTCGCGAATCAGGATATGTCAAAAGAAAGCCAAATGCCTTAGCGTTGAATTCTTTATCATGCTAGTTGTTCTACTCATAAATCTTCCCCGCTTGGAGCATGTCGCAGATCAACTCCCACGACGGCTCATTAACTTTCCGAAGTCGTGACGAGTCCAGCCAAGCTGACATAGCCTCTAAGAATCTATCAAGGGATTGATTTTCCCATCCATCGGGGTTAGCACGCAAGTCAGCATGCAGCGCATCTAGTGTATTAACAACGTCTTCTCTGGTTTTCATATGATCATGGCTTTGTTGGGCGTACTGTGATGAATTGACCAAACCCTTGTTCGCCTGTGGTCGTAAACTTACTAGCCCATTCAGCTGAGATTTCAGCAGGAGTTGCCATGCGGTAAGGAACTTGTTGGCCACCCGCTGAGAATGCCGCTAATCGCCGGTTATCAAGTGTGAACAACTGGCCTTCGAATTGAACGAGACGGATAGGAGGGAATTGGCTCGCAAGCTGTTCTCCCCCCGAGTCTCGGAGTGCACGAGCAACATCATCAAGACTCTGCCCATTTTTGAACGTGGAGCCAATACTGTCCTGCGTGAACCGCACGACGGAGGGATCTATTATCTGTGCAACTTCAAGATAAACCACAGGCACTTCTTTGAAAACCGAAGGAGCAAGAGATGAACCTGACTCAAGAGCACTTGGGAGATAACCCACTGGATTTACAATTTTTTCAGCACCAAGTCCAAATTGAACAAAGTCCATTCCGTAACTGACAATATTTTCGATTTTTGTGACTGCTTGAGCAGAACCTACAGCCGGGAGTGGAGCAAAATGCCCGGCTCCAAAAGCCACACCATAAAGTTGTGGGTCGTAAGCTCCCATGGTCGCGAGAGGAGTAGCCCACGGATCGCTTGCGGCGCTGGTGTATCCCAGACTGAGCATGTCATTAAACTGGGCAACAGCATGTATTGCTCCATCTATGGTCGCGGCAGTGGCACTCGCCAGCCTTCCATCAGCATCAATTGTGAGGTCCAGTGCGATCTGGAGGCTGAACGCTTGCGCATCCCATTGCGATTGATGGAGTTGCAGCGACTCGAACCGATGCGGTTTTGCGGATGGCGCAAAAATTTCCCCGACGCGATTTTCCGGGGCGCGG
>JBGTAR010000106.1:0-31125 GCA_041749815.1 Terrimicrobiaceae bacterium
CTTCCCGGTTGTTCATGACTTTGCGAAGCTGCTTTGCGATTTCATCCGCACTCACTGAACGGCGTTTGCGTGTGACCGTGCCCAAGTGCATATGGCGTAAGGTTGCACCCCAGAAAAACTGGTCGGCGACATGCGGCACAATGACCGATGGAACGCCCGCACGAACGCACGCATGGGTGGTTCCCGCACCCCCATGGTGAACGACGGCGGCACAGCTCGGGAAAATGTCTTGATGCGGACAGCGCGTCACGACACGCACATGATCCGTCGCGGACCACTCCCAGGTGTTTTCGCATTGAAGAATCCCGGGCACGCCGACACGCCTCGCCGCATCGCTCCACAGATCCAACACCTCATGGGTCGTTTTCCGGTCTGTCGGCATCAGGCTTCCAAATGTAAAAAAGACCGGGAGATCTTCCCTGTTCATGGTCTCCTCTCCCACAGGGGGAGCCAACAAAGCTCGGGAATTCAGGGGACCAACCACCCTGCAGTTCCGGGGCCAGCCGGGAGATTTCGGGCAAAGAGCCCGACTCACCGCCATCAGTGTTCCGTGCGGAGAAATCCATGTTTCGCGCATGACATCGCGCACGGGAGACAAACCGAATTGCGCCCGGATTCGGTTCGTTCGACCAAGAAGCAGACGGTTTGTCATCGCTGAAACCATGGCCCAGAGCCCGTTGTTGATCCATGGCCCCAGACTGCGACCGCCAAAGGGATTCACTCCCGGACCGGGCACAAAGCCGGAGGTGAATTGCACGGTCAGATGGGGAATTCCGTGTTTTTCTGCCGCCGCTCCGAGAGAGGGCAAAAAGTAATGCCCCACCAGGACATCCGAGCGCTTCGCCAGATTCAGCGAAGCTTCCGCGAGGGAATCGGAAACCGGATCAAACGCTTTCTCCAGAAGAACCCTGGATTGAGCCAGCGGATTTCCAGCCTTCATCAACTGCTCACTGAGCAGATATTGCTCCTCGGGATTCCTGAACACGGGAGAAGCGACCTCCTGAAGCTCAAAGGCACCGACCTCCGCTTCTCTGGCGTAAGATCTCTGTGCCACTTCGCTGATTTCCAACCGCACCTCATGCCCGGCAGCAGCCAGACCGGTCGCCAACTGGACAAATGGACGACAATCCCCCTCACTGCCCCAGGTCTGAAGTCCCACCCTCATCGCGCTCCTTCCTTTCCAACCACCCGGTCAAACAGCCAGGAAATCAAGTCGATTCCCCGATCCATTTCCTTGCGGGTTGAGCGCGCTCCGCCCGCCTCCACAAACCCAGGCCAGAAGAGCACCATGAGCCAGGAAATTTCCGCCAGCCACCGGGCCTCCTGTGGATCAAGCGCCCTGCCTCCGGAAATCTGCACCCCCTGTTCAATATCACGCGTGAGCTGCGCCAAGTGACGGCGATGAAAAGCCCGGAAGGATTTGGTCAGCGCCGGGTCGCGCGCCAACAGGGCCGGCAGCTCCCGCTTGAAAAACCGGTAGCGCCAGCTGATCTCCTTCGCGAACTCCAGTCCCTTCACCCGCCTCTCCCCAGGCGTGGCCTCACTCTCCCCGAGAGCCTGGTGAAACTCTGTGCTTTCCACCAGCGAACGCTCAAACAAGGCCCGGACAATCGCCTCCTTGTTCGCGTAGTGATAATAAAGGTTCCCCGGACTGATGCCGCAACCTGACGCGATGTCATGCGTCGTCACCTCCGTCGCCCCGCAGCTGTTGAACAACTCACGCGCTGCATCCAGAATGCGGCTCTTGGTGGGTGCCTTGCGCGTGCTTTTAGTCATATTTGTCTAAATAGAACAAAAAGTCTAAACAGTCAAGTGGTGACAAATTTCGCATGGAGATTCTGCCCCGGCTCGTGGCATTTTTGTTTCTCCTGATTAGAAAAGGGGTCAGCAAGGAATGGCGCTGGCGCTTGCCCTGGGCTATGGGATGATGCCCCTTTCAGTGGCTTAAGTTAGTGCCATTCGGGCGAGCAAGAGAGTCACATAGGGATCGGGCTTGGCGACAGTTCGCAGGCGCAGTGTAAGGATGCGTTCCTGGCGTTAGACCGGGACGGTGACGTCCATCGAACAGACAGTGGAGAAGGCGCTCACCAGTTTGCATACGCTGGAGCCCAGGCCTCTGACTTGCATCCACATTTCCAGCGAACGCCTAAGCCGTCTCTATTCAAAACGCCGTGAGGTGATTGCGCCGCAGATTCTTGTGCAGGGCAAGGAGTGAGGGCATGCGCGTATTCGTTGCAATCCGTAACTGCCTGAGCGACGCAGCCCTGCGCAAGAAGATCAAGCAAGCGCCCGCGAGGTTTTCAATAGAGACGGCCAAGAGCCAAACTCAAAAAGCAGATAAGGAGATGGGCTTCGACGCGTTGGGTTTTTGGGAGGCAGAGCGGGCGCAGACCGATGTCGCTTTTGGCCGTGCGGAAGGCCGCTTCGGCCTGGGTGAGTTGGAGACACCAGCGCCAGAGCTTGGCGGGATCTGTTTCCGTGCAGTCGGTTCGTAGCAGGTAGGCACCTTTTGAAAGGAGCGGGTGTCCCCCGTCGCTCAGCGGGCAAGAGATTTGCAAACGGCAGGCGCGGCCCCCGCTGTCTTTGATGACCTCGACTTCAAGCAACCGCGTGGCGGCGGGATGTTTGCCCTGCCAACGGCCGATGCGCCGTCCGATCTTCTCAAGATCGCTTTGGGCGCGGCATTTGAGGGAACGTGCCATTCGGGGGATTCCCCAAAAGATTTTACCTGATCCATCTTCATGCTCTCCATGAGCTTCATGGTGAATCCCATTTCGGCATAGCGGTCATTCCACCCCCCAATTTTTGTTGGGGGCAGGTCCGAGGTTGAGCTCGAGCGATCCGCCGGCGACGATTTCCCGGTGGTCGATCCAGCAACGGTTGATCGGTTGGCCATTGAGTGAGGCTGACTGGATGTAGATATTCTCCGCAGACTGGTTCTTTGCCGAGACCGTGAACGTGCCGCCTGCGGTGTATTTCGGGTCGAGGTGGAAAGAGATTTTTTCGAACAGGGGCGTGAAGATCTCATAGCGGGTGTCGCCGGGGCAGGCGGGGTGCAGGCCGCTGGCGGCGAGGATGAACCAGGCGGACATCTGCCCGACATCCTCGTCTCCGCACAGGCCTTCGGGTCCGCCGGTATAGGCCCCATCAATCGTCCGCACCCATTTCTGGGTCAGCCACGGGGCGCCTGCGCGATTGAAGAGGAAGGGGATCAGGTGGCACGGCTCGTTGGGATGATTGTAGTAGACGCTGCCGACCTCGTTGCTTCCGGTGCGCCCCGGTCCGCTCCAGGTGCTGACCGGCGGGGTGCGCTCAAAAAAGTCGGCCAACTTGGCGACGAACAGGTCCTTGCCTCCATGCAATTCGATCAGGCCGGGAACATCCTGCGGAACACACCAGCCGTATTGATAGATGCTCCCCTCCTTGCAGCCTTTCAGGGAATTCAAGCCCAACCACGGTTCCCATTCGCCGTCGGCGTTCCTGGGTCGCAAGGCCCCCTTCCATTCAGGGCGGGCGTCCTTTCCTTCCGGATCATACGTCCAGGCCTGGTTCGGGTCGAAGAGGAGCCGGTAGGCCCGGCTTTTTTCGGCGAACCGCCTGGCATCTTCGGATTTCCCGAGCTGCCGGGCCAACTCGGACAGGTTCCAATTCGCTTTGGCATTTTCCAGTGAGTCCGAAACTTTTGCCGGGTCATGGCCCCCGAATTTCTCGCAGGTCGCGAGGGCGAACCGATAAGCTTTCTCCACATCGTAATCGCGGATGCCTTTTTTGTAGGCGTCGTTGAGGACGACGACAAACGGATTGCCGTTCATCACTCCGGTGTAGGCGTTCAGAAATTCCCAGCGATCATAGTAACCGGTCCCGTTTTGATCGGCCAATTCGATCAGGGAACAGATCGTGTCATGGACCGTCTCGGGCGCGATCAGCGTCAGGAGCGGAAACTCGCTGCGATACACATCCCAACCGCTGAAGATCGTGCGCTTGGTGAAGTTTTTCGCCCGGTACGACTTCCGGTCTCCGCCGGGATAATCGCCGTTGACGTCGGCGAAGATCCGGGGGTCGAGCAACGCGCGATACCGGGCGGTGAAAAATGCGACCTGCTGGTCTTCGGTTCCGCCGGTCACCTCCATCCGCCGGATTGCATTCGCCCAATGCTCCCGGGCTTGCAGCCGCACGTGGTCAAAATTCCAATCGGGGATTTCGGCGGCGAGATTGGCCCGTGCGCCGGTGATGCTGACAAAGGAAATGCCGACTTTGACTTGCACGACCTGATCGGCGCGGGTCGGGAACTCCGAGTAGAAGCCGAGATGTTGACCCTCTTTTTCCCGGCAATCGGTCAGCACTTCGGCATCCCGGCAGGCGGCAATGAATTCGGGGCGTTCCAGCGTTAGCCGATACGGCCCAGGGGGCAGCTTGGCACTCCAGATGCCGACCTTCGCGAAGGGTTGGCTGAATTCGGCGTGGTAGTAGAGCGTATAGCTGACGTTCCCGGCGCCATGCAACCAGCCGCCGCCGTCGGGTGTGCATTCGATGAGCCCTTCGATCGTGTGGTCATCGGTGACTTTCACCGTCTGCCTGAGTGAGGTGCCGCCGACGCGACGCGCGAGATCGATCTGGATGCGTGACCGGGGGTTTTCCGGAAAAGTGAACCGGAGAATGCCGTTGTGCGGGGTGGCGGTCATCTCGGCACGCACCTTGTAGTCATCCAGCGTGACGGCGTAGTAGCCGGCCTGCGCGATTTCGCTCTCCTTCGAAAACGCCGAGAGGTAGCCGGTCCCCGGCTTGTCCGCCTCACCATACCAAGTTTGGAGCGGCCCGGTGGTCGGCATGACCAAAAAATTACCCAGGTCGCCGTAGGCACCGACCCCGCTCATATGAGTCAGGCTGAAACCTTGGATCGTCCGATGGTAATATCGATAGCCCGAGCCATTGTCGCCTCCGGTGATCGTGTCGGGACTGAGTTGAACCATGCCCCCGGGCGTCGCCGCACCGGGAAACGTCTTCCCAAAATGTCCTGTCCCGACGAAGGGATCGATGAGATCCACCGGTTCACGGGTCCCGGCGGCTGCAGCCGGACGGGAAATCCCTGTGACGGTGTTGCTCAAAGCAGTCAAGTACCGAAGGGAACCTTACTCAAACCGCACGACCGGGAATTTTCCGGAGTCGAAATCCGGAGCGATGCCCGGGGAGACGGCTCCCCATCCTTCGCGTCCGAACCCATCGTCGTCATTGACCTGGAGGTTAAGCTTGATGCCGGATTGCAGGTCGGCCGGTGTGAGCCCGAGCAGGGCGAGCGGCAGCTTGACCGTATAGATCATGCCGTTTTCGCGCGGCTCGGCGGAGAAATCAACGCCGTCGATTCCGGTGGAGAGGGATTCCGGCCCGCCCCAGGCATGTTTGAGAAGGGATCCGTCGTCCAGACGTGCAAAGCCGATGCGGATCGAACTGGCATCGTTGGCGGCCAGACCGATCTCCAGGCTGTCCGACTGCCACATGGTGGCGGAATCATTGGCCTGCACGTGCTTGTCGTCAGTCACATCCACACGGATAACGAGTTGATCGCCTTCGAGAGCCATCCAAGCCTCGAAACTCAGATCCTTTGGTCCTTTCCAGACTTTTTCGTCCTGGCCGGGGGCATAGTCGAAGAGTCCCTGAATGGCCGGCCGCCACTTGACAGAGAAATCGGCTGGACGGTCCATGCTGCCCGAAGGAATGAGGGCTCCGACAAGCATCGGAATGGTGAGCGTGCCCTTCCAGCCGGTGCCCGAAACATCGTAGGCGAGCGGCATGTGGACAAGATCGCCATAGCGGAGGGTGTCATCTTTTGGCATCGAGAATGGCAGGGTCACGGTCTCAGTGGCACCTTTCGCCAAGGTCACCTTCTCCGACGCCTTGGGGTCATCGACCAATCCAATCGAGAATGTCGCCTCGCGGTCGAGAGGATTGTGCAGATTCGCCCGCACTTCCACACGGTCGCCGCGATAGCCAAGGAGGGGACCGGGAATGGAAATCAGCGGCGTCTCCAGCTTCAGGCTCGGAAGCCCCTCAAAGACGAAGTAGGCGGGCGTGGAGTCCACGGTGAGGCCGATGCGACCCTCCACTGGTTCGAGCGGAGTGACATTGCCGACGATATCGACCATCTTGGCGGACGCGCCCTTCGGGAGCGGCACGGTCACGACGCCGCGCTCCGCATTCGGGCTTTCGCTCCACACCACGGCAACCGACGACTTCTTATCGCCGAGGAGGTAGCCGAAATTCCCCTCTCCCAGATCGATGCGCCCGAGGTATGGCTTCTGTCCCAGCGTGGCGATGAGCGCCCCGTAGGCCATGGTCACGGCCTTCGGTTGGTTGTCGTCGCGGACGACGCCCCAGCCGCCGGCGTGAATGTAGCTGAACCAGTAGTGGGCTTTGCCGCCCCAGGCCCGGAGTGCCAAATGCTTTTTCACGAGACCGACCGCCTGGAGTCGTTCGGTCTCGGGGGTGATGGCACGGGGGTTGTAGGCGGTTTCGTTAAAGAACCACGGCTTGTCGCCGGTGATTTTTTTGATCGGTGTGAGGCGGTCGAGGGCATCGAGGAAGCCCGAAAAGTCCGCGTGTTCATGGTGGGCCATGATCTCAAAAAAATCCGCACCCTCTTTGGCCACGCGTTCCTGCATCTCGGGGAAACGCTTCAGACCATGCGGACGTGCAGTCGCAAATCCTCCGGTGAGAATCTGCGCCTGCGGAGCCTTCTCCCGGATGGCGGAATGGGCGGTCTTCAACATGGCGAGGTATTCTTCGACCGAGCCGATATAAAACTGGGTGAGGTCGGGTTCGTTCCAAACCTCCCAGAATTTCACCCACGAATACCTCTCGGCGGCAGTCCCCGCGTATCGCGCGAAAGCTTCAAGGTCGGGGGGGTGGGAACGCCAGACCTCGCGTTTTTCGCCGCGGAGATTTTCCGGCACCGCCCATGGCGGCGAATAGGCAAGGAGGAGCTGCGGCTCGACATTGAGCTCCTTGTAGACCTCGAGAGTTCGATCGAACGCATCCCACTTCCAGGTGTTGGCATCCGGTTGGATGTGCTCCCAGTCCAAATCCATGCGGGCGGTCTTGATGCCGAGGAACTGGAACAGGTCGCGGCAGACCGCCTCCTGCGCCGGGCCCTTCGCCACATCCGTGCCGGCGCAAAGCCCATACCACATCTCCGTGGGATTCCCGGGCGCGATGCCGTTCGGAACCATCACCCCAAAACGCACGAGATCCTTACGCGACTTGTCCCCGGAAGTCAGCTTCGTGTGCACATAAAAAATCCCGCGACCGATCTCCGCCAAAGGAAGCGGAATTTCCTGACTCGCACCTCCCGCCAAATCAAATGTCTTCGCCTCGATGGGGGTCTTGTTCCCCGCAAAGTCCTCGATCTCCGCTGAAAGCGTTCCGGCAGCCTGTTCGTCGCCCAAATTTTTGAGCACCAACTTCGCTTCCTTGTCGGTTCCCACACGGAAGATCTGGAGAGCCGGTCCCACACTCGTTGAGATCTCAAGATTCGGAAGCACCTTCTCCTCCTCCACCTTGGGCGCCTTCTTTTTGCGCGGCTCGCGTTGCGCCGCGACAATGGGCGTGCCGGGCAGGCCGATTTCAATGTTTTCAATCGTCACCGATGACCCCACAGCACCACCCAGAATCCGGAACTGCAGAAGAATCGACTCCGCCACCTGGATGTTGTTATTTGCAGCCAGCGCACGCACACTCTCCAAAGTCACCGTTCCGGGAGTCGTCTGATTCTCAATCCACTTGGCGATCGGTGCCTTTCCAACACCCCCGGGTCCAAGGCATTTGATAAGCACCTGAACACCCACCGCTCCCGAAAATCCGCCAAAGGTCACCCGGAGCGAATCGTTCGTATCCGGCAAGTCCGCCGGGCGGTTCGTCTCCGCTCCCCACAGGGTGAACGCATCACCGTTTTCGCTCCGGTGGAGAACAACATTTCCTCCCGCATCGGAAACGTCGATGGCCGGACCGCCACCAAAAAATGTTCCCTCAACGGCGGCATGGGCAAAAGAACCAAAAAGCAGGCCAAAAACAGGGAGAACACAACGGAACCAGAGAGGACATTTCATGACGGAAGTGAATTTAACCAACCTGAAATCCCCGTCACCCTCACGTTGCTCGCAGCGTTGCGAATCTTGTGGGGAAGCGGTGTTTGATGTCATCGGCCTGCGGAGATATCAGCAAAAACGGGACGCGAACTATTGCGGGCTTTTGTGTTGTTGCCCAAGGTCGCGGCTGGGTGGGCCCCATGCCTTTTTGTAGTACTTGTACTGCTCGACGATTCTGGCATCCGGCACGAGCATCGAGGACGGTGCGGGCAGGAATTCAAATGTTCTGAGCAAGTCGCCGATCCGCACGGCCAGCGGGAAACGGGTTTCGGGGTCCAGCCACGCTTCTGAAGTTTCACTCATTTCGACCGGCGCGTCCTCCACAGCCATCACCACCGGTTCGCCACTCTTTTTAAAATAGAGGGCATTCGCCTTGCTCTCGTATTTCTGCTCACCTGCATAATGCTTGGGAGTAATCCACTCGCATCCGGGAAAGAGATCCGGGCGGATGGGGATGAATCCCGAGCCGGGCACATACATCTCCCGCGATGCCCCCATGCGGCTGTCGCCCGGATTTTCGGTAAAGAGAAACTCGCCGAGGTACCAGACCTGAAGACGGGATCCATCCTTCATTTCATAATCCTCGCGACGCAGGTTTCCGGTGCGCACCACATCGACCCGCACCGGGACGGGTTCCGTGACAGTTCCCACCCCGGAGTTCGGATCAACCGGAGTTTTCGGGATCTCGTAGTTCACGCGAAAGTGAACCATCTCCGGCATCTTGGCCAGTGCCGGAGCCTCAGGCTCCCCATACCCGGTCCCGCAAAGAAAACTCCCCGCCAGCACGAGAAGAAGCGGGCGTGGGAAAGTCAGAGAGAAAAAGTTATTCATGAATTGGCTCGGTGCGGATTTCGAGGACTCGGTTGGTCAATCGGTCGATGGCAATATGGATCCAGTAGCGTCGAGAAGCCGACGGAATGAAGTTTTCCAATGACGAGGACCCCGGGGCGATCTTGCCGGATTGCACAACGAGGTCGAGAAGAAGGTTCCATGTGCGCGCGTCTGTCACAGGAGCCAGGGACCGGCTGATGACCTCGCGGCGGTTCTTGATCCTCGCGGCCGCCGTCGGCAGTTGCGCGCCCACATCCGCAGCGGCGGTGACAACTTTGGCCACGTCGCCGGGCGATGTGATCGGCGTCGTATCCAGCGTACTCCGGATCGCCGTGGCAAGTCCCGAGGCCTGGGTCGGCGTGAGCGCTGTGCCGGAATCCGGTTCCAGCAACGTTCCGGCAAGAAGCGCTTCCAAGACCTCCCGAGGAGCGGAGTTCGGGTTGATCCGGTCCGCCGTCATATCGGCTTCGGTCATCGTGAAGAGATCCAGAAGCGCGGCATCGGGACTCTCGGCGGTGAAGAAGTCCAGTCCCTTGAATGGCAGATCCCGAAACGCCGCGCCCATCTCTGCCACATTGCGGAAGGGACGATTGAGAATGATGGGACGGCTGTTGGTATTGCCTGTGGCCATGGGCAGGCCATCCAGCGTGCCGTTCGCATACGCGCCGTCAGCGCGCCTCACCACGCCGTCCGAATCCGCGTAGTAAACAGAGCCTGACGTTTTGTTTTCCGAGATGAGGCCCAACCGCACATCCGCACCCGGATGGGTGAACGGCGGGATGCCGGGCTTGCCATCATAGATGGCATGTCCCGCATCGACCCCCGTCCGCATCGTCCTATTGACTTGGGTCGCGTTCTGCCAAGGCCTGGGAAGGTAACTCCGGGTGACGGTGAAGCGGTCGGTGCGGGCATCCGTCTTCTGGAGAAATGTGAAGGGCGCCGGCCCCATGCCCGAACTCCCGTTGTTCCCCAGCGTCGGCATTCGCCTCATCTGATTGTACGTATGCCATTGCCCGGAATCATCGCGGTATTGCACGGACAGTGTTGTCGGCAGGTCCATGAGAAATCCACTCAGGGGGCTGGAAGGCAACCCCGGGAGAATGACAGGAGGCTGGCCACCGGAGACAGGAATGCCCGAAGGACGGTTCGGCAGAAAGCCGAACGTTTTTACGTAGGCCATATTGGACGTATCAACGTCATAGGTGCCCAAGGGGTTCGGTGTGCTCGAATTGAAAGCTTCCGTCACTGTTGGTTCCCGCCACTGCGTGACGGAGAGATCGAATTCGACCTGGCTCTCGGTCGGGTTGAGGAACTTTGTCGGGGCTGTGGCCCGGCCATTGGGAAACGCACTGTGGTTCGTAAACATCGTGATCGCCCCGTCGGCGACAACGCGGAAATTCGATGGCCCCTGATGGTTGCCGCTCGACCCTTGATTCTGGTGGGGATTCCAGATCTCCGGCTGGATCCACGACCACTGCTCGTAGAGATCATCGTTTTTATCCGCCGGGGTGGCATCGCGAACCCAGACGGACCCCATCGCCCGGGTCAGACCCGGAAGATTCTCGACGCCGGTAAAGTACTGGAACTGGCCGTAAACAACATGATCCGCCGGAGGGAAGACTTCGGCGAAGATTGTCGTGGGGTAGTTTCCCCAATCGTACTGGTCGATAATATTGGCACCCAGGCGGAAGATGTGCGCATCGATGTCATTGTCCAAAGCGGTCACATACGAACCGATCCAGCTGCCTCCCGCTGTCTGGTTACCCGCAAGAGAGCCATGCAGGATCGCGGCTTTGAGCAATTCGAAAAAGTTCGGCTCCCGGCCGCTGGCCGCCACCTCGTCGAGCGTCTTGATGCGCATGGGCGACGGGTTGGTTCCGGGCGGCTCGTATTTCCAATAGGACGGATAGAGCCTCCCACTGTTGCCCGGGTCGGGGGCGGCCAGGCCGTTGTCAACCCACTTCAACCCGAAGGCGGAAAGGATTTTTGCCGGATCCGCACCGGAGGCCGGGCCGCCCGTTGGACTCTGGCTGTCGAGCCATGCCAACCGGGAGAGCGGAAACCGGCGCTTCACCAGGGGTTCGCCCACGACCGCATCCGAACCATCCATCCGTTCGAAGGGCGTTGTCACCTTGACCGACAGAAAATCGGGATTCAGGGCATTGTTGTCGTAAGCGCGGGATGTGTATTGGAATTCAGCATCCGACGTGCCCCCGAGATCGGACGCGTTGGGTCCGGGGTGAATCGCGGGAGCATTGAGGGAACGGTGGAAGACGGAAAGGGAGGGCAGCGCGTCCAGGTTCGTCACCACGCTCTGATCCTTCAGAAATTCAAAATAGCGAACCAAATCCCCGCGACCGAGAAACCGCTCGTCCCCGTCGGCAACGCGGAGAAATCCGTCCAGAGTGCCGGGCTCAGTGCCGATATCCGCCCTGGCCACGCGCATGTAGTCTTCAAATGTCGAACCCGCAAGACTGCCCGCGTTTCTCCACGCAACAAGGGCATCCACAGCTGCCTGCGGGAGGCCTGAGATTCGCGACAAGTCCGCATAGGCGATCGAGCCCTTGCCGGCGAGTTCCTGAGCTGTCGGAGCACTTCCGCCCGTTGACGGATATCCCGCCACATTCACATTCAGAAGTCCTCCGATGTCATAAAGCACGAACGCAAAACGCCCCGAGACCTCGGAGGGATCCGCCGGAGCGCCGGTTGCTCCCTGCGGGGTCCAGTAGATCCAATCCGGCGTCTGAAAATCCGCGAATCCCGCCATGCTCATTAAATGCGGACGGTTCCAGGAATCCTTGGGAAAGAAGATGCCTGTCTGTGCCGGCTGTGTGGTCGAAACCTCGCTGCCGGTCAGGCCGTCAAGCGTGGCACCGCCGTAGTCTGCATCAAAGCCGGCAGGCTTCCAATTGGAACGGTTCGCGCTCCGCATGCTGCGACGGACCAGAGTGGGGAGCGACGTGCGCTCCGCGCTGGAGACCCATCGTGCCGGACGAATCGTTGCCGCCACGCGGGGACGGAAAAGGCCCTCCGAGGTTTTCACGTTGGGATCGGAGCCAGCCTCGATCTCCGCCTGCAAATCCCCGATCACCGATTCCATGGCTCCGCGCCCCAACTCATCAACCTGCACGCTCGCTGCATAGAGACTGCTCACCTTGCGATCGAACTGGACCTTGAAAAAGAATGCGAGGACAACCACGGTCACCAGCACCAGAAACGTGAGGATCAGGACCAGTGCCACACCGCATTCGGATTGACGTAGGGGGGATTTCATCGGCCGGGGGTGGGAATGGAAATGGTTCGTGTGTAGATCCGGGTTCCTCGACGGGATGGGCCCGTGAGTGCGGCAATATTGGTCTTCCATTCTTCAGCTGGCGACTTGTTGTCCGCCGCATCCTGGAAGACATCCAAATATTCCTGAAGCTGTCCGGAGCTTTCGACGAGCGAGAGCGTGGCATCGTCGAGGATCGCAAGGGAGATTTCGATCGCCGCGGTCGCCGAGGGGTCGGTGCGGGCGGTGTCCGGCATTTTAAAGACCTTTCCAAGGGACTTGTCGGCGGCCACAAAACGAAAATCGAAGGCCATAACTCCCGGGCCCACGACATCGGGAGTTGCCGCCGGCTCGGGCAGAGTCGCCCCGGCTGTGCGGGAAAACGGCACGCGGTTCGTTCCGGAAGACCCGCCGTACCCGAGAGGTTCCGCATAACGGTAAAGCCCAATGGGATTATTGGAACCTCCCCCCGGAGCCCAGGCATAACGAACCAGCGTGGCACGACGCAGCGCACCGGGCACTTCAACCCGTGACAGGAAGTGCAGGCCACTGCCAGCACCGGCAAAATTTGGCAGGTCTTCCTCAACGACAGCGCGGTAGATATCAGAGGCCAGCGTGTCAAAAACGATCCGCGCATAAGAATAGTTGTCGATGCGGTTCCTGCCGGACGTCCACGTCTGACTCGTCATACTCACCACAGTCGCCGCAAGAACCACAATCAGAGCTAGCACCGCCATCGAAACCAGAAGCTCGATGAGAGTGAAGCCATTCCCCTGCTCACGCCCTGCAGGTGCATGGGACCCGCTCATTCCACGCGGAGGGCGGTGCTGACAAGAAAACGCCGCGCAGCAGAGCTGTCCGCTGCCGCAGATGCGGGCGAGATCAACTCCAGATTGATCGACGCCAGCCGGGGGTTCGCCGCTTCCTTTTGAATCGTAAAGAAGACCCGGTAATCGGCGCTTTCAGCAGACGAGACAATATTGCCCTCGGCGTCGAGGAAAAGGGGAGGATCACCAGCATCTCTCCTCGCATTCTCTGTGAGCTTTGGAAGCACATTTGAATCCAAATCGTGCGCGACAGAGCGGCGCTCCCCAAGAATCCGTGACGCGACCGCCGAGGCATCGACATCGCTCATCGCCTCGCGGTTGGATTGCAGGGCGATACTGAGAAGCCCGGTGATTCCGGTGATCGCAAACGTGAAGATCCCCATTGCCATAGTCACTTCGACAAGTGAAAATGCACGACGGCGGCGCTTGCAGGCGCTGGCGGAGATTTTGGCTGTGTCAGGAGGGGTCATGTGTTCGGGAGATCTGACGAAACTATCCACCAAGGAAGACTCTCATGCAAAGGCCGCGTTGTCGCAACGTTGGGAGCCGCCAGGGCTTCGGTGACCGGATCATTGTGTGCTTAACTCGACTCAATGGCAAATGATGTGACAGAAAATTCTGCCGCACTCTCCTGGGAGCGATCGGCCCCCGGGGTGTGGACGACGTGTTTTGCAGAGCCGGAAGCGCAGACGCCCTTGCGGCATCTTCTCAGGGCCAACCAATCCAAAAACGCCAATGATGTCCGGCCGGAACCTCCTGCCGTGCTCGACGGCGTCGCGTGCCATGCCGGCCCGCGTGGCGTCTTGGTGAGGCTGCCGTGTGCAGTGGACGAGGATTTCTATGGCCTTGGCCTCCAGTTTCACAGCCTGCGGCAAACCGGGCGCAAGAAGACTCTCCGGGTGAACAGCGATCCTTCATGCGATTTGGGAGACTCACATGCCCCCGTGCCATTTTTTGTTTCGACCGCTGGCTATGGGATCCACTTCGACACCGCACGCAAAGCGTCATTCTACTTTGGTCGCCAGGAACAGGATCCCAATGCCGGCAGCGGCAGCCTCAACGACTCCGAGGAAACTCTCTACAGTTTGCGCGCGGAGGGAGCCCGCCATGTGGAGGTGGAGATCCCCTTGGCACGCGGCATCACTCTCACGATCTTCGAGGGGCCGACTGTGCTGGATGCGGTTGCACGATACAATCGGTTTTCCGGGGGCGGTTGCCTCCCCCCTCTGTGGGGCCTCGGCGTGTGGTATCGTGGCCATCTGGAGTGGAGTCACGAGGAGGCCTCCGCCATGTTGGAACAGTTTCGCGCCTCGGGTATCCCCTGCGACGTGATCGGCCTCGAACCCGGCTGGCAGACGGCGGCCTACAGTTGTTCCTACAGGTGGAATCCGGCACGTTTCCCAAATCCCGGGGCTTTCATCGCCGGGATGGCTGACCGGAATGCGCACATCAATCTCTGGGAGCATGGATTTGTCCACCCGACGTCACCGGTCCATGAAAACCTGTTAGCACTCAGCGCGGATACCCGCGTGTGGGGTGGCCTCGTTCCGGATTTCACCATTCCAAGGGCTCGGGAGTGTTTTGCACGCTTCCATGCCGGCGAACACATTGGGATCGGCGTCTCCGGCTACAAACTTGATGAGTGCGACGGCAGCGACTTCACGCCTTCACCCTGGTCGTTTCCCGACCACGCTCAGTTCCCGGGCGGGTGCGACGGGGAACAAATGCACGCGCTCTTCGGCAGCCTCTATCAGGATGTGCTGGAGCAGCCCTTCGTGGAGCGCAATACGCGCACGTTCGGGCTTGTGAGGTCCTCCCATTCGTTCTCTGCGCCGCGACCATATGTTCTCTACAGCGACTATTATGACCACCGAGCGTATGTGCGGGCCCTTGCGAGCTCGGGATTCTGCGGGTTGCTCTGGACTCCGGAAGTCCGCGAGGCCTCATCCCGTGGCGACTTGCTCCGCCGCCTGCAAACGGTCGTCTTTTCTCCACTGGCAGGAATCAACGCGTGGTATATCCCGAACCCGCCATGGCTTCAACTCGACCGCAAGAAGAACCAGCGGGGAGAAATCGACCCGGCTGCTTCGGAAATCGAGCACGCCTGCCGCGAAATCCTCCGTTTGAGAATGCGGTTTCTCCCATACTTTTACGCAGCTTTCGCGCGCTATCATTTTGATGGTATACCACCCTTTCGCGCGGTGGTGATGGATTATCCCGATGATCCGCAGACACGCGCAATCGATGACTGTTATCTTGTTGGCGACTCCTTTCTTGTTGCTCCTCTCTTCCAGGACGACACGTCCCGGTGCGTTTACCTTCCGCAGGGAACATGGCACGACTTCTGGACTGGGGACGGTTTGGAAGGCGGACGCGAACACACGATCACCTCGCCACAGGAACAGCTTCCTCTCTTCGTCAAATCCGGATCCCTCCTCCCGCTCGCGGCACCCGTGGAATACGTTTCGGACTCACTTGTCTTCAAACTCGAACCACGGCGCTACGGGAACCCCGTCCAACCAACACGTCTTTTCGTCGATGACGGACTCACCTTCGACTATCGCAGAGGGCGATTTGCCTGGCAGGATCTCACCTGGGACAAAACCAATGATGTGTTCCAGCTATCGGAAACGCCTGCGGGCTTCGCCCCGAGATATGCTCTTCGCAATCACTCGCTCCCGCTGTGGACGTGATCCTTCTAGTGATTCCGGAAGACCCGGGTTCGTCCAGTCTGGCCCTCAACGGAAATGACAACGGGATTGCTTCGGTCCTTGTCCTTCACGCCCTGCATTCCGAAGAGATAGGAACGTGCCGGCTGCGTGCCCGACCTCGCCGCTCCGAGCGGGCTGAAGCGAATAACCCGGGAAAAGTCCCTTGTGTTCGATCCTCTCGAAATTCGGAAAATCGGCCCTGTCTTCGCGAGAGATCCCCCGTCCGGCGAACCCAATGTCGCCGCGACTCCCGCCAACTGGGCATCGGGGATAAGAGCCACCCCCTCCGCGCGCTCGATGCGGGTTTCAAGCCGCAGGACCGAGTTGGTCTCGGGGTTGACCGGAGTCGGGTCATCCCATGCTGCGCCTTCCCCAGTGGCATCAAGGGAAGACACGAGGATCGCTTCCACCGCAGGCGAAGAGGCATCCGTGTCCTCGCGCAGGCAGAACCAAACGTAGGTGTTTTTTGCCGCGGCCTGCATCCTCGCCTGTTCGAGCAAACCCGCCATCTTGGCCGACGCCCCATTGACGCGCCCGCTGTCTGACACTGATCCCAACGACAGAGCAGCCACAACCATCAACAGCCCCACAATTGCGATCACTGCCAATAATTCGATCAACGAAAATGCACAGCCGTTTCGACGGAGGCGGAGGGAGTTCGTAAACATAACAGAGGAAAAAGAAGGGCCTTGAATGAACGTCGCAGAGTAAGAGGACGCTTCCAAAACCTCATCACTCGCAACGTTGGGACACATCTTGCCTCGAATCATCAGTTCCTATAATGCTGTAAACTCGATCAATCTCCAGCCCCTAAAAACCAGACAATGCTGACCACCAAAGATGTTGCATTAAAATCCGGATTTTCCTTTTCCACCGTAGCAGCGGCCTTGCGCAATGATCCCCGTGTCGCGGCGGCCACCCGGGAACGGATTCTCGAGGTCGCGTCTGCGATGGGCTATCGAAAAAACGCCTTTGCCGCCGGTCTGGCGAAGGCCCGGGCGGGTGGACCTCATGAGTTTCGCGCCACAATCGCGTTTCTGAACATCCACAGGATTCCTGGGAGCATGCGAAAATCGTATCGCATCATCAGCTTTCTGGAGGGTGCCGAAAAGAGGGCCCAGCTCCTGGGTTATAATCTGGAGGTTTTCCGGATTTTCGAACCGAATCTTTCCGGGCGACGCCTCAGCGACATCCTCACCGCGCGAGGCATCGAGGGGGTCATCCTCTACGGAGAACCAAAAGAATCAGACGCGTGCATGGGCTGGCCGCTGGACTGGAACCGGTTTTCTGTCGCGATTGCTGGCGAGGGGATTTCTGGTCTCGGCTTTCATTTTGCCTTTAGCGATGCCTTCCATGCCACAATGGTTGCCGTGCAGAGAGTGCTCTCTGCCGGATATCAACGTGTAGCCCTTGTGGAGTCACCACGGGCCGACATCGACTCGGCTCCGGACCGCACGGAGAGCGCATTTCTCTACTACACGCATTCCTTGCATGCCTCCGAACGTATCGCGCCCCTTCACCTCGCGTTTCAGCCCAGAACGCGAAACACGAAGCTCTACCAGAAGGAGGGAGAAAAATTTAAAAAGTGGTTCTTTAAGCACCGGCCGCAGGTCATCCTGACCCGTGCCACCGAGGACCTGCTCGGCTGGCTGGGAGAGATCAACATGAAAGTCCCACGCGATGTCGGGCTTGTCGATCTCGCCCTCCTGCCGAATCGCAAGGGGTTTGCCGGCGTTGAAGAGCGGGCTGGAGAAATCGGTGCGGCGGCGCTTGATCTTGTATCAAACGGTCTCCTGAGCGGAAGCGTCGGTCGTCCCGTCCACCCCACAGGTGTCTTCATCCAGGGTGACTGGGTCCCGGGGGATTCTTTCGATGAACGCGGTCCTGCAGGGTCCGCGCTCCGGAAGAAAAAGACGCGGAGCGCATCAAGCGCGCTGTCCCGAAAGAGCGCGAAGTAAAACGACCCTCCGGGAATCCCAACGTTGCGATGAGATGACCGTTGCTGCATTCGGTCAGCGGGCGAGGATGCAAACGACATCTTTCTCCCATCGTCTGATGAAAAAACCGAACATCCTCTATGTCATGACCGACCAGCAGCGGGCGACCTCGCTGGATCTCTACTCGAAGATCAATGCGGTCCCAACAACAAGTTTGAGAGAACTTGCGGAGGCAGGAACAGTTTTTGACGCGTCGTATTGCCCCTATCCCCTCTGTGTGCCATCGCGCATCTCCGCACTGACCGGGCAGTATCCGACCGCCAGCGGATACGTCGGCAACGATCCCTGGCACGTCGGGGCTAAGATGGAAAATCTCTTTTCCCATGCGCGGGACAACGGCTACTGGACCGCGCTTGTCGGCAAGGATCATGCCCTCGCGTTGCCCTGCAAGGGCGTCTGGGGCGCGGACACACACCAGCACACCCATGTGGCCGCAGAGCTCTGGCACCGCCTCTACAGCACCTGGCACGGTCCGAATATGACGTCGTTTACAAATCGCGACCAACCACACATCCAACCGTTCCTTCGCAGCACCCCCGAACTCCAAGTCCTTTGGGGAAGTGCCGTCGCACCCTGGAACGGCGAGGATTCCATCTCCGCGCGAATGTGCGACGTGACATGCGAATTCCTCACTGGCTGGCAGCAGGAGCGCGCCCAGGCGGACTCTCCGTTCTTTATGTGGCTCTCATTCCCCGATCCTCACGAATTTTATCAGGCTCCGCAGGACGTCTTTGACTCGATCGATCCCTCGACACTTCGCCTCCCTGCAAACTGGAACTACGACCTCGAGAAGCGTGCCGAATACATCCAGTTCATGGAATGGTACTTCAATTCCGGCGGCATACCGGAGGAGGTGGTGATGAAACTCATCCGCGTCTATCTGGCCATGTGCAAGAATGTTGATATTCAGCTCAACAAGGTGTTCTCGTGGTTAAAAGCCAACGGCCAGTGGGAGAACACAATCATCCTCTACTGCTCGGATCATGGAGATTTCACCGGTGAACACCGCCTCCTGCAAAAATTCAACGCAGGTTACGACGGATGCTGCCGCGTTCCACTCATCATGGCCTGGCCGGGCACATCAATTGCCGGGCGCCATTGCTCCCAACCGGTCAACCTCGCGGATATCCCCTCGACCTTGTGCGAACTGGCGGGACTTCCGCGCATGGCCATGGATCAGGGGGTTTCGTTTGCCGACCAATTAACATCCGCTGAGCCGGCAAAACGTCCCTACACAGTCGTCACCAGCGGACTTTATGGGGAAAGCCTGACCATGAAGGACATCCCGAATTTCGAGGGTCATCGCTGGGACGTGGAACCCGACGGGCGTTGGTGCTACGACCCGCCGCACCGCTTCGGTGGCCGCATGTATGTCGTCCGCAGTGAGCGTTACAAGCTCATCACCCGACAGGATCAGTCCGACGAGTTCTATGATTTGCTCGAAGATCCCTGGGAAACCCGGAACCTCGCTGGCGAAGCGTCAATGGCAACGGAAATCAACAAGCATAAGGATTTCCTTATCGATCATCTCAGCCGCACTCAGCGCGTTCAAGAGGGTACGGGCATCGCCCCGCAGGACGACTTTTATCGCGCAGGCGGACCGCTCTCCTGGGACGACAGCCTGCTGGCCCATCGGGCGAACGGCTCCTCGGGCAATGTCCACAAGCGTTCGCAGCACGCCAAAGCAGACACCCCGCCGAAAGCAGAAGCACCTGTCAAATAACTTAACACCAACCCCTCCCGAAAAATGCTTCCATCGCGTAAACTCCTCCCTGCCATCGTAACAAGCCTCCTCCTTCTGACCTCCTCCGGGCAGGCCGCAGACTATTTCTTCGACAGTGACGGCGGCAACAACGCCACCGGGAACGGTTCACAGGCCAACCCATGGGCCACGATCCTGAAGGCCAACACGCTCGATCTGGCACCCGGGGACCGGCTCCTCTTCCAAGGAGGCGACACATTCTCCGGGCAGCTCTATCTCGGGCCCGAAGACAATGGCACCGCCGCAAACCCGGTTGTCGTGACGTCCTACGGCACCGGACGGGCCGTCATCAATTCCGGCAGCACCGAGGCGATCTACGGATACCGCGTGGAATACGTCACCGTGAGCGACATCGTCTGCACGGGCAACGGACTCGACAACAACGATGCCTCGGGCATCTTTTTCTATCACGACATCGTCAATGCCAGTCTTTATGGCATCGAGATCACCAACTGCGAAGTCAGCGGCTACGGACAACACGGCGTCTCGGTCGGTGCGTGGGGAGGGTCGGCCTCCTATGACGGGACAAAAATCATGCATACGGTCGCGTTCAGCAATCAGCTGACCGGGATTTTTGTGGGCTGGGCCGAAAACAACTACTCCTCGCAGGACCTCCTGATCTCGCACTGCACGGCCTACGGGAACCTCGGCGATCCCTCCGCAAACAAAAACACCGGCAGCGGCATCCTGATCGCCAACGCTGACGGCGCGATCATCCAATACAGCGAAGCCTATGACAACGGCGAGCGCTGCACTGCGTCGGAAGGCCCGGTTGGCATCTGGTGCTACTACTCGAAAGATGTCGTCATCCAGTATTGCATCTCCCGCAACAACAACACCGGAGGCCCGGCCGACGGTGGCGGGTTCGACTTCGACCAGGATTGCGTGGACTGCGTGCTGCAATACAGCTTCGCCTACAACAACGAGGGTGCGGGAATGCTCCTCATCGACTCGGACGGCGGCGCGGCGACTGTCGGCAGCATCGTGCGCTACAACATTTTCGAAAACAACGGCTCCGAGAACCAGAAGGGGGCGATCAATATTTTTGGAAACGTCGATAATTCCGAGATTTACGGAAACGTCTTCATGCAGTCCAACGAAGATGTCAGCGACAAAGACGACACCACGGGCAACAACTCGCCCGTTTTGAGGTTCGACTCCACCGTTGGCCAGTCGAACAACCGCTTCCGCAACAACGTTTTCATCGCCCTGGACGGCAAGCGGTTCATGGACCACAGCGGCACACTCAATGCCACCAAGGCAACCCTGGAAAACAATCTCTACTTCACAGAAGGTGGCGCCTTCGCGCTCAAGTGGAACGGCATACTCTACACAAGCTTTGCCAGTTATCGAAGCGCCAGCGCGCAGGAGGCAAACGGCCTTGCGGCCGATCCGCTCTTTGCGGCGCCCGGTGCCGGAGACACCGAAGGAATCGTCCCGGAGGATCTATTTGCACTCGCGAGTTACCGTCCGGCGTCCAACTCTCCGGTTGTTGATGCAGGCGTGGATCTGGCCTCGCTGGGGATCGCATCCGGCGGGCGCGACTTCCGCGGCGCTGTGAGCCCGCGTGGCTCGGGATACGATCTGGGAGCCATCGAGCAGTCCAACCTTCTCCCGAATGGAGACATCGAAGCTGGCATGACCGGTTGGAGCAACTGGGGCAGAACATCCGCGCAGAGCACCACCGTTCATGGCGGAACCAAGGCGCTGAGCACGCCGGGTGGCGAAGGCGGTGCCGGCAATAACAGCGCCATTTCGTCGATGGCTCCGGGACGGCTTTACCGGCTCTCAGGCTGGGGAAAATTGACCAATGCCGGGGAAACCGCATGGATCGGAATTCAACTCCTCTCCGGCGGCGTCGAGGTCTTCAACGAAGGTGTCGCCTTGACCGTCACCACGCAGTGGCAGAACGCCTTCCTAAACTTCGAGACACCGGCCGCGTTCGATGCCGCCGTAGTCTGGATCTGGAAGGGCCCGGGAAGCGGCACGCTCTATAGCGACGACATCGAATTGGTGGAACTCGCCTCGGCGGAGGACGGGAACGAGCCGGTCATCGTGGGTCCCTATGTGGCGGAGGCGGAGAATGTCGTGGTTTATACTGCCAGCGACAGCATCACGACGTTCAATGACTCCAATGCCAGCGGTGGAAAAGCCCACCGGTTGAACGCGAATCAGACCGGGGACTATGTGACCTACACATTGCCCGATATCCCGGCTGGCAGCTACCTCGTGAAAGTCGGCGCCAAGCAATACCAGCAACGGGGACGGTGCCAGCTGGACATCGATGGAACGGCTGTGGGAGGCGTGATGGATCAGTCCGGCGCCACCGAATGGGTCGAGTATGACCTGGGAACCGTCACGTTCACCGAATCGGGAGATCATGACTTCACCTTCACCGTGACCGGAACTTCCTCCGGAAACTACAACATCACCGTGGACAACATCAGCCTCATCCCCTCGCAGGTGTATGAAGTGGAGGCCGAAGGGACCTCCTACACCGCGACGGATAGCGTGACGACTTTCAACGACTCAGCCGCCAGTGGCGGCAGCGCACACCGGTTGAACTCCAACGCGGTCGGGGACTCGATCACCTACACGCTCAGTGGCGTTCCCGCCGGGGACTACACGGTCAAGGTGGGCGCCAAGAAATACGCCAACCGCGGGCAGTGCCAGCTGGCCATTGGTGGAGTGAACCAGGGCGGAGTCATGGAGCATGCCGGCGCGACCGAATGGGTGGAATTCGATCTCGGGATCGTTTCCTTCACGAGCATGGCGGACCGGGAATTCACCTTCACCGTGACGGGTTCCTCGTCCGGGAACTACAGCATCACCGTGGATTACATCCGGCTGGAGCAATAGTCCGGGAGGAACTGGAAGCCCCTGAAGGATGTCAACGTTTCCGGTAAACCAATGTCCCCCTGCGCATCGAGATGCTGAAAATCGGCTTCAACGTAAACTGGATCAAGTTCGAGTGATTCGCCGGAACGTCTCCAGCTTGGAGCTTCCATAACATCATCGCGATAAAAGTCTCCTTCGATGAGCGGAGCTGACGAAGAAAGCGCCGAAAGATTCCCGCTCCTTGTCGTTTCTAATGAGGCACAGCCCCTAAGTGCCTCTCCCTTCGGGTTAGCACTTCGTCTGGCGGGGCTGCCGCTGTCGCGCCGCAAGGCAGGCCGGATTGCCTGAAGGGTTCCCATAGGGGTCACCAGTCCGAGCATATCATCAAAAATGCAATGCACGGCGCTGCAAAGCGGGAAGTTGATCGGCAGAGATGCCGGGACTAGAGCCTGTTATGAACTTTGGCGGGCATTTGCAGGAGAGGAATTTGGCGATTCTCAAGGCACGAGCGAAGTGCCTGTGTGTAAACCACACTGGCCGAGCGAGTAGCGCAGAGAATCGCCAAAAGCCTCCCTGCCCGAAGGGTTGGGTTGAAAACGGGCTGGCGGCGGCGTTGCGGCTCGCTTACAGCCCACCCTGGGGATGCCGCGCTCCCCGCGCCTTGCCGGCAGCCCGTTTTGAACCCAACAAATGCCCGCCAAAGTTCATAACAGGCTCTAGGGGGTCAGTTTGGAATGGCACTAACTTAGAAGCTGTGAAATAATTAGGATAAGCCGTGTTGCTGATGGATTTTTGGACCGGCCAAGGCGCGAGCACGGTGGTGATACCCTCAGCGGTCTCATCCCGTGCGAGCAACGCAGGCCGGGCCAAAAAGCCGCGCAACCCTCTGGGCGAGAGCAGAAAAGGCCGTCTGGCGGCGTTGCCTGCTCGGTTATCCCGGCGAGCCGGGACGGGGATGCTCCCTCGCAGTCGCCTTGCCACCCGGCCTTTTCTGCTCTCGCACGACTTATCCTAATTATTTCACAGCTTCTTAAGGGGTGTTTGGGATGTTGCTCCTTCAGGGCAGGTATTCCTCTTAACCCAAGACCCCAGGCGGCGCTGGCGCTTGCCCTGGGCTATGGGATGGTAGCCCCGTTGGGGGCTTAAGTTAGTGCCATTCCACACTGACCCTCAATTTCCGATCGCCTGTGACGTGTCATAACGCGGGACTGACTCCAAGCATGGATCAATGGTATCTGTGTCTTGAATATTTCTGATCTTCACTTTTTGCACAGATAGGTGGCGATGACATGGGAATCGATGCGACGGTCCAGGATGGTGAAACCCGCACGGGCGAGCATTCCCTCGACAACCCAGTCGAAGGTCGAGAACTCTTCCCGGAAATGCCCTTCGGCATCCTCACGCAGGAAATCGCCTCCGGCTTGGGATTGTTCCGAAATGAATGCTTGGACAGGCTCGTTCAACCGAGGGCAGTCGGGAATCACCACATCGCGAAGCAGGAATCGCCCACCCGGAGCGAGCATCCCGTAGATTCGGCGCAAGGCCACCGCCTGCCAGTAATCTGGCAAATGGTGCAGTGCGAACGTTGTCGTTATCGCGTCCGGCGCAAAACCGGTGTGCTCGTAGGTCAGGAAGCCGGCGTGCTCGAACCGCACATTCTTTTGTTCAAGCGTATTCGCTTTCCACCTCGCTTCTGAGAGCATGGCTTCGGAGACGTCAATCCCGATCACCGTCTGACATCTTGCCGCAGCCGCGATTGCAAACCATCCGGTCCCGCACCCAATATCGAGCAATGTTGTTTTGGGACCGGCATCGATCTGGTCCAACGAGCTTTGGGCCTCTTTTGTCAGGTCGCGAAAGTCTGCATGGCTACGGTCATACTGGGCGACTTCATCTGTTTGCCCGTAATCGCGACCCGTCTGACGAAACTCATCCCATTGCCAATTCATAGCAGAGGGCCTTTCATCCGGTTGTTGGCTTCGTGAGTCAGATCGATGACTTTGCCGCCGATCACCAACCGATGACGAACACCGGATGCATGCGCGGCCTTGGCGGGGTCTAACACAAGAGACAGAAGAATCTCAGCTTCTGGCTTTTGTGGTTTCAGTAACTGGAGAATGCGGAGCAACATGCCCCCATCGTTTCACCGAATGAGGAATTCCGGCAGGCTCAGAAGGCTGCTTTCTTAGCCGGGACAGATCAAAAACTCCCAATCTGTCCCTATTGATAATCTCCCAATCTGTGCCTGTCCTTTCCATCTTGGCTTTGGTAGGATGCCATCAATGTCTGAAATCACTCCATTGGCCTATGAGCGCGTCGAATCCAAAATCGAGGCGCTCATCCAGAAAGGCACGCTACGCCCCGGAGACCGCGTGCCCTCGGTCCGCGAGATTTGCCGTCGGGAGGGAGTGAGCAAAATTACAGCTATGCAGGCGCTCTCGAATCTTGAAGCGAAGTCACTGGTGCAGGCTCGGCCCCGTTCTGGGTTCTTTGTGCAGTCGCTTTCGCGTCTGCCGCTGCCGCAATCGCCTGAAATTCCGACACAGCCTCGGGAACCACGCCTCTCTGACGACGTGGCCAAGGTTTTCCGCGACATCCAAAAGCCCGCAACCATCCCACTTGGCGCAGGCACACCCGCTGCGGCCCTTCTACCCACGGCCGAAATCGCCCGCTGCGTCGCCCGGGCCTCACGGCTCCACGCCACACAATTTGGGGGATACTCCATGTCCGACACGGATCTCCCGCTGCGGCGGGAGATTGCCTTGAGGCTCGCCCGCTCGGGTGGCGAAGTCTCCCCCGATGAAATTGTCATCACCAACGGATGCATGGACGCCCTCAATCTTTCCCTTCGGGCCGTGGCAAAACCGGGGGACACGGTGATGGTGGAAACACCCACGTATTTTGGCCTGCTGCAAATGATCGAAAGTCTTGGCATGAGAGCCCTTGGCGTCCCAGCCACATGTGACGAGGGTCTTGATCTGCACGCATTTGAAAAGGTGCTCAAAACCCACCAGGTCGCGGCCTGCATGCTGATCCCCAGCTTCGGCAACCCGCACGGGGCAAATCTCTCCAACGAACGTCGGCAGGCCGTCGTGGACATTGCACGCAAACGCAAAGTTCTGGTGATCGAAGACGACATCTATGGCGAGTTGGGTTTCGCTCAGCCCCAACCGCGCCCGCTGAAAGCGATGCACCGATCGGAAGATGTCATTCTTTGCGGATCCCTCTCGAAGTCGCTTTCCCCGGGTTTGCGTGTGGGCTGGGCCATCGCTGGTCGGCATGCCGAGAATGTCCGCCGATTGAGATGGATCACGTCCATCACGACTCCTCATGTCACTGCACTCGCCGCTGCCGACTACTTGCGCTCCGGGGGATTCGACCGGCATTTGCGATCACTACGAAAAACCCTCGAAACGCAAACGTGCCGGGTTTCCAACGCCATCGCAAAATCATTCCCTCAAGGAACCGGTCTCAGCCGCCCAACTGGCGGTTACTTTCTTTGGGCGGAACTTCCCTGGCGCATCGATTCCATGAAATTACGCGACGCGGCCATTGAGAAGAATATCAGCATCTGCCCGGGACCAATCTTCTCCGTGGAGGGAGAGTTCCGGAATTTCATTCGCCTCAACTGTGCGCTAGGGTTGGATGAAAAGGTGATCAGCGCCATCGAGACCCTTGGAGGGCTTGCTCAGGAGCTCAATACTCCGGCCAAGAGCAGAAAAATCCCATCGATTGATGCCTGACCAAAATAAAAATCATGAACACACCTCTGGAAGCCAAATCCTCCCCTGATGAGATTCGAACGCGCTTTGATGGCGATGTTGAGCGTTTTACCAACCTGGAGACGGGGCAGTCTGCCACGATCGACGCGCCATTGACCATGGAGTTGATCACACGCGCAGCGGTGGCGATCACTCCAAAAATCTCACGCTGCCTGGATATTGGCTGTGGAGCGGGAAACAACACACTCAAGTTGCTCAAGATGGTTGAAGGAAACTGTGACTGCGACCTATGTGATTTGAGCGCCCCGATGTTGGAAAGAGCCAGAGAGCGGGTTGTCAAAATGAACGTTGGAGAAGTGCGGGTCTTTCACGAGGATTTCCGCTCCGTCCCGCTCGATGCTGGCAGATACGATGTGATTCTGGCAGCCGCCGTATTGCATCACTTGCGCGAGGATTCTGACTGGGAGGAAGTTTTTGCCAAAATGTACCGGGTGCTGCGCCCGGGCGGCTCGGTCTGGATCACAGATTTGGTGGTGCACGAAAACGGGCATGTGGATCAAATGATGTGGCAACGATATGCGGAGTATTTGATCGCTCTCAGGGGTGAAAATTACCAGAAAGAGGTGTTTGCCTACATCGACAAGGAGGACTCACCACGTCCGGTAACCTACCAGCTCGATCTTCTGCGAAAAGTAGGTTTCCGATCTGTGGACTTGCTGCACAAGAACAGTTGCTTCGCTGCGTTGGGGGCGGTCAAATGACTCCCCCATGCCAGCCTCGGGGGACTTTCCCAGAATCGGGATCCGTCTGCAAAAATCAAAACCTCGAAGGGTTGAATCCGTCGTTGAAGAGAACGGGGCACTAAAATTCCTGGCAATCAACGCACGGATGACCGGGGTTGGGGGCCGGGCATATGATCAAAATGTAATGCAGGGCGCTACAAAGCGCGAAATTGATCGGCTGAGATGCTGGGACCAGGGGTCAGTGAGCATGTTATTTCACTTGTAAACAGTTCTCCTTCATCCCTTCACGCTTCCTGGCCGACGATGGTGAAAACCGCAGTTGAGCCGCAATTAACCGATTTACGGCTCAATAAATAGCTTTATTTTGAGCCGATATGAGAATATTCTCGGCTCATGGTTTACAACTGGCAGCTCGATGATTGGGTGGAGTTCCGATATGATCTAGCCCCAATACGGTTGGAGCTTCAGAAGTTTGCTGAGCATTTTGGCCGGATCAGCGGTTTGATGGAGGGTTTGCCGGATGGTTTGGAGAGTGAGACTGTGCTGGACCTGATGATTGCCGAGGCGATGAAATCCTCCGAAATCGAAGGGGAACTCCTCAATTATGGCGACGTAATGTCATCGATCCGCAATCGGCTTGGACTCAACCCTTCTCCCGAGCCGGTGAAAAGCCGATTGGCCGAAGGTGCCGGGGAGTTCATGGTGTCCGTGCGCGAAGGTTTCGCCGAACCGTTGGAAGAACGAACACTGCATGCATGGCACGGGATGCTCTTGGGTGGTTCCTCGCATCTCCGTGTTGGCGCATGGCGCAGCGGGAGTGATCCCATGCAGGTTGTTTCGGGGCGAATCGACAGACCAACCGTGCATTACGAAGCGCCGCCGAGCAATCGTGTGCCAAGCGAAATGGAGGCCTTCATCCGCTGGTTCAACGAAACGGCTCCGGGCGGAAAAAGCCCCATTCCAGACGCGCCAGTTCGCGCCGCCATCGCTCATTTGTATTTTGAATCCATCCACCCGTATGAAGATGGCAATGGGCGCATCGGACGGGCCCTCGCCGAGAAGGCCCTCTCTCAGGGGGTGGGAGCACCGGTCATTCTCAGTCTCTCCAAAGCCATCGAGGCAAAACGGGGTGCTTACTATGATGCGCTGAAGGTTGCTCAGAGGAGCAATGAGATCACCCCATGGATCCGGTATTTCGTTGTGGTTGTGATCGAGGCCCAATTGGACGCGGAAAAGCAGATCACCTTCATCCTGAGAAAATCCAAATTTTTCCAACGATACGGGCATCTTCTGAACGAGCGACAATCGAAGGTGATCCGCAAACTCCTCGCGGCCGGTCCCGGTGGATTCGAAGGAGGGATCAATGTCCGCAAATATCTGGCAATCACCAAATCCTCCAAAGCCACCGCCACCCGAGACCTCCAGAACCTGGTCTCAATGGGCGCTCTCACACCGGTTGGAACCGGCCGCGCCACCCGCTATGAGGTCAGGCTTTGAGGTTGCAGAGCGCTTTCGAGCGCCACCTAAAGCCCAACGCTCTGCACATTGATGTTTCGCCAGAGTTTCCCAATCTCCCATTGTCAGCTACAATTTTTCCGAAATGACGAGTTTCCGCCAGCACTTGATTTCGCTTCTTGCATTCGTCAGTGTCGCGAGCAATCCACTCTATCCTCAGTCGGAGAGTGCCAAGGAGCCGACCCAGGAATCATTGGTCTTAATAGAACGCTTTCAAGCACTCGGAATCAATGATCTCACTTCCAAAGCTTTGGCCAAGGCAAGCCTTGATGCAAGCGAAGACGACGTGGCACCTCTCCTCCCTTTTATCGATTCTGATGAGCCGACGGTCGCTTTCGCTGCGGCGATTTTAGCTGTTGCCACTTCTCCGGAAACGGCGGTTCCACGGGTGCGCGCCGCGATGGAATCTCCGAATCAATCCGGCTCCTTTCTGCCGATTGCGTTGGCGCTCGATCCCTCTGTCTCGAATGTGAATTACCTGGTGGGACGACTGGGTCAGGACGGAGGAAAGTCGGATTCAGCCTTAATGTGTGGGTTGATGATCCTAACCCGCGAAACACATGCCAAACCCGAACTCTGGCTCGAGTGGTGGAAGAAAAACCGGGGAAATTTTGCTCCGGATTTGGACCTCGATGAGGAGGAACTGATGCGGCGCATTCAAACATCTGTTTCCCTTTACCGAATTGATGCTGTTTCGAAAATCCTTAGGGCAGTGCATCAATCCGAGCCCCTGCTTGCCAACCTAAGTGGAATGTTTGACCGGATGAGACAAGTAATCGAAGACGGGGCTCGAATCCATCTCTCTCCCGAGGCGATGGAAGCTGATAAACTCCTGGTGTCCGGCTCACTTGAGGAAGCCATGCGTGCTTATGCCAATGCAGCAAGCATTGATCCCCAGGATTTGCGGTCGTCCTATCTGCAAGCCTGCCTTCTTCTGGAGGTTGGAAAACACACCGAGGCTGCAGAACGGTTCGAATCCATTGCAAAGGCCCGACCCGAAATCACATCCGCAGTCTTTCTCGCAAAACTTTCTCAGCGGCGAGGATCCGCAGGTGCATCGGATTGGGTAACGGACGCAATGATCGAACTGGGAGCGATGAAGCACATTCCAGAGCCCGAACTCTTCGGATGGCCGGATCCCCTCATCGAAATCATTATTGGGCAAGCCATGAGCAGCCGAGGCCCGTTTGTCACGGACTATGAGCAGCTCGACACCATGACTACCAAGTATCCTGCAGATGTTCAAATAGCGCTCGGGGCTGCATTGAGCGGACCGAAGCAGGAAAAAAATCATCGCCTAGCTGTCGCTGGAAAGCTCTTCCCGGATAACCCGGCGATTGCCAGCGCTCTGGCCCAACAACACCCCGCCTCGGAAAAAAACTTAGACCAAATCAAGGATCTCACGCAGACATGGATGCGGATTGAACCGCTCAACGCGGTTCCTGCCCTGCGCGAGATTGAGTTGGAGAATTGGCTTCCTTCAAAGCGATTTGCTGACGAGGCGAGCGTCCCCCCACTTTCTGAGACCACACTGGATGCGCTGGCTCGGGCCATAAATCTACCCGAGATCAACGACGGAGGGAGGGCCAGCGTTTTGGCGATCTCCCACACCCTCTCGAAGATGCAGGCCCCATTTTCGATCGCTGCTCTAAATGGGCGGCCTCCCATGGAGGTGACCTTTCAAGTCCTGTCTATGAGAATCCTTTTAACGGCGAAACAATTGTTCTCATCCGGGCAGATTGAGGAAGGCGAACGGGTTGCACGTTTGGGAATTTCGATGGGCAAACGACGTGCGGAAAACGCTGAGACCTTGATTTCCTATGTAATGGCCACTGCCCAATGGATGATGACAACAAAAGCTCTCCGCGATGCGATGGAGATTGCTGGCAAAAGCGAGGTTGTCGCGGAGATGGATGCAATGAGGGATAACCAAAAGAAGAAACTGCGACGTTTCAAGCGCACAGAATTCCTTTCTCTTGTCACCTTGCCCGTGCCTTCGCTGCAACGAGCGATGATGCTTCGAATGAATCTGGATGGAATCCGTTTGGTGGATGAGTGGATTGCTCTTCGACCTGAGAATTGATCACGATCTTTTGGGGCAGATGAGTCAGGCCGTCCCACAGGGGTCAGCATGGGGACTCCCAGACAAAATAATCATCAACCCTGACAGGGTTGGGTGCTGCCGGACTGTCAGCATCAAGGCCATCCCGGAGCGAAAAATTTCTTGATCTCGCGACGCTGTTTCGATAGGAGCCATCGATGCTTTTTCGCTTGCGGCAGGGATGGACGGACAACCGCACGCTACAGCAGAAATACCATTTCCAAACGAATCAATGAAGCTTCCTCATATATTTCTCGTTGGGCTACTCGCCGGAATCATCCCGGCTCAGGCGCAAAACATCACGAATTTCGGTGATAATGTCGGGTATGGGCCGATTGTCGGCCCCGATTCTGGATGGACGTATGATGGGAGCACAAGCACCTTGGGTGCAAACAACACCAACGGAAGTTCGCTCATTGGCACATTCCCCAGCACCATGGATTTCACAGGATCCAACGTGATCACGCTCACCGGCAACGCGACTGCCGCGCCCGGATCGAGTTTTCTGCTGACCCTCTTTGATCAGACCAATGGCACGGCCTCTGCGGTGTTCACTTGGGAGCAACTGCTTTTCGGTGCGACGGTGACATCGAGCATGACCCCGCTGGTGCCGGGGACCATGCAGAATGTCAATTCGTGGCGACTCCTGAGCATTTATAATGGCGGGAG
>JBGTAR010000107.1:0-10435 GCA_041749815.1 Terrimicrobiaceae bacterium
GTCCCGCCGGCTTCCAAAAATCCGGCCAAAGGCCGCTTACATCATCAGAAGCCGGCGGGACGCCAGCGGTCCCAGGGATCAGCGCGTTTTTTATGACGTCTCCCAAAAGAAAATTGACTTTTGATGCGGCTTAGATGATCAATCATTTGATGGTTTTTTGTTCTCCCTCCCTCGTATTTTTCCCACGTATTGCTGTGTTTGCGGCTGCCATTTTGGTGGCTGCGTCATCGAGTCTTTTGGCCGAAAAAAGCATCACTCAGCATGGTATCACGTGGACCTTTGACAAGGATGTGAAGGCAGGGACTTTCGCCAATGGCGACCACTGGGTTGTCGGGCCGGTGACTGTGGTTGGGATCACGACGGACTTGCATGCCGATGGCTTCACACCGCAGCCTGGGGAGGATGGTTCAATGGTGAATCCCGGGACGGATAACCGTCAGGGCTACAACTTGAGGTTGAATTCCTATGATGAAAATCTGAACGCCGGTTTGGCGGGCGGGGATATCATTTCGCCAAAGAATCCGTTGGCCCTCCCTCCGGAGTCCAGTTTGGTGTCCACGGTGAGTTGGCTTTACCGATCGGAGGGCGATGCGGAACCGGGGGCTCCGAGGTTTAACAAGGGGACCAACACGCCCCGCCCGGTTGTGCGTTCCGGTGCTGTGCTGACTGTGCTGCCTGAACCCCCACCAGAAGGAAGTTTTCGTCCTCCTTACAGCGGCACAGACAAAACGATTAAATTCAACGTTAAAGACCTTGACCTCACCAAGCTTCAAAATTTGCCGCCCGTCGGGAATGACCCCGACCCGGAGAAGCTCGCATCACAAATCCGCAGGCCATGGATCGACCATGTCTACGAGTATTTGGGGGCCTTTGTGCACCCCTCGGAAAACATGCCCTCTTACGGGCGGGACATGGCCGCTGTCATTAATCATGCCGCTTTGGTCCTGAATATGGATTTCTCTCAATTGCCCGGAGGATATGACAAACAAGATCTGCTGGTTCCTTTTGTTCAAATGGGAATCGACTTTGCCGGGATTGCCGACGCCGGAGGAGGTTGGCCTGCCAATGGTGGTCATCACATGGGTCGCAAGCTCCCGATCCTCTTCGCAGGCACGGTCCTGAATGATCCTCATCTCTTGGACGTGGGGAATTGGGGCACTCGTTTCCAGGAGAACGAACAAACGTTTATCGTCAGCCAAGCCGATGTGGAGATCTCCAACAGTGCCCAATGGAACCCTGACAAGCGCGGGGGAACCCCGGAAGCCTACACCCCAGAGGACATTGGCCTCGCGGAGTGGGGTATCCGGCATGCGAAAGAGCCGGTCATGGACAACCGCGAATGGAAAGCTCCCTACCGAGCCATCAACAACGCCTCCATTCCGGGATTTGCCCTGGCAGCAAAAATATTGGGCAAAGAAGAGTCTTGGAACCATCCCGCCCTTTTTGCCTATGCAGATCGGGTTATGAAAAAGGGCGATTTCAGCAGCGGGGCGAATGCGCCATCTCCATTCGTCATTGCTCTCTGGAACCAATACGAAAATTCCACTAATCCCACCACAACTCCCACGCCATAAAAGAATGATGTTGCATGAATATTGTTTCTTGACCGCGATTCACTTGGTGAATACATTGTAAATCATCACTTATGTGATTTTTAAAAGTGAAAGCTGATTTCCCCATACAGTCCCCCCTGTCATTGCTCGCAGCCCTTCCTTCATTTGGTAGGGCGGGGCAGTCCCTTGCCCGCCGACTTCCTGCTTTTCACTCGACGCAAGGCGAGGGAATCGTGACTCCGCCATCCAGAGGCGCATCTCCGCAAGTTGCAAGAGCGATGAAAAATGGCGGCGGAGACGCGCAAACGCCCCAGCGGAGTGGGGCGGCTACAACGAACACTATCGTGCTTGAAAGCAGCGGTATTGTAGCCACGGTCCGGCAGCTGCCGGACCGTGTTCCTCATCCCAGGCGCGAAGCGACCTCACGGAGAACTTGCAACTTTCGGAGATGCGCCCCCCGCGCCTTCTCCCTCGTGGAAGTTGTGTTGGCCATTGGGCTTGCGACATTTGCACTGCTGGTGGTTTTTTCTCTCCTGCCTGCGGGTTTGAGATCTTTGCAGGAAGCAAACCGCCAGATTGTGGAAACCGAGATTTTTAATGCTCTGGGAGCCGAGTTGACTTCCACAAAATTTGATGAAGTTCAGGCCCATGTGGCTTCGCGGTTTCCCTTGTATTTTGACAATGAGGGGTTGGAGGTGGCTGGCGCACAAGACGCCACATTTATTGTGCGTTGCCTGGCTCAGCCTCTTGAAGGCGCAGGTGAGCTGAGGCGCACCACGGTTTCGATTGGCTTCCAAAGGGACCCGGATGCTGCCGGGGCCAGTCCCACCCGCCGCACCTTCCTGCTAGTAGACCGAGGATTATGAAAACACTTTTTCCCAGACGTCAATCCGGCTTCACAATCCTGGAACTCCTGGTTTCCGTCACCGTTCTGCTCGTTGTGATGGGTTTCCTTCTCCAGGTGACAGGAGGGATTGGCGAAATTTGGAAATCCAGCTCCGGAAAAATCTCCGGATTCCAAAGTGCCCGCTCCGCCTTTGCCTCAATCACAAGGACGCTTTCACGTGCCACACTCAATACGTATAATGATTATGTGAACACTGCCGGCGAGCCGAGGACGGAAGCGAACAGAAACACGTTCGTCCCCACCAATTTCGCCCGGGCCTCGGAATTGCACTTTTTGTCAGGCCCCGCAACGAGCATCATTCCCGGAGCCGATGCCACCCTGAATCCTGGTCAGGCCGTCGTTTTTCAGGCTCCTTTGGGAGTGACTGATGACGCCTCCCTTTCTGCGCTGAATCGCACGGTCAACTCGGTTGGCTTCTTTATTCAATATGCCACGACCGATGACACTCTGCTGCCGGCCTGGCTACAGCCCCTGTTCGGCACGGAACATCGATTTCGATTGGTTCAGGTTGTGGAGCCGACAGAAACCTTGGGGGTCTATGACTCGACAAAAAATGCCACCTACACAGACACGTGGCTGGATGCTTTCACCACACCCACAACCCCAACCAACCCTCGGGCCCGGGTCTTGGCGGAAGATGTGTGTTTGCTGGTTTTCCGGCCCCGCCTTTCGCCGAAGGATGAAGAATCGGTGGCCACGCAACTGAGTGAGGTTTACACCGATGACAAGATTGGCTCCATCCTGACTCCAAACTACCACTACGATTCCCGGGCCTGGCAGACGGGGTATCCTGCGGGGCGGGTCTCTCCACAAAAACGCGCCGACATTATGCGGAATCAAATCCCGCCCATTGTTGATGTGGCTATGGTCAGCCTGGATCGTCGGTCATTGGCCCGCTTTGATCCCAAAAGCGCGACGCCTCCCGCTGAATTTGCTGTCCCTGCCGGCCTCTTCACGGATTCCAGCAAGTTTGAAGAAGATCTCACGGCTTACAGCAATCAACTCTCGGATGCCAGCATTCGTCACCGCATTTTCCGCACCTCCGTTGAACTCCAAGGGGCCAAATGGTCCGATAATTAAGACATGAAAACTCCCCGCAACCGCCGCGCTTTTGCGCTTTTACTTGTCCTCATCGCCATCGTGCTTTCCACGTCCATGGCCGTGTTTTTCCTCACCAGCGCTGGTCGGGAGCGACGCGGAGTGAGCCTCTACGCCACCAGCAGTGAGGTCCGTCAACTGGCCGGTTCGGCCGTCAGCCGCGTGATGGGCCAAATCAACGCCGCCACCAAGGAGGGCACGGCGGCAACACCCGTCTCCTGGGCCTCTCAGCCTGGCATGATCCGTACCTTTGCCGGTGGAGGGGACGCCCAAAGCATCTACAAATTGTATTCTTGGGATACGGCTCTGTCAGCGGCCGGGGCCGGGTTTAATCCTGCCGCTACTGCCCAAGTTCCTCCCGCCGGTTGGCAGAATCTCAAAGCAGAATATGTGGATATGAACCAACCCATCAATGGCGTTTATCCCATTGTGGATCCGGGTGCTGTTGGACTGGTTGAAGGATTCTCAATCGATTCCGGCAACCCGGCCGTTGCGGGTTCCGGCTCAGCAGCCCCTATGCCAGTGCGTTGGCTCTATGTGTTGGAAGACGGGCAAATGGTTGCCGCCGGCGGTGGGTCCGCAACCACAGCCAGTGTGACCGGTGCCTCAGCTTCCAACCCCGTGATCGGACGCATCGCCTTCTGGACCGATGATGAAACCTCAAAAGTCAACATCAACACCGCCAGCGAAGGAGCCTATTGGGATTGGCCCAAAGCCGCGACACGTGATGAAATGCAATTCGCGGGGAATCCACCTATGGGTGGCGAGTTTAACCGGACTCCGGGGCACCCATCCATGACCTCACTCTCCGCAGTGTTCCCGGAGCTTGATCCCGGGGACAGGTGGGCAAATGTGGGCAATTATCGGACGAAGCTTTCTAATATTCTCAACATCACACCACGTATTCCATACTCCGATGCCAGCTCTCGTGGAGGGACCTTTCCTGTTGAGATCGCCTCCTTCAATTATGGTCCAACCGGCAGTCTTCCAACAGTTCCAAGTGCCCCTCTTGCCCTCAAGGCAGAACGGCTTTTTGTTTCTCCAGAGGAGCTAATGTTTCAATACCCTTTGCGAAATCTTCAGTCCAGCGTTTCGGTTCAGATGCTCCGCGAGCGGTCATTTTTTCTCACCTCAAGCAGCAAGGCTCCAGAAACCACCCTCTTTGAAACTCCCAGAATCAGCCTTTGGCCCATCACGTGGCCTTATGCCTCTTCCCATGCCAGCCTGAGTAGGCAGATGGCTGCTGTGAGCTCGCCCAACCCAGATACTGCTGACTTGGACAGCAACACATGGATGCGCGCCGAAGAACGCCTCTTGGCATTCACCTCAACACTTAACAGGCAGAGGGCTGATGGCGGTGATAAATATTTCTTTCAAAGGCAAAACCCTGAGAGTCCTACACATGATTACACCGAGATTCAAAGAAACAGAGAACTGCTCGATTACCTTCAGGATCAAACAGCAAGAGAAGTGCCGGGATTTGGCGGAACATTCATCGGCGAATATCCCGCAGCTACCCGGGATTATATCCTTGCTAACGCTTTTAATGTAACTAGGTCGCTGGTTAATCAATACACTCTCCAGCCTGATGGCCGGATGCTATATTCTTATACGCCTGTGTCGTTTTCGAGATTTCGCCTGCCAAACAACAGTGTGACAACGCAAAGCTACGTGGAAGCTGGTGCTTTCACATCTATTCCTCTTAGGTTGGATCTTGGAACCGGCCCAGTTACAACGCTGAATGAGTTTCCCAAGTTACGAGAGGCGGCGCTTGTGTTTTACGCAACGGACAGAAGGTTGCCTCAACCAAAACCTGGTGCTTTAAACCTCAATAATCCATATGAGTGGAATTTTTTAATAAACACAGGCTCTGCGCCGGGTTATCCAGTCGGCGCGCAGACAACAAGAATGCGGGCAGTGTTGCTCCTTGACTTTTTCCCACTCTCAGGATCAACCGGAGAAAGCCAACCAATGTTTTGGGTGAAACTCACAGTACCCACGATGACTGCTAATGCACAAAACCTTGGATTAAATAATGCAGTCGCCAAATTGGATTACCGAACCAAAGGAACTGGAAGAAATATTCCGAGCTATCTTTTGCCATTCTACGAAAAAAATGCTGCTGGTGACCCTACAGCGGTAAAGTCCGTAACAAATGGTGATGTGAGTGACACGAACTATGGACTTATCAGCGATGAAATCACGGTTTCAGAAAATGCAGTCACGTTTCCTTTCTCAGGCGACATCGTAACGGTTCAGATTTATGGGGTAAAAGATGGTAACCCCAATTTGAATCCAACATCGGACCCTGATTTGCTGATTGCTTCTTATGATGTGAATTTCGCTAGCTGGAATCCTACAGCATTGGCCATTCCCATTGCCCCAAGGTGGAATTTTTATGATAGAAAAACTGTCGATTTCGTTGGGGGAGACACAAAACTGCCAAACTGTCCTAATCCAAACTTTCAAATATTTGACCCAGGAAATTTCCCCAATACACGGTGGGCTGCAACAGAGATTGCTCCGGGCTATCAAACTGCAAATGCAGCCTCAGATCCTGGAACCGGAGGATCTGGTGCCACAGTTGGCTTCAACGGAATGTTCCCTGCGGCACTTGGTGCTGACGGTTCGAATGTGGCCCCTGCCGCTGGCAACTCATTTCCTTATGGGCGAACGGTGACCTATGCCTTCCAAGGCGACGCGGGCACGGGTCTCGAGAGAATTATGACGGATTACCGTAAACGTATTCGGTTTTTACCAATTCGGGATGTCCCTCCAACCACGTTATGGAGTGCAGAATACTCAGGTTTGCGTTTAAACCTCCAAGCAACATCAACACCACCAAATATGTTTAATCCCGGTGGGTTTCCTGCTATCACCGCCTATGATACGGTGATATCTGTCATCCCAGATCCCCTAGGACCCGGACGCGGTGACCCTCGCCTTGCCGATCAGTTTGAATTTCAAAGGGTTGATGATGTTTTGGGTCCCTCTGTAACCCTGAGGCAAGTGGTCCCCCCCGGTACCAATCCTCGCATTAATCTGCAAAAACACACCTTGGGCGCATCTGAGCGCACCTATGCTGCAACAGGCTACGTGACGCCTGGACTATTTAGCACGCTTGGAAGTTCACTCGCTCCCAGTGGGATGGCTCAATTTGGGGCCAGGACCATCCTCGGAAGATTAGGCTTTGGAAATGTCACCGGGGATGCGGAAGCAATGGGGGTAAATTCCCTTGTGCCAATTACTGGTATTGGCCCATCGTCATCCGTGGGCGACTGGTCCTCCCAACCTGGATATTTTGCAGATGGAGGAACCATTCCCCGACCTGACCAGGATTTTCAATCTCTCAGTAATATTGGAATAGGAAGTGGTGTGAGTTACATTACACCATATTTTCGAATCCCAGACATTAATACCGGCACCCAAGGTGTCTCAACTGCAAACTCTGGAGGTTTTTTCTCCGCTAACAGACAGATTCCATCCCCAATATCCACTCTTGGGGCATTGCCAACAAGCAAGACAGTGGGATGGCAGACTCTTGCATTTTCACCAAATCCAGCGCTTGGGAGCGCCCATCCCGGACTCGTTGGTCTGCGCGACCATGTCCTGCTTGATCTTTTCTGGATGCCCGTTGCCGAACCCTATCCGATCAGTGAAGAGTTTTCTACAGCTGGAAAAATCAACTTGAATTATAAAATCGCTCCTTTCAATTACATCAACAGAAAGACCGGCTTGAATGCCCTTATGAAATCAACGTGGCTCACAGTCCTTCACAACAGCCTTTCAAGAGATTACAAATCTCATGATTATGTTAAGGATCTTCCAAACGCAAAATCCCGCTATAAAATCGACGTGGCAGAAACGCTTGATGGATTTGATGCAGGTGTGTTCGATACGGGCGATATTTTCCGCTCTGCCTCCCAGCTCTGTGAGATGTGGCTTGTTCCTGAAGGAAGCACGTCCGCAAATGTGGAAACGTTTTGGAACAACAAACTCTTAACGTCCGACACCGCCCGGGAGGCTCCGTATGACAATCTCTATTCCCGCGTCACCACCAAATCGAACACTTTCACAGTGCACTGGCGTGCGCAGATCCTGAAAAAAGTTCCTGGCTCGGCGGCGGCCGTTTGGGATGAATCGAAGGACCGTGTGATGTCAGAGTTGCGTGGGTCCACGCTGATTGAGCGTTTTATCGACCCGAATGCCACGGATATTCCCGACTACGCGACGATTCCCGACGCCGAGCCACTCAGCAACTTCTACAAGTGGCGGGTTGTCTCGGAGAATTATTTCCAGCCGTAAGGTCCGAGAATCACGCTTGGCAAATGCAGGTACTCCCGCAGAGGCGCAGTGGCGCAGAGAAGAGACTCTCAACAGGAAATACAAAAAGGGGGGGTGAGCGTATTGAAAAACAGCAGCCCGCTGCTCAGATGTGAGTCTCTCTCTGTGGTTTTTGCCTTTCTTGGTATACCCTCTGCGCCCCTGCGCCTCCGCGCGATTAAATTCGTGCAGATTCTCCAATTTTGAAGATGTAAAGACCTTTTTGTTACTTTCGGGGTATTAGGCGGAAACGGTGAAAGCGGCGTTGGTTTCTTCGTCTGTGAGCACCCGCCCTTGATCGCACCAAAGCCGCAACACGTCCGGGCAAATATCATAGTCGTTGGGCCATGCAATAGTGCTGCCCTCCACGCGCACCCTCTGAAAATAACTATCCTCGGCCAGAGACGCGGTAATGCCCTCAAATGCAAGGGCAGAAAAATCGAGGTTAGCCCGGTGCCCGTCATCAAAACGCAATGCCAGACGCTTCCCGCCAAGAGCGTAAACATGTGTGATTTTATTGTTCATATCAAACGAGGGGTTCAATTTTTCCCGGATGTTCCTTTCGGGCGGCTTTTTCAAAAGCTTCTATCAATTCGTGTTCGTGCAGTGACGTCCATTCTGCAAGCAGGGCGACCACCTTCCCAGGCAGCTTCCCAGCCAAGACCGTAAAAGGCGCAATCCCAATTTGCGCGGATTGCGCAGCGTAAGTGGCATGGTAGTGAGCTGGGGGTTATCCCCCCAAAACATTTCGATCTTGATACCAAGAAACCAGGAAATCTCAGGCACTTATAAAATGTATCAGTGGCAGCACCTCCATCAAGCATAGAATCTCAATCTCTTATCTCCCCTTCGTGTCTTTCAAGTTCTTCATGGTTAACTCTTTCTTTTGAATGTTATGGGTTCGTCCATTGCCGCATTTTCAGGCCCGGGACATTTTCAAAGTGAGCATCTGATGTCAAAACGATGGCACCGATTCTCCCTCCTGCAAATCGTGTCAATCCTGTCAAAAAAATCCCTTTGCCTCACTTCTTCTCAAGAACTGGTAGTAGCAGGCCTGCCGGGCGGACAGTGGGAGTTTCGGTGGTCTTGACAAGCTTTCGGAGTAGCCTCATTGTAGAAACATGACAGCCACGATTCAAAAATGGGGAAATAGTCTGGCACTGCGCATCCCTCTTGCCGTCGCAAAGCAGATTCACGTCAAAGAAGGCGACCCTGTGACGCTCAAAGTCGGTGCATCAGGCCTCACTGTGAAGGCTGTTCCGAAGAAGATCAGCCTCGATGATCTGCTCAGTCAGGTGACACCCGAAAACCTCCATCCCGCAACGGAATGGGGTGCAGACGTGGGCCGAGAGATTCTGACGTCGTGACGCCCAAACAAATGCCCGTGCCCGAGCTTGGCACCTTGGGTTGGCTGGTGTTCGATCCCCAGGCAGGTCGCGGGCAAGCGGGACGCCGCCCTGCCATTGTCCTCAGCCACACTCGCTACAACGAGAAGACCGGCCTTGCCGTCTTTTGTCCTATCACCAGCAAAGCCAAGGGCTACCCCTTTGAATTCGAGGTTCCCTCCGGCCTTCCAGTTGGTGGAGTCGTCCTCTGCGATCACGTCCGCTCCCAAGACTGGAAAGAACGCCAGTGGAAGCCCATCTGCAAAGTGCCGCTCAGCTTTGTGCATGAGGTCATGGCGCGGACGGTGACGTTGTTTGATATGCCTTGAACCCGGCCACCAAAGCCCCGCCTACCTTGCGATCATGGGCTCACAGGCCGTTGAATTCACCCTGGATCCAAAGCTGAAAGCGCAAGCCGCTGAGGTGCTTGACGGCGCTTGTCTTCTGCTGAGCCTCACGCCTTGTCAAAAACCAAGTGATCCGCTTCGAAGTTGGCAGAGATGGTATCTCCCTCGTGAAACCTGCCATCAAGGATCTCGAGGCTGAGTGGGTCGAGGATTTCGCGTTGGATGACGCGTTTGAGCGGCCTGGCTCCGTAAGCGGGGTCATACCCTTCCTTGCCGAGGTGGGCGATGGCGGCCGGGCTGAGTTGGAGGGTGATGTTTTGTTTCTCGAGGCGAGTGAGGAGTCGGCGGAGTTGGATTTCGACGATGCGCCCGATCTGGGAACTGTCGAGGCGGTCAAAGATGATCGTTTCATCGATACGATTCAGGAACTCCGGCCGGAAGTGCTCGCGAAGGGCCTCGGTGACTCTGGCATTGCGTTCGGCCTTGGGCAGGTCCTCCATGATGTAGTGGCTGCCGATATTGGAGGTCAGAATAAGGACGGAATTTTTGAAATCGACCGTGCGGCCCTGGCCATCGGTGATTCGTCCGTCATCAAGCACTTGAAGCAGCACATTAAACACATCGTGGTGGGCTTTCTCGATCTCATCGAAGAGCACCACAGAATAAGGTTTGCGACGGACGGCTTCGCTGAGTTGGCCACCTTCTTCATATCCGACATAGCCGGGAGGAGCTCCAATCAGACGGGCGACGGCGTGTTTTTCCATGTATTCGCTCATGTCGATTCGGACAATCGCTTGTTCGTCATCAAACAAAAACTCGGCG
>JBGTAR010000108.1:0-5867 GCA_041749815.1 Terrimicrobiaceae bacterium
GATCCCAAGGGTCGGCCCGATGACACGGTCAGGAAATGCGGGGGTTCCACCGGTGAGGCCAATGTCCTGCACATCGGGAGTGTCAAAAAATATCAGAAAGTGAACCTCCGTGCCGTCAAGGTTTTCGATGTGATGCGGGTAGGCGCGGGGAATAAAATAGATGTCACCGGGGTGGAGCTCATAGGTCTCGGCTGAGCCATCAGGGCTCTGCACGGTCATTCGAGCGTGGCCCTCTTTGACAAATCCCAGCTCTGCCGTTTCCGGGTGCCAGTGGGGCTCACGCATTCCCAATCCGTGGATCCGGACGGAATACATGGCTTGGGCCTTGAGTGCCGGCCAGGTATCGCGTCGGGCGACGATTGCCGATCCGTCGGGGTTGGCGAGCAGCGGAGCGCGGGATTCGATGGCAAATTTGAAGGGGGAGGGGTTGCTGTCCGATTCGCTCAACTCCGCCGCTGAAACTGCTTTTCCAAACTCCACGCTCTTGGGCGACTTTGTCAGACCTCCCAAAACGTCGGCATCCAGATTCCATGTGTTCCCCATCACTGCCGGAGACAGGCAGCCCACAAATCCGGAAAGTCCAAAATCTTCCGGTTGCTCGTGGGAAAAGGTGATCAGAAACTCGGCGGCCTCTTCCCCAATATTTTCAATGGCATGGAGCGAACCCGAGGGGACAAAAAACATCTCGCCTGGCGAAACCGTGAACCTGGCGTGGATATTGCCACTGGCAAAAATCGTGACCCTTGCCCTGCCCTGCAAACAATACCCCAATTCGTCAGCATTCGCGTGCCAATGCGGCTCACGAAAACATTCGGCGTTGATCACGAGGCGGTAAAGGGACAGGCCCTTCAGGATGGGAAAATTGGCATGGTTGGCTTGGAACTTTGATCCAAACGGAGTGGCAAGCTGCGGTGCTTTGTCACCAAGTGAAAATTTGTGGGACATGGGTTTCTGCGTCGGTTTTTGCTTCGTCAGTGGCATATCATTTCCACGGAAGATTTGCAACAGGTGCAAAGGTTAGTGCTCTATGTCGCCACCCTTTGTAGTGTAGGGAAATCAGGCCCTTGTGGGCCAGCGAGCGACTATGATTTCCCTGCAGGTTCTTCAAAAAATCCAAGCCGAACCGAGAAGAAACGTTCGGATTTGCGTAGCGCCAGAGAGTGTCCTGACTGGGCTGCGATGAGTGATCTGACAACGCGAAGGCCTTGGGACATGCCAGTCGTTGGGGGTTGATTGGGATCACACGCATTTGTGATGTGAATGATCACTCTCTGGTTATGTCGCAACGCTGTGACTTTGATGTGTTTGCTCCCATGGCGCGCCGCATTGCCAAGCAGGTTGTGGAGAATCTGGCTCAAAAATGCCGGATCAGAAAGGCATTCGAGGCCAGTGGCAACACGCCACTCAAAATCGAGGTCCCGTTCGGCAGCAAGGAGTTCATAACCTTCCTGCAGGTCGGTGAGCAAACTCGTGACATCCACGGATTCGGGCTGCAACTCCAACTTTCCCCCTTCCGCTTTGGCGGTTAACAACAGATTTTCCACCAGCCGGGTGAGCCGCGTGATTTCCTCTTGGAAATCTTCAGAAAAATCTTCAGGCAAACGGGGTGAGGCTGCCTCGGTTTTCATGCGCAGAATGGTGAGGGGTGTCCTTAACTCATGCGCCACCCTCGCAGAAAATTCCTCCATCTCCGAATAGCTGGCGCGGACGCGGGTCAGGAGGTCGTTGATATGACTCACGAGGTTCGAGAGTTCCATGTCCTTTTCAGGAAGTTGAACCCCGCGTTGCAGGGACCGATAGTCCAGGGCATCCAGCTCACGATTAATTTTTCGGACTGGCCGGATCGACCTCAGCGCTATGAACCAACCGACCGCCGCACTCAGCAAAACCACCGGGATGCCAACCCATAGCCAGACTTGGAGCAATTCTCCAAGGATGTCCTGAACCTCTTCATCCGTGTAGCTGCCATGAATAATCCAGCCTGGAAACTCCGGGTGAGAACGGTCCCAGCGGTCTTTTCGCAGTTCTTCGTCCAAATGATAATGCGCACTTAGAAATAAGGTGCCCGCAAGAAAAATCACGGAAAGTACAAACCACGCAGCAACCCGCAAGCGGAAGTTCATGCTTCGGGCTCCCTGAGCGAAAAACCCACACCGCGCAACGTGTGAAGCAGAGGAGTGCTGCCGGGCAGGTCCACCTTTTTCCGAAGGTAATTGATGTAGACATTCAGCACATTCGTCCCTGAATCAAAATGCCTGTCCCAGACCCGCTCGGTGAGGGTGGTTTTGGAAACCGGGCGGGGTGAGGCCTCGGCCAGCGTGGCAAGAAGGGCAAACTCCCGATTGGTGAGCACGATGTCTTTGCCGGCACGCCGGGCTGTTCGGGATCGCAAGTCAATTTCCAGATCAGCGATTCGAAGTGTGTCTTCCAACTCAGGCCGGGATCGTCTTGCCAAGGCCCGTAATCGTGCAAGTACCTCCTCGGTGGAGAAGGGTTTGACAATATAATCATCAGCTCCCGCGTCCAGTCCACTCACTTTGTCGCGAACCTCTCCCCGCGCTGTGGCCAGAAGCACGGGGACCACACATCCCTGCGACCGTGCCTTCCGGGTGATGCTGATGCCATCACGTCCGGGCAGACCGATGTCCAGCACAGCGGCGTCGAAGGGGTGTTCTTTCAGCAGCCAGAGCGCCTCTTCTCCATCTCCGGTTTCGTCGACCGCATGACCTGCAGCCCGGAGTGCCGCTGCCACATGCAGGCGCAGCTTTTTATCGTCCTCGGCAAACAAAATACGCATGGAAAAGTCAGCAGGACCGAGGCCTTGGTGGATTCATCGCGTTTTGAAAGGTCACGTCCTAATCATCATCACCTGTTTTTTGTTCTTTAGACAGCCCGGAATTTCCTGCCTCTCCATTCGGCGCATTCTGTCCTGCCGCCAAATTGATGCCAGCGCCATGTTTGTAAACAAGGAGGCCTCCGTAGTGACCGGCTTGAGCGACACACACCGCAGCCGCGAGGCTTGCCACCGCCACCAGCACCCCAATCGAGATGGAGGCTGTTGGAATCTTGGTGAACGCTGCGGCAAGGAGGGCAAGCGCCGCTGCAAGCACGGCCACGTTGCGTGTTCTTTCCCCCCATTCTTCATGCTGTTCGAGGATCGTGTCTGCGTTCGCGGTGAGTTCACCGAGAACCTCCTCGTCCTGGCCGCCGGTCCACGCGGCCGCAACGGCACCCAAAGCTCCGGCCATTAATACCAGTGCCACAAACCACGGTAGGTGCCACTTCCGAAGGAAGATGGCGATGATGGCAAGAGGCGCTCCCAAGAGCAGGAGAACAATGGGGAAGTGGACAATCGCCGGATGAAGAGGATCTGGAATCATATAATGTCCTCAGATGATTTGTTTGTATTCGTCTTTGCTCTTCCGGCAGGAGGGGCATTTCTTCAGAGGCATTTCTGTGAGTGTCATCCCGCAGACACTGCAAACATAATAGTTGTCAGGGGCATTTTTTCCGAGGGTGCCTAGTGCCTCGCTGTAAAGTTTGGTATGTTCCTTCTCTGCCGCCAGCGCGAATTCCAACGTGCGAATGGCGGCCCTGGCATCATCCGCTTTCGCGAGGGCGAGGAATTCCGGATACATGATGTCACGCTCATAGGTTTCTCCTTTGATGGCGGCCTTGAGATTTTCCTCCGTTGAGGCGGGTGTGACCTGCTCCAACTGAAACGTGGCTGGTACCCCGTTCAATTCAAGGATGGTGGCTTTGTGGGTCTCCCGATGGATGGCCTCAGCGGCAGATGCCGCGCGGAAGAGTTTTGCGACTTGGGCATAGCCTTCGTCATCCGCCTTTTTTGCGAATTCCGCATAGCGGTTGGCGGCATTGGACTCTCCCTGAAATGCCGTGTTGAGGTTTTTGATGGTTTGGTCCGAGGCCTGTGCGGCGATGGATTTTGTCACTGTGAGGGCCGTTAAACCGATGGCAATGACCGTGGTGAGTTGAAGGATGGAATGTTTCATTACGAAACAACCCTCTCACACGCACATTAGAGAACCCGTCTCAGGGGCATTAAAATTTCCTAATCTCACCACACGTCTGAAAAGACGTGGGTTTATTCGGTGGCTTCGAGGAAGATTTTTTCCAGCGTCAGGCGGGGGGTTTGGGTGGAGACGAGTTTGGCACCGGAGCTGGCGGCCAGGTCTCTGATTTTCTGTTCAAGGTCAGGGGAGGCATTTTCGATGCGGTATTCGGTTTGACCTTTCACGGTGACAAGGTCTTCCAAGCGACCCTCACGAACCAGCTTTCCCCGGGCCATGATGCCGATGCGGTCGCAGACTTCCTGAACCTGCTCGAGGAGGTGGGAGGTGAGGATCACTGTTTTGCCCATTTGTTTGAGGTTCATGATCAGATCCCGGATTCCCTTGGAGCCGACCGGATCCACCCCAGCGGTGGGTTCATCGAGGACGAGGAGGCGGGGGTTCTGAATGAGGGCCTGAGCGAGGCCAATGCGTTGAAGCATGCCTTTGGAGTAGCCGCCAACCCGGCGATCCCGGGCATCCTGCATGCCGACAAGTTCCAAAAGTTCGAGGATGCGGTCCGTGAGGGGTTTCCCTTTCATGCCGCAAATTTTGCCATAAAAACGGAGCGTTTCTTCAGCCGTCAGATATTTGTAAAAGTAGGGATTTTCCGGAAGAAAACCCACATCGCGGTGGCTGCGATAGTCGCGGCTGTCCTCCCCAAAAACCCGGCATTTTCCGCGGGTTGGTGTCACGAGGCCAAGCAGGATTTTGAGGATCGTGCTTTTGCCTGAGCCGTTGGGACCAAGCAGGCCATAAACTTCGCCCTCCTCGACTTGGATGGACACATCACTGACTGCCACCACCTTTTGACGTCGCAGGGGCACGGGAAAGATTTTGGTGAGGTTGTCGATTTTGGCGGCTGGTGAACTCATGGGACAATTTGAAACCCTCGAAGGGATTCTTGCAATTCGAACTCTTCACGATGTTCGGCAGACACATGCCCGGCGAGCGCGCTGTCCCGCATGGCATCCAAGAAGGTGGTGATTTCATCCGGCTCTCCGGAGGCCACCAATTCCACGCGGCCATCGGACAGGTTTTTCACCGTGCCGGTGACATCAAACTCCTTGGCGAGATTTCTGGCCGTCCACCGGAACCCGACGCCTTGAACCCGGCCTTCATAAACCACACGAACGGCCTTCATGTGCGGAGTTGGCCGGTGCCGCGCACCAGATATTTGTAGGTGGTGAGCTCTTCGAGACCCATGGGACCTCTGGCATGAAGTTTGTCCGTGCTGATTCCAATCTCTGCGCCGAACCCGAATTCCCCACCATCCGTGAAGCGGGTCGAGGCATTCCAATACACGGCGGCAGAATCCACTTCCGCGAGGAATCGTTCGGCGGCGGCTTCGTCCGTCGTCACAATCGAGTCGCTGTGGTGCGAGCCATGAGTGTTGATGTGATCAATGGCCTCGGCTAGGGAATCAACCACTTTGACGGCAAGGATCATCTCAAGAAATTCCGTAGTCCAATCGTCGGTGGTCACCTCAACGAGGGGCTTGTAATCAAGTTGGGCAAGCAAATCCCTGGCGCGGGGATCAGCGCGCAGTTCGACCGCATGTTTTGCTAATCCCTCTGCCGCAGCCTGGAAAAACCCGGCAGCCACAGCGGAATGCACCAGCAGGGTTTCCATGGCATTGCAGACGCCTGGCCTCTGACACTTCGAATTGACGGCAATGCCTGCCGCCATGGCCAGATCAGCGGGGTCATGAACATACACGGCACAAACCCCATGGTAGTGTTTGATCACGGGCATGCGGGCGTGTTCGACCACGGCCTTGATCAGCCCATGCCCTCC
>JBGTAR010000109.1:0-17363 GCA_041749815.1 Terrimicrobiaceae bacterium
TCACAAAGGCTTTCGGATTAAAATGGCTGAAATGGCGCGAGGATCTCTCATGGGTGGGATTGGCCTTCCTTGCGGTGTTGCCCATCGTCTTTTCCGTGCAGTGGTTGGTCTCCCTTGTTGTCGTTCCAGAAGCACAAAACCAACCTCTCCTGGAGTTTTGGATGAAATCCCCGGATTTCCTTCCCAGAGCTCTTGTGGCCCTGATGGCGGTGGTGTTTGCCCCCTTGGCGGAGGAGTTTATTTTTCGGGGTTATCTTTACGGCGTGGCGAAACAGTACGTGGGGCCGATTTGGGCCGGTTTGGCGGCATCGCTGCTTTTTGCGGCCATCCACGTCCACTTGCCCGCCTTTGCCGGCCTCTTCCTGCTCGCGCTGGCGCTCACCCTGGTTTATGAGATTTCCGGTTCCATTTGGGCTCCCATTTTAATGCATGCCCTCTTCAATGGACTCTCTTTGGTGGTGTCTTTGATTTGGCCCCAACTCCCCTCATGAAACTTTTTCAGCTGAGCGAGGAGGAGTTGCTGGAGGAGTTGCTCGGAGGGATGGCATCCGATAAAAATGTGGTATTGGGTCCCGGCGATGATTGTGGTGCCGTTCGCATCGCCGGCTCTCAGGACCTTCTCCTGCTCAAGACGGACTGTGTGGTGGAGAATGTTCATTTTTCCAGCACCCTTGCGGGAGCAAGCGTGGGAAGGAAGGCCCTCTGCCGCGCTCTGAGTGATATCGCTGCCATGGGCGGCGTTCCGTCCCATGCCATGATCACCATCTTTTCCCCGCCCGATGTGCCGCTTGCCTATTGGAAAAGCGTCTATCGGGGATTGATCAGCGCGGCCCGGAAGTATCAAGTGCCTGTTGTTGGTGGCGAAACAACGTCCGCCCCCATGCGCGCTATTTCCATTTCGCTCACCGGGAGAGTGAATGCCCGCCGGTTGGTTCGCCGATCCGGTGGACGGGCCGGGGATGTGCTCTATGTCACCGGTCGTCTCGGTGGTTCCATTCGCCGAAAGCACTGGGCCTTTGAACCGCGTTTAGCCGAGGGCCGCTGGCTCGCTGAACACGGTTTTGCAGGAGCCATGATGGATCTCAGCGATGGCCTTGCCAAAGATCTTCCCCGACTCGCGGCGGCCTCGGACACGGGATTTCAAATCACCCCAAACACCATTCCCCGCTCAAGGGGTATCTCCTTTGAGTCCGCTGTCTCGGACGGTGAAGATTATGAGCTACTCTTTGCGGCCCCAAAGTCTTGTGTCAAAAAGCTGGAAGCCGCATGGCCACGGTCCTTTCCGAAACTTCCACTGACCGCCATTGGGCGGCTGACTCAAAAGGGGGAAAGCTTCCAATTCAGCCAATCCGGCTTTGACCACTTCGCGCAATAGTTGACCAATCCAGAGACTCCCGCAGAGGCGCAGGGACGCAGAGGAGTGGCAGAAACAAAATTTGGGCCGTCTTATGGAAGACTGCGGGAATTGATTCTGAGATTGCGGCGAGTGCCCCATGGACGCTCACACTAGCAAGTGGTCCTGATTTTTCTCCGCGCCTCTGCGCCTCCGCGCGAGTTTTTCTGACCCGCTAAAGACTCAGTCCAACAAGCCGCCGTCGCCGAAGAAGCGTTTCAACTCGGCTTGGGCACTTTCGAGAGAATCCGAGGCATGGACCACGTTAACCATCATATCGACACCAAAATCCCCACGGATGGTTCCTTTGGCCGCCTTGGTGGAGTCTGTTGGTCCGAGCAGGTCCCGGACTCCTGAGATCACATTCTCCCCGCGAATGGCCAGAGCCAGGACGGGCCCGCTGGACATAAATTTTTCGACTTCCGGGAAAAACGGTTTGTCGGCGATATGGGCGTAGTGTTCGCGGAGGATACCGGGCTCCAATTGGAGAGCTTTGGCGCCCCGGATCGAGTAACCAGCTTTTTCGAGGCGTCCGATGACCTCTCCAACAAGTTTTTTGGAGACACAATCGGGTTTTAGGAGAATCAGAGTCGTTTCAGGCATAATGAGCCCTTCTGTTTAACGCGGGAATGACGCTTCTGCAAAGGGAAAGTCAATTTTTATGGTGAAGAGCGTTGTGATTGGTCAACGAACTGCTCGGGAGGAAAATGACCTGACTTCCGGTGCCAGAAATATGCATGAAGCGCATTAAAATGCAGCCTTTCGTGTTCTTTGCCGAGGCCCAAGGATCCCGCAATTTTTGTGGAGACAGTGTTTTCAGGTGCAATTCCCAAAAACACGCGGGGAATGCCGGGGTTCGCACACTGAAAGATCAATCCTGCTCAATCGATTTTGGTCGTACGTGGGGGAGGGATTGTTGAAGAGACGATTTTGGTGAAGGCCTCGCAGGTTCCGCCGCGATCAACGGCCAGGGAGCGTGCTTCCAGGCTGCCGCGGAGCACGCCGCCTTTGTGGATGCGAACGGTGCCGGTGCAGACGATTTGGCCGGTGAGGCAGCCATTCACTTCAAGGGTGTTGGTTTTGAGGGGGTAGGCTAATTCCATCGTGGCCTTATGACCGACGATTGTGGTTTCCGCGGTCGCTTTGAAAGAAAGCTTTCCCGACCCAAGCAGTTCCAACTGGTTCTCACAGAGGAGGGTTCCGGTGACTTGCCCTTCGATTCTTGCGTCCGTGCAGATGATGAGGGAGTTGTTGAGGTGGGCGCCTTTTCGGACCCGGAGTTTTCCTCTGATATCCACGGGGCGCGACGCGTTGGCGGAGAAGTCCATGTCGCACAACTCAATGCCGGCATTGCAGGTCGGGCACAGGGTGGAGCGGGCGGAACGGGAGACGGCATGGTCGGTGTCGCACCGGTAACAATGAACCTCTTTTTGTGGTCCTTTTGGACGGGTGCTCGCAGCCTGCCGGGTTGTTCCAATCTCAAAGTGTCCGCTGCATGCCCGACAAAAGGTTGAAACCGTCCGGGGTGGTTCTTTCTGGGTTGCTCCGCAGTGGGGGCAGGTGACGTCAACCTTGGCAACAGACAGGCTCATGGGGGAAAACTCTCAAGCCCGGTCAGATCCCGGATGGCCAGGATGACTGGCCATCCGAGGAAACCGGCATAGGGTTTCGCCGTTTTTTTGGAATCGGGACTCCGGGGGATTATTTGACAATGATGTCCTTGTAGGTCTTGCCTGTGGGGATCATTGGCAGCACGTGCTCCGTGTAAGGGGTTTGCACATCGAGCACATAAACCTCTTTGGAGTCGAGCATGCGCTTGAGAGCCGCAGGCAGATCTTTTTTGTGAATGACGCGTTCGCAGGTCACACCGAAACCTTTGCAAATTTGCACGTAGTCCGGGTAGATGCGCTTGAGGTCTTTCGGGTCACCCAGGAAGGTGTGTCCGCGGTTGCCACCATGGAAGCGGTCCTCCCACTGCACCACCATGCCGAGATGCTGGTTGTTGAGGATGATGGCCTTTGCGGCAATTCCTTCAATATGTGCCGTGGCGAGTTCCTGCACATTCATGAGGAAAGATCCGTCGCCATCAATATCCACAACCTGCTTGTCAGGGCACGCGATCTTGGCACCCATCGCAGCTGGATAACCGAAGCCCATGGATCCAAGACCAGCTGAAGTGATGAGTTTTCTGGGCTCGCTGAATTTGTAATATTGGGCCGCCCACATCTGATGTTGCCCGACCCCGGTGGTGATGATGGCGTTGCCCTGGGTCATCTTATGTAGCAGTTCAATGACGTGTTGGGGCTGGATGGCGTCCTCGGTGTCTTTGTAGGACAGAGGGAAATCTTTTTTCCAGCTGGCAATCTTGGAATACCACTCGGGGTACCGGGAATAACCTTTGGACACTTTTTTGTGGCCCATTTTTTCGAGAATTCCATTCAACCGGCCGAGTGCATATTTCACATCGGTGAGGATGGGCAGGCGCACGTGCGTGTTTTTGTTCAACTCGGAATTATCGATGTCCATGTGGACAATCGTTCCGTGTTCACAGAATTTTTCGACTTTGCCAGTCACCCGGTCATCGAAGCGCACCCCAATCGCGAGTAGCAAATCAGCTTCATTGGCCGCGTTGTTTGCGTAGACCGTGCCGTGCATCCAAAGCCAGTGGAGGGAGAGGGGATGATTTTGAGGAAATCCCCCGATGCCCATCAGGGTGGTGGTCACAGGAATTTGTGTGCGCTCAGCAAACTCGGTGAGTTCCTTGGCCGCGTTGGCGGTGATCACACCACCACCACAATAAATGACCGGATTTTTGGCCTCGGCAATCAGGCCAAGCATTTCCTGGAGAGCCACATCATCCGCCCGCTTGTTGGGGTTGTAGCCGCGCAAGGTGATGCTCTGCGGGAAAATCGGCTGGGTGGTGGCGTTTTGGATATTTTTTGGAATATCGATGAGCACCGGCCCGGGGCGTCCGCTTTCGGCGATGTAGAAGGCCTCTTTGACAATGCGCGGAATTTCCTTGATGTCCCACACGAGGTAGCTGTGTTTGACCACTGGAAGGGTCATTCCAAACACATCGGTCTCTTGGAAGGCCCCGCGGCCGATCATGTCTTGGGGCACTTGACCGGTGATGGCCACCATCGGTGTGCTATCCATCCACGCGTCAGCAATTCCGGTGAGAAGGTTGGTGGCACCGGGTCCGGAGGTCGCCATGCACACCCCGGCACGGCCAGTGGCACGTGCGTAGCCTTCTGCAGCGAACACGCCACCTTGTTCATGACGTGGCAGAACCACGCGCATCTTTTTCGATTTGGTGAGCGCTTGATGGATTGGCATCGAGGCCCCGCCCGGATAGGCAAAAATGACTTCCACCCCCTCGCGTTCGAGGCATTCGACGAGGATTTCTGCACCATTCATAACTCGCCCGCGCTCATTGGCGGGCTTCTTGACGGTACGGGATGGCTGTTTCTTGGTTTTCATAAAGAACCAACAAGATTACCACGGAGCGCGGTGATCCTGCAATACTTCCGTGATAATTTCCTTTTGGAATTTTGCCCTCTTGTGAGGAGGGACTGTTTTACACCGCGTAGCGCAAGATTGCTGCCACTGGCGTGGCGCCGGGCAGGTCTTCTTTGCGCACGGCCAGAACAGTCGCTCCGGTGAGCAAAGCACGGCGCGCAATTTCATCAACCACGCCGTAATTATCAGCTGTTTCGGTGTCGGCAAAGGTCACGGCCCCCGATTCCTCATCAATCAGCCCTGGAACGACAGCATCCATATCCACCATGATCGTATCAATGGCACCCATTGTGGCCGCCTTCGCAGCTTGGGCGATGTCGGTGGTGGCCCGTCCACTGGAGTTGCGGGCGTCAAATAGCCCGCGGGCGGCAGCCACCTTTTCGGCATTTAAGCGGTCCAACAGGGTCCGGGCCTCGGCAGCAATCTCGCTTTCACTCATTTTCTCGGGAGTGCGGTCGATCCCAAAGGAGGCGAGGTGGGGATAGCTGTTGATTGACCGATAGAGACCGCCGAGCGTGACATCAGCCGCAAGGAAAAGCGGCACATTCTGACCTGCCAATTCTTTGCGAAGCGCGCGATCGATCAGACGCGAGAACTGCGTACGCAGACCACGTTGTCCGGCCGAGGAATCGGTGCGCCGACTTTCTGTTTTGACGCCAAGGGAGGAGACCCCAAGGGCTTCCATGGCATTTTCCGGGAGGTCTGAGATAGAAACTGTTGTGACTGGTAAATCCGGTGATATTTCAAGCAGGCGGACATTTCCCTCGGCAAGAGCCAGAACATAGGCGGTGTTGGCAAACGAGACAGTCCGGAACAAAGGTTTTAAATAAAACCGGTCTGCCACTTCCGCCAGCGGGCTCAGGGTGTTCGGAACGCGGTAGGTCTTCACGCCGGAAGCCTTGGCAAAAATCGCAAGACTGTGGGCTTGAAAACGCCAGAACGTGTCATCATCAATGATGTCCTCCAAGTGGGCTTCGATGGCCGCAATCTCCCGTTTGTCGTGGCCCACGGCCTCCAATTGGGCAAGGGCCTCCTTGCTCAGGTTTTTTAGGGCGATCCTGGAGCTGGAAATTTCAATGGAAACCGGCGTGGTCGGCAAAAAAATGGACACGGAGCCCGGGGTGCGTTCCAAGGCAAGATCGTGAAGTTCGGCGGTGGTGGGGATATCAACGTAGAGCATATGAGTGGGATTGGTTATTGCTTGGGATCCCAGACCAGGGGCCGCAAGCGGGTGAGTCATTCAGAAGCAAATTGAAGTGAAATTTTTCGAAATGCAAGCACGGCTATGCGATGGATTATATCCGTGATTGTTCACGAATCTGATTGACTTGCATGTGTTAGGAGAGGTGTGATGGGATCCCTATTTCCTCTCACTTATGACCCCATCCTCCTTCGCATGCTCCCTCGGCAATCTTCCCCTGCTTAGTTCCGCCAAATCCCGCTCAGTTTCTCCAGAAAATGTTTATGGCGAAAAAGGGCGTGGCGGGATGGCTCAGGTTTCCGAAGATCCGCAGCCCGAAGTGACAAAAATTGGGCAGGAGTGGGAAACAAACGAGTGTTCTCGTGAATTGGGACAGGGCTGGAAGGTTCGCCCCTGCATTCAAATTTCCAGCGGCTCAACCGCCACCATCATGGATGTGGAAGGGCCTGGCCTGATCCAGCAGATTTGGATGACACCAACCGGCCAGTGGCGTCATGGCATCCTTCGATTTTATTGGGACGATTGTGAACACCCTGCGGTGGAGTGCCCGGTGGGTGATTTTTTTGCCTGCGGCTGGGGAAAATACGCGCAGGTCTCCTCTTTGGCCGTGTGTGTGAATCCGGGCAGTGCCTTCAATTGTTACTGGCCGATGCCCTTTCGTAAACGCTGTCGTGTGACGTTCGAAAATATGGGTTGTGAGGACATCAAGCTGTTTTATCAAATCAACTACTCCTTGGAGGAGGTTCCCGAACAAGCCGCGTATTTTCACGCACAATTTCGCCGCGTGAATCCGGTGCCCTACAAGGACGTCTTCACGATCCTTGATGGTGTCCAGGGACGCGGCCACTATGCCGGGACCTATATGGCTTGGGGCGTGAACAACAATGGTTGGTGGGGAGAGGGGGAAATCAAATTTTTTATGGATGGGGACAAGGAATTCCCCACAATTTGTGGAACGGGAACGGAAGATTATTTTTGTGGCTCATACAACTTTGAGAACAAGGAGACAAAGCAGTATCAGGAATTCACCACGCCATATGCGGGGATGCCCCAGGTGATCCGGCCAAACGGACTCTACGACTCCCAACAGCGCTTTGGGTTGTATCGCTGGCACATCATGGACCCCGTGCGGTTCGAGCAGGATCTCCGCGTCACCATCCAAGCGCTGGGATGGCGAAGCAACAAGCGCTACCTGCCGCTGCAAGATGATTTGGCCTCGGTGGCGTATTGGTATCAAACCGGTCCGGCCCGACCATTTCCGAAACTTCCCACGAGGGACGAACTGGAAATCATTTAGCTTTTCAGGCTGCTCATCAACGGTCTTGCAGCCAAGCGCCAAGTAGACCTTCCATTCCCCTGCGGGGACCATGAGTTTCTGGCAGACTCAGCTCGCCACATGCAAAATGCCGGACAGCGTCTCCGCTGACCGGCATTTTGGTTAAAAGGTTTGAAACCGAGTTTTTTGATCAGGCCCGTGTGCCACGAAGCCTGCGATTGAAGAGCATCACGGTCAAACCAAGACCAAGAAGCAATGAGGTTGCAGGTTCGGGAACGGCTTGGAGGCTGATGGCGCTGATGTAGGTGTTGCCGGAGGCGTTTGCCCCCTGGCTCCATGTGAGGCTAAAAATGCCATCTGCGCCAACATTGATGCCACTCCACTGGGCGATGTCCTGAGTGCCGGATGTCAACTCGGTGGAAGCCCCGCTAACAACCGTGCCAAATCCCACCGTGGAGGTGCTGGTGTTTGTGAAGGCATCAACTCCACCAATCGTGTAGTTGGCGCTTTGGCTGGTCGTCACGTTCGTATTTCGAATGCCGGTCACGGTCAAGACATATGACTTTGTGATATCAAGGCTACTAAATGTGAAGACTCGCGAGGTTGACGTGAACCCAGCGCCATCGGAATTGTCTATGAACCCTTCAAAGTGATCAAAGGCTGGTGTGCCCGCTGCGCCCCCCCACTCACTGTCCACGCTTGAACTGCTGCTGTAGGTCCCGCCGGTCATAATCACAGATCCGAAAGAATCGCCCGTGTTGTAATCAAGAAGGTTTGTGGCCGTGGTGACTGTGCCCGAGAGATTCACAACAAACTTGCCCTCCGGGGCCGTTGTTGTTTTTGCCGGATCAATATAGACAATCTGCGCGTTTGCGATGGTCGAGCCAAGGGCCAAAACCGCAAGACTCTGAAGGAATAATGCGAATGGGGGTTTTTGTATTTTCATTGTATGGCTGGGGTGTGTTGGAGGTGTCGCGTTTCTGCTTCTGCCCCAGAGGCCTGTGCTGGAGGTTATAGGGCAATTTCGTGAATGATCACTATTTCTGAGAGGGCTGTCAATAAAAAGCCCCGACGATGCTCGTGACAGGTGTGCTGAAAGGGGGGTGAGGCAACGAGGGGGGTGTCGGCTGGAAGTTGGTGATCCTAGGAGGAGCGACCTCTCCCGCCTTTATTCTCAATCGCGCGTGACTCTCACATTATCAGATTTTTAAACTGAATCAGATGGCGGAGAAAATCGGTCGCTTTTGGAGGCTGTGAAAGATCAAGGTCCGCACAGCCTGCTTCAGGCCAGGGGGGAGAAGATTCGGATCCCTTGACTTCATTCCAAAAATGGGAACAATCCCATTTATCTACCCCAAGCGATTCATGAATCAAATCACCTGCCAGCAGTCTCCCGATGTGATCCGGGATTTTCAAGCGCGGACCCTCTCGCGTTATCCCATTTTTCTTCCCTCATTCGAATGAACATTCCTTCTGGGGCGATTCCTGAGGCTCCCGGCGAGGCCTTGCCTGTGGCGGAGGTGTGGGCGGGTCATCCCGTGGGCTTTTCACTGCTGACGACGGAGGCGATGCAGTATGTGGCATACTATGACGTGAATCGCGTGATGACCGTGGCTTCCCGGTTGTTGAGTTCCAGCACTTGGCAGCGCACTCAGCTTCCGGAGATGGTGGGTTGGGACAGCCACAACAACGTTGTGTTGGCAAGGGATCGAAACGGGTTTCTTCACCTCAGTGGCAATATGCATGCGGACCCGTTGGTGTACTTTCGGAGCCGAAAGCCCGATGATATTGGCAGTCTTGAGCGCATGGGAATGACAGGGCAGCTTGAGGATCTTGTGACGTATCCGGAATTTTTCCGCGGACCAGAGGGGGCGCTTTGTTTTTCCTACCGTCATGGATCGAGTGGGCGTGGGGACCAGATTTCCAATAGGTATGATCCCGCAACTCAGCGCTGGGAGAGACTCAATGCCGGAGCGGTTGTTTCCGGTCAGGGAGTTCGCAATGCTTATCTTGACGGTCCGCGGTGTGGCCCTGACGGGTTATTTCATCTCTGCTGGGTCTGGCGTGACTCCCCAGAATGTTCGACCAATCACACGCTGTGTTATGCGAGGAGCCGGGACCTTGTGCATTGGGAGACAAGTGCGGGGACACCATTAAACACTCCGATCACCTATGACAGCGCTGAGGTGGTGGATCCTGTTCCTTGCGGTGTCGGCCTGATGAATGGAAACGCCAAGCTGGGATTCGATTTGTTGGGCCGCGCGGTGATCTCCTACCACAAATTGGATGAGCAGGGGTGCACACAGATTTTTCAGGCCCGAAACAAAGGCGGACAATGGCTGATTCATGCCCTGACCCAATGGAAGGGGGCATGGTTGCCTACGGGGGAGGGAACCATCACTCCCGAGTTAAAGGTCCATCCTCTCAAAGCAGGCCCGGATGGTCGATTAACTTTGCGTGTCTGGAAGCTCAGTGAGGGCAATCTCCTGTGGGAGTTGGATCAGGAAAGCCTTCAGATTTTGAGGAGATTGCCGTCGTGCGATACAACGCTTCAGCATCTCCAGGCACCAGCCGACGAAAACATGCGTGTCAATTGGTCTGATGACTCCGGGTGGGAGGAGGGGGGTGTTCCCCCGTTTGCATTGCGGTGGGAAAGTTTCCCGGAAAACCGGGACCGCCCAATGGAGACAGCCCCTGCTCAGAGATCGGTTCTTAAAGTGATTCGAGTCGCAGGCCCGGGTCGTGCGCGTTGAGTGGGGGGACGACACCAGGTCAGAGAGAACAGTTAAAGGAGATGTTGTTTCAGCCTTAACAGGGCTCACCTCCAAATGATGAAGGGTTCCCAGAAAGGGTTCGAGATCTTGGAACTCCCATTCGGCGGGAAGCTTTGGATTCCGTCCAATGGCCAGCCGCTGCCTTGGGGCTATCAGGCCTGCGGGAGAGGGGCGGGTGACCAAGGTGCTGCCTTTCACCTGCAAGGTGAAGGTTTCCGGTTGGGGCAGATAGGAGATTTGGACCTCTTGATCGGGGCCCTGGGATAGAGCGGCTTCCAAGCGAGTGGGTGGCAAGGCCTCTTTCCACAGAATGGCAGTCGCTTTGCCGTCGATCAATGCCAACAAAAGTCCACCCTCGGCGTCTCCATCTTGGAAAAGTATCCGATTCAGTCGGCGGGCTTCATCAGAAAGTGAAAATCCCACGCGCCAAGACCTGCCTTCCGGAGACCAAACCGGGATCGCAGAGGGATCGGTTTCGACCAAAGTGCTTTCATTCCAGATCAGGGAGGAGGTTTCGCGCTGCCAGTCCGGGGCGTTTTTCCAAAGAGGCGTTCGTGCCATGGCTTTGCCACTTGACGAACGCCATTCAGTCACTTTGCCAAAATGATCGCGGATCAGGGGGCCTTCACCATCCATGCGCCAATGATCTGATGTCGCGCCGCCATGGCCAGAGGTCATCACAACGGGCTGGCGAATCAACTCCAGCAGTGTGTCCGGGGAGTTCTGAGTGCCGGGATCAAAAGATCTTTGCTCAACAACATAATTCCACACAAGGGCTTTCCCGGGCGGAATGATGGTCCACGGACTGAGCCATTCCATCTCTGCGTAAGGGATTTTTTGCAGGCTCTCCCCCACCCAGATCGTGATGTTGCAATCTTCGTCAGGATATTGGTCAGCGGCGTCATAAGGAACTTTGGCAACCAACATTTGCCCAAGATCCGGTCGCACCAAGGCAACCCAGCCGGCATTTGAGCGTGTTCCAATTTTTAAGGAGGGAGATTGCATCGGTGTCGCAAGATCGACGGCCAGAGCCTCTCGACCAAAACGCAGGCAGGGCTCCCCAAGCGAAGTTCCCCAGTAGCTGACCACCCTGCCATGAATCCATCGGTTGTTTTCCAGTCCGCGCGAAGCCGTCGTGACAAGCCAGCCCTGAAGCGGCACGGAGGCAATGGACCAAAGCGCCAGCGTTCGTTCGACCTCCGAACGATTGGTCAGGCGGCAGTTTACGTGAAGCACCTCCTCGATGAGTTCAAATGAGACATCCAATTCCAAATCTTTTGAGCGGGCGCGGAATGCGGTTTCGTCAATCCACGTTGCAGGTTCATCGAAGGGATGAATGAGATGATCTGATCCCTGCTTTTCGAAAGCGATAAATCGGATGCCCGATCGGGTGAGGTGTGGGTCCTCCCACAAAAGGGCGGGGCCATTTTTTTTGCCAAAATGAAGAACTCTTGGGTGAGGGGAGACTGAGACGCGAGCCTCTGCCGTCGCGCTTTGAAAGACGCGGGATGCCACGGCTCGGTCTTCTGCGAAAGTGGATGATATGGTCACAAGCAGGATCAGCAGTGGGACGAGGCCGGGCACCCGTTCATGCCTCATGAAACGGGGGGGTGGAATCTCCCAGCAATCCCCTGAGATCGCTGCGGAAGCTTTGTGGGGCGCGCCGAAAACCACCGGGCAATTCATGGAGGAAATCAATCACTAAGGGAATGTTCACGGCAATGGTGTCTGTGGTCAAGGACTATTGCCCCGGGGGATCTTGTTGCTTTTCTCCCGGCAGGGTCGGCAATTCGGTTCAGAGTGGTGCAGGCTGGAAGCCGGCGATCCCATGAGGGGCGACTCGATGCTTGCGAAGCGAACGTTGGGTTGGCATGGTATGTCCCATGTTTGACGTGGGACAAAAGGTGGCGTGCATCAATGACGATTTTTCGGCAACGGTTCGTCATATCTTCAAACAATTGCCAGTGAAGGATGAGATCTACACGGTGAGGGACGTCCGGATCGGACGGGCTCAAGTGACAAGTGGAGGCGGCGGCGATGTGTCGTTTTTGGTATTGTTGCAGGAGCTGAAAAATCCCGATGATCCTTACATGGCGGATGGGGCCGCCGAGGAAATGGGTTTCCGTAGTGACCGCTTTGCACCTTTGGAGGAGTTGGAGAATTCCGAATATGCCACCGAGGAAGAGCCCTATGTCTTCACCCAACCCTCTCACTAAAAGAGGGCTGCCAAGCGGATTATATATTTTCCAATTACTTCTTATTGATGATTCCTGATTGTTGATTTTTCATCGCTGGAGTGAAGGAACGCGGACACACCCCCCACGGGAAAAAGCCGGGGTGGATGCCTTCACCAAACTTGCCGAGACTTACCAGTCATCGTAATCTGCTGCATGAAAAATCGACACTTTGGGAATTCCGGCATTGAGGTTTCAGAAATTGGGTTGGGCTGCTGGCAGTTGGGAGGCAAGGATTGGGGAGCTGTGGACGAGAAGGTTGCTTTGGGGATTCTCCATGCGGCCGCAGAGTCCGGAGTCACTTTCCTCGACACCGCCGATGTTTATGGCGGCGGTCACAGCGAAAACTTGGTCGGGCGTTTTTTGAAGGACCGAAAAACCCCATTCTTTGTGGCAACCAAATTGGGGCGTGGCGGAGAGATGTATCCCGACGGTTACACGAAAGCTGCTGTGCATGCTGCCGTGGAGGCATCTCTTGGCCGATTGGGGGTCGATGTGCTGGATCTTATCCAACTTCACTGCGTGCCAACAGAGGTTCTGAGGGAAGGCCGTGTCTTCGGTTGGTTGGAGGAGCTCAAACAAGCTGGAAAAATCCGTCTTTTCGGAGCCAGCGTCGAATCCATGGAAGAAGCCAACATCTGCCTCGGCCATGGGGCGGCCTCGCTGCAAATCATCTTCAATATTTTTCGTCAGAAGCCGGTTGAGGAAATTCTTGGGCTGGCGGCTGCTCAAGGAACGGGGATCATCGTGCGATTGCCATTTGCCAGCGGCCTGCTGAGTGGCGCCGTGACCGCTGGACGAACTTTTTCGGAAAACGACCACCGCCAGTACAATCGGAATGGTGAATTTTTTAATGTGGGAGAGACCTTTGCCGGGCTGCCTCTCGAGACGGGGTTTGAGTTGATGGAAGACGTGAAAGCATTGATTCCGCAGGGGATGACGTTGCCAGAGTTTGCTTTGCGTTGGATTCTTGATCACCCGGCAGTTTCCACGGTCATCCCCGGCGCCACCAAAGTTGAGCAGGCGGCTGGAAATGCAAGGGCCTCGGCTGTGGATCCCCTGCCACTTGATACCCACTCCAAGCTGCGAGAACTCTATTACACCAAAGTGCTGCCCGAACTGCGTGGTCCGAATTAAACACCCACGGGAGCCAGTCGCTCACTCCCACGCCCCGTCGAGTTCCCATGGTAACTGTCCAATACGCGAAGGGTGTCCATCTCCCCTCCGTTGATCTCTGGCTTGATCCCAGGGGCCGAAAATCTTTGGCCTTTGTCTCACATGCCCACAGTGACCACACTGGCCATCATCAACAAATTTTTTGTTCTCCGCTCACCGCACGCCTCAACGCAGTCAGAGAACGCATGGCCCCTGATCGCTTCCTCACCGCGGACTTTGGAAAAAAAATGGACTTTGAGGGTTGGTCGGGGACCTTGATCCCAGCCGGACATGTGCTTGGCTCGGCACAATTGTTTTTTGAAAGCGAGGAAGGAAGTCTGCTCTACACCGGGGACTTTAAACGACATCAGGGCCTTTCTTCGGAAGCGGCCGGAGCATGTCACGCAGAGACACTCATCATGGAAACCACCTACGGTCTTCCAAAATATCAGTTTCCTCCGGCGGAAGAGTCACGCCTCCGGTTGCTGACCTTTTGCCATGAGACCATGGATGAGGGAAGGGTTCCCGTGCTGCTCGGTTATTCTTTAGGCAAGGCTCAAGAGATTCTCGCCGCGATTGCGGACTGCGGTTTTCCAATCATGACCCACCCCTCCATCACAAATATGGTCGCAATTTACACCGAGGCAGGAATCCCGATGCCGCTCTGTGCCGCATGGGACCCTGAGCACACCGCAGATCACGTTGTCGTCTGTCCACCCAATGCCTCCAAAGCTCTGCGCACACTCAAAAATTGTCGGGTGGCCACAGTCACCGGATGGGCCCTCGACCCGGGAACTCGGTACCGCATGGGAGTTGATGCCGCCATTCCTCTCTCCGATCACGCGGACTATGCCGGTCTCATGGCCCATGTCGAAGCCGTATCCCCCAAACGCGTTCTCACCCTGCACGGTTTTGCGCAGGAATTTGCCAGGGACCTGCGGCGGCTCGACATCGAAGCCTGGGCTCTCACGGGCCCAAACCAACTGGAGCTTGGAATTTAGCCGGGAATGACCTCTCTGATCGCAGAGTCCAGGGCTTGAACAGCCGAGGAAAGTTGATCGTTGGTGATGCAAAGCGGTGGAATCAAAGTCACCGTATCCAGAATCGGACGGGTGAGGAGGCCGAACTTTCGAGCGGACACGCAGACGCGTGCCCCCGTTTGCTCCTGCCAAGCGCAGGGTTCCCCCGGTGATTTTTGAAGCTGAATCCCGGCAAGGAATCCACTGCGTCGGATTTCTGCCACCTGCGGGAGGAGAGACAAACCATGGAGTAACTCCTCAAATAACAGGATTTTATCGGTCAATTTTTCAAGAACGTGTTCGTTCTCAAAAACATCCAGGCTGGCAAGAGCCGCCGAGCATCCGAGCGCATTTCCGCAATAACTGTGGCCGTAAAAAAAGGTTTTGAGTTCCTGAAACTCCCCAAGAAATGCCTCATAAACCCGCTCGGTGGTGAGCGTTGCCGCCAGGGGCAGGTATCCTCCCGTGAGTCCTTTGGCAAGACAGAGAAAATCCGGTGTCACCGATTCATGCTGGCAGGCAAACATCCGTCCCGTCCTTCCAAATCCAGTGAGCACTTCGTCAAAAATGAGCAGAGTGCCCATGCGGTCACACCATGCCCGGAGCTTGGTTAACATGCCCTCCGGCCAAATCCGGATCCCAGCGGCTCCCTGGACCTTTGGCTCGATGATCACAGCGGCCAACCGCGAGGTGACCTCCTCGGGCAATGCCTCCAACTCAGCCAAGTCCGTCACCTGATGGGTGTCAAAATGGATGGAACCAAACCGGTCAAAAAATGTCCCCAGCCCACCCAGGCTGGCTGCACCAGCTGTGTCGCCATGATACGCATTCGAAAAAGCCAGAAATTGGTTTCGCTGTGGGTTCGCCGTCAGCTGGTAATACTGAAGAGCCATTTTAAGCGCCACTTCCACGGCTGTTGAACCATCATCGGAGTAAAAGACCCGCGTCAAATGGGAGTCGGGTAAAAGAGCCACCAAGCGCTTGGCGAGATGAATGGCTGGCTCGTTCGTGGAGCCCAAAAATGACACATGCGCCACCCTGTCGAGTTGCTCCTTGATGGCTTGTGTGATCTTGGGATGGCGGTGTCCATGCAGATTCGTCCAGATCGAAGAATTGCCATCAATATATTCCCGGCCCTCGCTGTCCCGCACCAGTGCACCCTCGCCATCCACCAAAACAAGCGGCTCGTGCTCCGGGGCGGTCCATCCCTTCATTTGGGTGAAGGGATGCCAGATCCGGGCTTTGTCGGCAGCGATAAGTTGGGCAGTTTGTGGGTTCATTCCAGCCGATCACCCTACTTGAAAAAGCAACCTCCGGCCAATCTTCTTCGAGCCCCGCGTTCCCTCCCACCCGATCAAACTTCTAAAACTCTGCTTTGTCAGCCGAGGTTTTCATGGCAAGAACGCGCCAGAAGGGTTTGCGTGCAATCAGGATCTCCGCTTGAACTGTGGCGCCGACGGCAAGAGGATACGGAGCATTTTCGACGGCAACTTTGATGCGATAAGGGGAGCGCGGGTTGTGGGATTCTTGTTGTTGTTCGAGTTCCCTGTCGAGAGCCACCTCGATGACCCGACCCGTGGCAAGGGGGGCGAGGCGGTCGGGGTTGTTGTTCGCTCGAAACCTGACCAACTGACCAGGATGAATGAGATTCACCCGATCCTCGGTGGCGCATAGTCGAAGCACCGTGGAATTCGTGGATGAAATCTTAAACAGTGCTTCCCCCGCGGCGACCTTCTCTCCGGGAAACCGGCTTGCTGTGGAGAGGATCGTGCCCGCTTGTGGAGCGGTGACCTCCAACCGCTTCAAGTCAGTTTTTGCCGCTGCAAGACGGGTCTCCAAACTGCGCAGGCTGGCCTTGGCCATGGCTTTCCGTGATTGGGCTTCCTCGCGGGCAGCAGCACCATACGATCCTTTGAACAATTCATTCGCCTGCTGACTGCGTTTGAGAAGGGCTTCGGAGGCAATCAATTGGAGGCGGACGCTGAGGAGTTCCGTGCCCGCGGCCGCTCCGCTGGTTTCCAGTTGTTTGAGTCGGCGGAGGTAGTCCTGCTGGATGCCTTGAACTTCCTGCTGGCGCTCCACCTCCAGGGCACTGAATAGAAATTCCGGAGGCACGGGGGCGGCAGTGATCTTCCTCTCGGCAGCCTCATGCAAGGTCAACTCGGCTTGGGCTTGTTCGATTTGCCCCTGAATCTCTTCCAGGAGTTTGGTGTTTTCCCAGGGATCCAGCCTCGCAAGAACCTGACCGGGGACCACGGCCTCCCCGTCATCAACCAGCACCGATTCCAAAATTCCGTCACTCCGGCTGAAGACAAACAGAAAATCCGCAGGCCGCACTTCCCCGGGCGCAATGACAAATTCATCCATCGGACTAAGAAGGACGCCTCCCGCACAACATAAGGTCACAATAAAAACAGCAATGAGGCCTTTATGCATCCATGCGGGTGGGATGACCTTTCGCAGGCCGTTTGGAGTGGTCCCAAACTCCTCGCTGACCAGCGGAGAGGGTTTATCCGGCGAGGACTGAAGATCCGTGGTGCTCATGTCTGAAAGCGACTCCATGGTTTGCGCGTGGCACCGCTCATCGGAATCATTCCTTCCACCTGCGCTTCATAAAGTTCGCGGTAGTGGCCGGTCGGGCGACCCACTAGCTCCTCATGAGTGCCTTGTTCCACCAGTCGGCCCTGATGAAGAACCAGGATCTGATCCGCTTGAAAAATGGTTGAAAGACGGTGGGCGATCACGACGGAGGTTCGCCCAGCCAACAAGGCGTCGAAGGAGCGCTGGATGGC
>JBGTAR010000110.1:0-18390 GCA_041749815.1 Terrimicrobiaceae bacterium
ACGAGACGGGTCACGGCTCCAGTGGAGTCATTGGTGTGGAGGGTTGTGAACACCAAGTGACCGGTCAGAGAAGCCTGGATGGCAATCTGGGCCGTTTCCGTGTCACGCGTTTCTCCCACAAGGATGCGGTCAGGATCTTGACGCAAAAAGGCTCGAAGCGTACGCGCGAAGGTGAGGCCGATATTTTCGTTGATGGCCACCTGGATGATTCCATCAATTTCATACTCAACTGGGTCTTCAGCGGTCAGCAACTTGGTGTCGATGGTGTTGATCTTGCGCAGGCAGGAATAGAGGGTCGTCGTTTTTCCTGAACCTGTGGGGCCCGTCACGATGAAGATTCCGTTGGGTTTTTCGATGACGCCCAGGATGAAATCGTAAATATATTCTGGCATCCCGAGGCTTTCGAGTTCCAGATTCACATTCGAACGGTCCAACACACGGAGCACCACGCTTTCACCAAACGCTGTGGGCAGCGTCGAAACACGCATGTCGATTTGTGTGCCAGCCACGGTTCGTTGAATACGTCCATCCTGAGGCAGTCGGCGCTCAGCGATGTTCAGATTTGCCATGACTTTCACACGGGAAATGACCGGAAGCGCAAGGTGCCGCGGTGGCGGGTCCATCTCATAAAGGGCACCATCCACACGATAACGGATTTTGAACTCCGATTCAAACGGCTCGAAATGGATATCGCTGGCTCGTGCGGCGATTGCCTTGTCAAGGATGAGGTCAACAAAGCGGATGATGGGAGTCGCGTTGGCTTCCTGGGCCGCCAATTGGGCGTTAAACTCATCTTCCCCGCCCTCGGCGAGCGTTACCTCGGTGCTGTCGGAGAGTTGCCTCAGCACGTCTTCCATGCTGGTGACCTCCGAGCCATAATTTTCGCGGATGATGTTCCGCACACTCTCCGGCCAACCGATCATGGGCTGGATTTCGCGGTTCAGGGCAAAACGCAAATCTTCGGCCGCTTGGGAGTCGAAAGGGTCGATAAAACAAACGTAGATCGTGTTCCCAGACGCCCCCACGGGAAGAGCCCCGTGTAATCGGGCCAGCCCCGCGGGAATCAAGTGAAGAATATCGGAGGTTGCGGCAAAAACATTCAGATCGGCAGCGTCTGTACCAAGTGATTCGGCAAGGCCCTGACAAAACTGCTCAATGGTGAGGACCCCACTGTCCACGAGTACCTTCTCGATGGCTTTTTCCGTGGTCTGACTTTCTTTGACACAAGCCTGGGCCACTTCGGGCGTCAGCCATCCCAACTCCAAAAATATCTCGGTAACTTGTTTTGCTTCCATTGTCGGGTTTGCTTAAGCGGCGTCGCTCATGGTGGTTGTGATGACCTCCTCTGCAGTGGTGGTCCCTGCAAGAACTTTGCGAACGCCATCCTCACGAAGAGTGCGCATGCCGAGTTCGCGGGCTCTTGCACGCAATTGGATGGTGGTCGCATTGTTGTTAACCATGTGACGGACCTCATCGTCCACTTGGAAAATTTCAAAGATGCCCATCCGGCCCTTGAATCCCTTGCCGCGGCAAACCTCGCAGCCTTGGGGCATCATGATGTTCGCTTCGGAAATCTGACGGGAATCGATCTGAAGGGCCTTGGCTTCGTATTCACTGAGTTCGGTGGACTGGCGGCACTTCAAACACAGTTTGCGAACCAATCGCTGGGCAATCACCGCCCGCACGGAGCTGGACACAAGAAAAGGTTTGATCCCGATGTCCACCAAACGGGCCACAGCGCTGGGAGCATCGTTGGTGTGCAGCGTGGAGAGCACCAAGTGACCGGTGAGTGAGGCGTTGATGGCAATACTGGCGGTCTCCATGTCACGAATCTCACCAATCATGATGATGTTCGGTGCTTGTCGCAAAATCGAACGAAGGGCAGCCGGGAAGGACATGCCGATGTCGGCATTGACCGGCACCTGGTTGATTCCACTGAGTTGGTACTCAACGGGTTCCTCGACCGTGATGATTTTGCGGTCAGGCTTGTTCATGTAGTGCAGACAGGCGTAGAGCGTGGTTGTTTTGCCTGATCCTGTCGGCCCCGTCACAAGCAGAATGCCATCTGGAAGATTGATCAACCGCTCAAACTTGGCCTGATCATCGCTAAGAAATCCGAGATCCGGCAATCCAAGCATGAGCGCCGTTTTGTCCAGAATACGCATCACGATGCTTTCACCACTCACGGTGGGAATGCTGGACACCCGCAGGTCGATGGCCTTCTGTCCGAGCTTCACTTGGATACGGCCATCTTGTGGCAACCGTTTTTCAGCAATGCTCATGGAGCCCGACATGATTTTCAGGCGGCTGATAATGGCTGAATGGAGTTTCCGGGGCGGGGCGGGCATCTCTTGAAGCACGCCGTCAATCCGAAACCTCACACGAAATTTTTTCTCGAGGGGTTCCAGATGAATATCACTTGCGCGGTTGTTATAGGCCTCAAGCAACAACATGGACACCATCTTGATGATGGGGGCATCGCCCTCGGTGGCCTCTCCTTCGAGGAGGCCTTCGGACATCAACATTTCGTCCCCAGCAGCACCTTCGGCTTCCCCTGTGCCGTAAAAATCTGCGATCGCCTTGTCAATGGCATCCGGTGTGGCGCAGACATATTCGGTGTCGCGGTTCAGAATAAAGGAAAGAGCATCAGCAGCCTCCATATCCATTGGATCACTGATGGCGACAATGAGCACGCCATCCCGGATTTGAGTCGGCACAGCGCGGTAGCGGCGGGCATTCTCCAAGGACATGGTTTCGATCACATCCGGGGATGGCACCACGGTCGCGAGATCCAAAAACTCCATCCCATTCTGTGCAGCCAGGGTTCGGGCCACGTCTTCCTGGGTGATGTGCCCGTCTTCGATCAGGGTTTTAAGGACCTCGCCAACTTGAGCACGGTCCCGAGCATCAAGAGCTTGCGCCCGGGTAATGAGCCCCACGTCTTGCAGGATTTCGACAATATAATCTTCGTTTGGTGTCACAGGAGAAAACGGCAGTTAAAGAGGATTAAGAGACCAATGCAACAAAGTCAACGAGTGATGCCAATCTCATTGCGCAAGAATGAAAAAAAGGTGATGAAAAACTTTTCATGTGTTGTTTTCGGGTTCTGAAAGCGCCGGCAGGAGGGCAAGGAGGTCCTTGGGATTGGAAAATTGATACTCTGGTTTCAGCGAGGTCAGGGATTCCGGGCTGTTGTATCCCCACTCCACAGCAGCAATGCGGATTTTGACTTTCTGACACGCCTCGATGTCCCGGGTCTCGTCGCCCACAAAAAGAACTTCATGCCTGGCGGCCCCGATCTCTTTGAGCGCCTTGCGGATTTCGCGGGCCTTGCCAAGCAGTTTTGAGGAACTGCGGATAAAGTCAAAAAGTTCAAGATGATGCTGACTAAGAAAAATCCGGACATTTTCAGCAGTGTTTGAGGTCACAATGCCGAGTTGATACCCTCGCGCGTGGAGTTCGCGAACCACTTCCGGAACGCCGGGGAGCGGTTTAATTTCGTGCATCCTCCGGTGAAGTTCGGCAGTTCCCCTCATGGAGATTTTTCGCAGCTTGCGAGTCGGGACTTCCAAAAATTTCAGGAGTTGAGCGGTCCGCATATTGCGGGCTTTGGCGATATCATCTCCCTCCAGTTTGCGATAGCCGAACTCTCCAGCCAGTAGGTTGGCGATTTCCAAACCAACCTCCAACGTGTCCCCTATGGTGCCGTCAAAATCAAAGATGATCACGCGCGGAGAGAACTGTGGCGCGGCTCGTCGGCGAGCTCGAAGCCTTGTTTGCAGGAGCAATCGGGCGAAACCTTTCACGCGAAAGCGGGCAGCTCCCTGGTGCCTTTAAATTTTGGCCCTTCCGGCTCAAGCCCGAAATCTGCAGACACAAGGCCCTGGACCCGATCCAAGGCCCGAGCGATTTTGCGCAAGCCCCTTCTTTCGTCGCAGTGGATCACAAAGGCACAAGCAGCCTTGTTCGCCATTAAATCACTGCCGCGAAACATGCGATACCTCATATCCTGTCAGGTTGCCATCGCTTGCCGGTGGAAACAAGCCGTCACGTAAGGGAATCAGGAGTTTTTGGCATGTTGAATCAGCTCCACTTCATAACCTTCGGGAGCATCAATAAATGCGATGGCCGACCCGTTGGAGGAGTGATGGGGGCCATCGCTGAGGGGATAGCCCAATTTGGTTGAGTGCTCGGCAAATGCCTTAATATCCTCCACCGCGAATGCCAAATGGGTCAAATCCGGACCAACTTGCACCGGCCCACTTTCGTCAAATTTGCAGATCTCAATGAGTTCCTCGCTGCCGGGTGCCTTAAAAAATACCAACTGCGATCCGCGACCGCTGACCGAGCGCCGCACTTCCTCCAACCCCAAAACGTCCTTGTAGAAATGAACGGTCTTTTCCAAATCAGAAACCCGATACCGCGTGTGGAGCAATTTTGTTACCATGACCCGAGACTAGGCACGGATGGGCGGTTTGTCAAAAATTCGAGCAACCGCCATTTCCGTAACCCCGGTCAGAACAGGCGCCTCGTCGAAAACCCCCCCGGAATTTTCCGGCTTGGAGGTTGGTGGCACGTGTTTGAGAAGCTCGATCCTCCCGTCATAGTGCTCCACCATCGCCGTGCAACTCTCAACCCAGTCCCCCGTGTTCAAATAGGTGACGCCTTGGATGTCTCGAACAGCCGCAGTATGAATATGACCGCAAAGAACCGAATCCACATCAAAGTCCCGCGCATATTTGACCACCGCTTCCTCAAATTGGCCGATAAAGCTCACCACGTTTTTGACCTCGGCTTTGACGTAGGCGCTCAGGGACCAGTGCCCCTTGCCAAAGAGGTGGCGTACAAAATTGATGAGCCCATTGCAGCGCATCAATAGCGAATAACCAATGTCACCCATATGCGCCAGCCATCCAAGGTTCTGGACCACGGTGTCCAGTTCATGGCCATGCATCACCAACATTTTTTTGCCATTCGCGCAGAGGTGAATGGCATTTTTTTGAATCGCAATGCCTCCATACATTCCAAAAAAGCGGCTTAAAAACTCGTCATGGTTTCCAATGATGTAAATCAGCTCCGTTCCCTTTCGCGCTTTGCGCAGGAGTTTTTGAATGACGTCATTGTGTGCCTGGGGCCAATAAATCCCACGCCGCAATGCCCAGATATCAATCAGGTCCCCAACCAAGTACAGGGTCTCAAATTCCGCATCCTTCAGAAAATCCAAAAGAGCCTCCGCCTGGCAGCCGCGGGTGCCCAAATGAACGTCTGAGATCCAGCCTGTTCGATATGATGTTGTCATAAAACCTCCGGTTTTTCCGGAGGTTATTCACATTTTGTTCGCAGGCGCAAAGTCACCAATTGTGACAATTTCGTGATATTTCACCCGCGTTCTTTTCCTTTAAGGAAGAAAAAAGTGGCCAGCAGGCCAGCGATGACCCAGCCCCCCAAAACCATCAAGCCCAAAAGTGCCGGCTTGGGGTTGGTGAAAATCATGCCATTTTTGAGGGTGCGGTCGCGATTCAGGTTGGAAAAGGTGGAGGGAAAATCAACCCGCAGGGAGCCGGCGATGGTTTTTTTCCAAAACAGGGAGACGTCCATGACGGATTGGGCGGCGGCGCTTGGCATGGCATAAGAGACAGCCAGGGGGCCGGGTTTGAACTCTCCGGCGGGAGGCATGAAGCCCGCGAAGAGAATCTGAGGAATGAGAACCAAAGGAACAAGCATCACGGCTTGGAGCGCCGTGCGGGCCCACGCGGAGATGGCGAGGCCGATGGCCACGGCAGCGAGCGCGGTCATGAGCAGCGCCGAAAGTTGCCAGAGGGGGCTTCCGCCAATTCCTCGTGCAGCGACCTGCATGACAGCATAGATCAGGACGGATTGTGCGATGGTGAGACCGGCGAGGGACAAAAATTTGGAGGCAAGGTAGGCGATCCGTCCAAGGCCGATGAGGCGCTCTCTGCGGAACATGGGAATCTCACGAACAATTTCTTGCGCAGCGTTTCCACAGCCAAACCACAGGGTGGCCACATAGGCAAAAAACAGAATCAGCGAAGCATCGTCGCTGACCCAGGTCACCAGGAGCGCGATTAAAATCGGTTGGCCCAGCAGGAGCGCAAGGTTCTTTCGGTCGGCTATGAGGATCGCCGCCTGCCTGGCCATGAGAATTGGCAGCGCGGCGGAGCGTCTTTGGTGAACTTGCAAAGGCTTGTCTCTTGAGGTACCCCCCGGGAGATTGTCCGAATCTGAAGCTGGGGAGTCCCCCGTGTTCAGCCCAACCTCCGCAGCCGCCGATTTTAATTCCAATTCCACCGGCTCTTCGAGCCGGCGATACAAATCCGCAAGATTGCTCACACCAAAATGGGCAGATGCCTCTTCAGGTTGACCAAAAAACACCAGATGTCCCAATTGCATCACCGCAAGTCGATCGAAGAGATGGGCATTTTGCACGACGTGCGTGGTGCAAAGGATGGTGCAGTTATGAGCCGACAGCTCGCGAAGTGTTTCCATCATCCGGTGCTCGGTCGCGGGATCGAGGCCCGATGTGGGTTCATCAAGGAAGAGAAGGCGCGGACGGCCCAGCAATTCTGCCGCCACACTCACTCTTTTGCGTTGGCCGCCTGAGAGTTTTCCCACGGGGGTGTGAAGACGCTCACCAAGCCCGACCCGGGCAGCGGTTTGTTGGACCAGAAGTCGGATCTGACCAATCGGAGTTCCGCGTGGTAGACGTAAACGCGCACTGTACATCAGCGCCTCCTCCACGGGGAGTTCGGCAGGCACGATATCATCTTGTGGCACATACCCGAGGTGATCACGCAGGTCATCCATCCTCTCATAAAGGCGAATGCCATCCACCAAGACACTTCCCGAGTCGGCTGGTCGCAATCCGCACAAGGCATCCAGGAGGGTCGATTTACCGGCACCACTGGGCCCAAGGACACCCACAAACTGACCCGGCTCCACCTGCAGGGAAACCTTGTTCAAGAGGAGATTTCCACCCCGTTTTGTGACCAGAGAATGGGCTGTGAGAGAAGCCCCCGGGGCCCCTTCCGCATGAACAAGCGCTTTGCCATCAAACCGTAAATGAAACGGCCCAATCCCCAGCAAGTCACCGACCACGATTTTTTCGCGACGAAACAGGTGCCCGTTCAAATACGTCCCACTCCGTGACGAAAGATCTTCAACAACCCAAGCCCCCCCCTCGTTTTCTATCTTTGCGTGGCGACGGCTCACCGAGGAATCCGCAAGGCAGAGATCCGCATCATCAGCACGCCCAATCACCAATCCGGGCCGCAGCGGCATGGTCCGGGCAAGGCCGGGAGCGTCCGTGGGATTGGAACTCATAGTCGCCGGAGTGTTGCCAACATCCGCGTACGAAGGGTGTCATAAATGGGCTCTCCCCGCACCAGGGACGCACTCAACATGGCTCCAAATGCAGCAACCGCCATCGGGACCATCAACGTGGACGTATCCGTCATTTCCGCGATGAGAATAATTCCTGTCAGAGGCGCCCGCACAATTCCTGTGAAAAAAGCCGTCATCCCCACCACCCCAAAAGCCACCACGGACAACGCATAATCCGAGGGAGCCAGCGCATTAAAACCGGCAACAAACAGCGCGCCCAAAACGGCTCCCACGAGGAGCAGGGGCGAAAAAAGCCCCCCGGGCGTCCCTGCCGAATAACTCACCGGTCCAATAAACCAACGAATCATCAAAATCAGGAGCAATGAAGCCAGGGGCACAGTTCCCGTAAGAATGTGTTGAGTGATCGGATCTCCTCCCCCGACAAGGGTGGGGGCGAACCACCCCAGAACTCCGACCATGGCTCCCACCAAGGCGGCCCGAAACTCAATCGGCCAGCGTTTCAAACGATTCAGGGTGTTCATGAAAAATAGGGTTGTGCGGTTATAGAGCACGCCCATCAAACCAAGGAGGCCGCCAAAAATGGCATAAACCACCAACGTCCATGGGGCCTCCTGGGCCAGTGTGCCCTCAACAAAATCCGGAGCTTCTCCCAAAATCATCCGCGCCACCGCAATCGCCGTGGCACTTCCCAAAAGCGTCACAATCGTCAGCCTCAACCGAAACGCATGGGCCACTTCTTCAAAAACAAACAGCGCTCCGCCCACGGGAGCATTAAAGGCCACGGCCAGGCCCGCCCCCCCCAACGCCGCCTGCAAATCCCTCATCGCATCCTTGGCACAATGTAACCAGCGCGCCAATGCCGCGCCAATCGTTGCGCCCATCTGAATCGTCGGACCTTCCCGGCCCAAAGCCAAGCCGACACCAATTCCAAGGAAACCACCAAAAAATTTGATGGGTACCACCGAGAGCGGGGCGGGTTCCGCCTCGCCTCGCATGGTGGCTTCCACATGCTGGACTCCTGAACCCGCAGCCAGCGGCTGCTGTCGAACGAGCCATCGGGCCAGTCCTGCTCCGATGGCACCCAGCCCCACGGGCACCACCCATCCCATCCATGACCATGACTGCGCCCACGCAACAACCGCCAAGTAATGAATGCCCAACCAATCCAGCCCAGCGCGAAACGCCGCGCCGATGACGCCAATCAAAACGCCCCCGAGAATGGCCACCAAACAAGCCCGCCACAGACCAGGAACCTCCTTGTCAAATTCCGAGTCTTCCTCTTCCTTCTCTGGCGCGCCTGATTTCACCAACTCGACGGGTGTTTAGATGTCGGCAGGAGACGTGATCGGGGGCTCACCAGAGTCTGCGGGAACTATACTCTCATCCATCGTCAACACATAGACAACCATCGCAATCAGCATAAGGATCACCCCCACGATGAAGATCCAGTTCTGATGGAGTTTTTTCTTGGGTCGGCTGCTTTCGTGGTGAGGGTTGTGTTTGTGGTGCTGGTGGCGGCTCATGATGGGGTGTCTGTTGTTGGGAATCCAAGTGAGGTCTTGATGTGATCGCAAGCCTCAGCGGCGCAATCAACCTCACAAACATCCTGAACAACCACGCGGGTTTTGCCAAGACGTGACATCGCGGTTCCCTATTTTCTTGGGACCTGTTCATCCGCACTGTAACAACCAATCAGAGGTCTGCAATTCCGCCAAAAGCCGCCATGAATAGGGCGGAAATATCCTGCCGGCGGCGGGACTCGAACCCGCACACTCCTTTCGGAATAACGGATTTTAAGTCCGTTGCGTCTGCCATTTCGCCACGCCGGCAATGTAAAAAGGTGAAGGAAACAACCTAGGGAAAAGCACGACCGACGGGAAGGCCAATTCGGGGATGATGGTTTTTATTTCAGAAACGCCTCGAGGTTGAAAAGATCATGGGCGCTTCAGGTGTATCCCCGAAAAAATTGAAAGATTTCCCCTTGGTGAGAGACGCCGCCGGCGATTTCCTCGAGTTCCGAATCATCCACCTCCTCGAGTTCTTTCAGTACCCGTGGCAGGACAAGGTAAAAGGATTTGGGTTCTTCTTCGATGACCTGAATTTTTACACCATTTCCCACTGGCAGGCCCAAATCCCGGAGCAAAACATCGGGCTCCCGCAGAAGGCGGTCACGAAACCCCGGCTCGATCAGGGATCGTTCGATGAGATAATCCTCAATCTCACGGCGGGTCATTTGAGCAAAATCCGGTGTGTTCATGGGTGTGGTAGTTTTTAAGATAGGAATTTCACGGAAAAGATCCAGCCGGAAGGGATGAACGGTCGTTTCATTGAGGACAAACGGGTGCTTTCAAGCAGGGGAAGAAAACAAGATCTGTCGAACGTCGGCAAGGCAGCGGCGGCTGACGGCAACGGGCTCCTCGATTTCCGTCAAGCGCAACACGCTGGAGTGGCCCATCTGTTCCAAACCGCTCACTTTCGCGGAGTTGACGATGGTGTTTCTGTGAACGCGCAGAAAGGGTGGCATGGGGATCACCTTTTCCCATTTCGCAAGCGACCGAAGGACGATCTCGCTGCGTCCCTCGCCCATGGCCACACGCGTGTAGTTTCCAAAGGCCTGGATCATGCTGATTTCATCCAGGCGCACTCCCCGCCGCCCCCGCTCAAAGGGGATCAATAGCGTTTCCTTGCCGGTCGGCAAAGGTGCCGCGGCAGACGGACGTGGCCAGTCCAAACGCAGAAGGCGGCGCATGGTCTCGGCCAGGCGTGACGAAGTGAGCGGCTTGAGCAGAAAATCCACGGCGTCCAATTCAAAGGCCATCACGGCAGCGTCCGGATGCTGGGTGAGAAAGATGATTTTCACCAGGGAGGGGATCAGCGGACAATCCTCCAAAACAGAATGGCCCCCGATCCGGCTCTCCAGAACCAAAATATCAGCATTTCCCTGCATCACGATTTTGAGAGCCTCCTGAAATGTCTCCGCCTCCCCGGTGAGTTGGATAGCCGGATGGCGGCGGATCAAATTTCGAAAATGCTCGCGGTCGTGGGCATTGTCATCCATGAGAACCACACGAAATGGCGGTGTAGCGGCTGGCGCAGGCGGGTTCCCTGCGGTCATGCCGAATGCCCCCATGGATTGCCCCAAGGGACCGCGTGTCCTTTGGCGTGGAGTAATGACACAAGCATGTGAGCGATCAGTTAATGGAATCGCACAAAGACGAAAAGCCCAAAGTCCATGGCCTCACATCACCTGGCGCTCCATTAGTCGGAACAAAGCCCCTTGTTGTTCCAGGAGTTCTGCACAACCGCCGGATTCCACCACTCGCCCGCCGTCCAGAACAATCACGCGGTCAACCCGGGCGAGAGCGCTCAGGCGATGCGCAACCATGATCCTTGTGTTTCGCAGGCCTGCGAGGGAATCCATCACCCGGGCTTGGGTCCAGCCATCCAGCGCGCTGGTTGCCTCATCGAGGAGGAGAATTTGAGGTCCGCGGGCAAAAACCCGAGCCAGAGCGATCCGCTGCCTCTGGCCAAAGGAAAAATTCAAACCCCCTTCGCTGACCACGGTGTGCATTTGCATCGGCATTGCACGAATTTCTTCAGCAATCGCAGCCATTTCTGCTGCCTGCCAGGCCTCCGTGAGGGAAAGGTCCGATTCTCCGGCAATGTTCTGATAAAGGTCACCTGAGAACAACGCGGGACTTTGCAACACCACCCCCATTTGTGATCGCACACGATCCACGTCCAAAAGAGAGAGGTCATTTCCGTCGAGAAAGACCTGGCCTGAGGAGGGTTGGTCGAAACCAAGAAGGAGGCGGAGGATGGTTGATTTACCCGAGCCCGAGATCCCGGCCAACGCGACAAATTCTCCAGCTTGAACATGCAGCGTCAAATCTTCCAGAACCCTCGGTGAGTTGGGGGCATACAAAAAACGGACCCCGACCATATCCACCGCTCCGGCAAGCAACCCGGGGTCAATTTTTGTACCGGCAGTTTCTGGAGTTCCCGCAAGCACAGGCGAGGCGTGTTTCGAGAGGGCCCCGATCCCGGACACAAGCGTCCAGGATTCCGCAATCCTTTGGAGGCTGGCAATCAGGGCTCCGAAGGCCGAGAACAGTGCAAGAAACCGGCCGACAGAGAGGTCTATGTGGGACGAGAATGCAAAAAGCACCGCACATGCAAACGCAGTGAAGCCAGCAAAAAGTGCCTTGGAAACGATTTCCCCATTAACCACATGCCGGGTCACGTTGAGGAAGTGCTGGAACCCGTCACGCCAGGAACCAAGGATGGAGTCTTCCGCTCCAGCAAGCCGGATTTTTGCCAACCCCCGAAGCCATTCGTGCACGTTTCCAACCAGTGCGTTTCGGGCTTCAAACGCTTCCTGCATTGCCAGCATGCGACGCCGATGGGTTGTTGCGGCCACCCAGGCGGCACCGCTTGCCAGAAGGAGGCCCGTGATCGCAAAGCCAGCATCAAGCACAAGCATGAAACCCAGGTTGGCCAGGGCCACCGCCACGGACAGAAACAACGCACCACCGGCCATTGGAGCTTTCCGTGCCACCTCGGCCGCTGCCTGCGCGCGCCCCCCGGTCTCAGCGGCCCCATCCCTTCGCAAAAATTTCAATGGAAGTTCAAGGAGGCGACTCCACACGGCAGGCCCGGCGATCGTTTCCGACCGAACAGCCATCCGCAGTCGCGCCCGGTTTCCAACCACTTCCAGAAAAACCCGCACAGCGGCCATGCTCAAGAGGGCAGCGCCGATTTGTGCCATCAATCCCGTCTGCCCCTGTGGAATGATCCAGTCGAACAGAACCGCCACAACCAATGGCAATGCCAGCCCTGCCAAGGCGGCTGCCAGCATCGCGGCGATCAATGTCACTGCGTCACGGGCACTGCCCACGGCACAAAAATGTGCGTATTCGCGAAATGTCATCGGGCGGCGGGGTAGGTTCATCTGAGATTTAGCAGTTTTTGAAAGACCGGCCCGGTGAGCAAAAGCTCAGAAAAGCTGCCGCGCTCGATGATATGCCCGCCCTCCAGGACCAGGATTTCGTCCGCCATCCGCAAGACGTCCCGTCGGTGAGATACTTGAAAAACCGCACGCCCACGACGTTGCCACTCCGAGCCAATGAGCGCCGCCGCCTCCGCATCCAGCCCATTCACGGCTTCATCCAACAAGAAAAGCTCTGCCTCTCGTGCCAGGGCGCGGGCAATTTCCAAACGCTGACGCTGCCCGCCACTGAAGTTCCCGCCATTGTCCAGCAACACCTCATCTGGCCGCGCCGCGAGGACCTCCTCCAATCCGGTGACACGCAAGACTTCAGCAACATCGGCTCCGGGATTTCCCAGTCTCAGATTGGCATCAACGGTCTCCCGGAAAAAGACGATCTCCTGCTCGACGACAGCAGCACAGGACGCAATCCCGGCGGGAGAAACTGGGGTTCCATTCAAAAGCACCTCGCCGGACCACGGCTCGAGCAGACCGGAAAGCAGTTTCACCAACGTGGACTTGCCCGCCCCGCTGGCCCCGGTCAGCACCACGTGTTTGCCAGGCTCAAGCGAGAAGGAAAGGCCCTCAAGCACCGCTCCACTGGTTTGTGAATATCCAAAAGTGAGGTTTTTGACTTCCAGTTTTTTAAACCGATTGGAAAGGTTTGCCGGCGGAACGAACGCCGGCTTCTCGGGCAGATCATCCAATTCTGTCTGGTTGGCCCTCAGGTCCTGAAGAAGGGTGGGTACTCTGAGCCAGGCCTGGACCAAGACTTGGAGTTGCAGCCACAAAACCAAAAAGGCAACCAGCCCGCCAACCGTCAAGCTCCCGGCCAGAATATGGAACCCTCCCAGCGCGACAAGGCCGGCAAAGCCACAGACGGACAGAAGAGAGGGAACCACCATGGCCAGCTGCCGGGAGGATTCCAAATGCTGGCGCTGATTCCTGATCTGGGTGCGCAGATCATCAAGCCGCTTCAAGAACCCATGTCGGCCTCCACATTTGAGATGCTCAATGACCGTCAGGCCATGGATGGCCGTTCCGGCAAAGGTGCCCTCAAAGTGCCGGAGATTTTGCTGTTCCCCGGACCGGCTGCGGCTGGGCAGGAAGGTAAAAAGAAGAGTTCCTACCGACAAACCAAGCGCCAAAAGTGCCATGGTGGCATCGTAAGCGATCATCATTGATGCAAACCCGGCCATCGGAAGACCGCTCAGCAGCACAGGAGCCAGTTTGGAAGCGAGCATCCCGGACGTTTCTGCCGGCAGTAAAGACCGCCCGGCCATCTCACCCGGAGTGCGTCCCGCAAACCAGGTTATTGGCAAACGCAAAACGCGCTCAAAATAATTTTCTGTTTTCTTTCCCGCACAATCCTGTTGCCAACGCATCAGAGCGTCATGCTGCAAAGCGGTCAAAAAGACCTGCATCATCGCCGCCAACCCCAAACCTGCCACAATCGGCAGCAGCAAGTAGGCCTCCCCATCAATGAGAACTTTGTCCACAAAAACACGAATCAGCCCGGCCACTGCAAGTCCGGGAAAAACCATGATCAGGGCGCAAATCGCAACAAAAATCCAGAGTCCGGGAGATGCAGTCAGTTCCCTCCAAAACCTGGCCAATGGCGATCCATCAAAACGGGACTTCATAAAATCCGGGCCCGGAGAAAAACTGAGAATCACACCAGTGAAGCTGCGGTGAAATTCTTCCGCATCCACCTCCCGCCGACCACAGGCGGGGTCATTCAGGAAAAACGATGCACCTCCGTGCGACCACCCTTCCAGCACCACAAAGTGATTGAATTTCCAATAGATCATGACGGGTAGTGCAAGGCCGTTCAGGGCCCCCATTTCTCCACGAAGCCCCCGGGCGGTCAGTCCTTGAGCCCGTGCAGCGCTCAGCACATTCGAAGCCTTGCACCCCTCACGCGAGACACCACAGGCCGTGCGCAATTGAGCCAGCGGAACATGACGGCCAAAATATCCCAGCACCATCCCGAGTGCCGCGGCCCCGCACTCCGCCGCCACCATTTGGAGAACCACCGGAGTTTGGACAACCCGGCGGGAAAAATTAGACGCATTCACTTCCAGGATGGCAGGAAGAGGGAGATCGGGCGCACCTCCTCAATGACAACAAAAGCATCAACCAGCAGACCGCTTTCGACGGCTACCGTGCCGGGTTGAGTGCGGGACCAAAGGTAATGGCCGGTGACAGGATCCATCAACAAATCAATGTCCACCTCAATCGAGCTGCCCTGCTCCAGCAAATACTCCGCAAGTCGCACATTGCCTCCGAGCTCACTGATGAGATAGTCGCGGGTCACCGGGTAGGTGGAGACATAGTTCACCCGACCCAACAAGTGCCCGCTCTCGTGCGCACGGACCGTCGAGGGCACCACCCGAACCGTCATCCCTGGCTGGATTTTTTTGCCTTCCAGTGCCGAGATATAGGCCAGCACCTCATAATTCCCGGTCAAGCTCTCCAATCGCAAAATTGTGCGACCGGGAGGAATGACATTGCCTGCACCCACCACCACCTCAATGACCCGCCCAGCCCGGGGAGAACGAACAGCCCGCTCGTTTTCGTAACGAATCTTCAATTCCTCCAGGTGGAGTCCAATCTCGACGGCCCTCTGCCGCATGGCGTCATCGTTTGCACCGCCTGGCTCTTTCAACAATTTTTCCGAGGCTTCGATTTGTTCGCGCAGTTCCGACAAATGAAGGGTGGCGATCACCTGACCGGCGGCGACGGAGTCTCCTTCTTTGACAAGAACCTCCGCGATTCGGCCACCCCCGCCTCCGGCAACTTCAAAAATGCCAAATTCACTATCCCTGACCACAAGACCACGCCCGTCGGCACCCAGCTCAACGGTTCCAAAAATCAGCCAGCCGAGCCCGGTCACAATAAGAATTGCGATTGCCAGCAGCGCAATCCAATGCAGCGAAGAAACCAGCGGGGTGGGTTGGACCGGTTCCGTCGCCCGCTCCAACCCCGCAATGGCGGCGGGGCGAAACAGCGCAGAGCGGGACGATGGGTTGCGGCTCACGGATCGGAACACTACAAAAGTTGTGAGTGTCCATCAATGCGCAATCCCATCATCCCCGCGACAGGCAAGCCACTCCTACTTCGTCGGTTGTCCGGAGCTGTCTCCGAAGAAATTGAAATTGTAAGTGCCGGCTTGAAGGTCGCTCCCGTCTGCATTGGTCAACTTGGTATTCAGGATCAGTCGGCCTGTGTCTTGCTTGCCCAACCTCCAAACCCGGAATTTCTCGCCCTTTTTGTTTGCTGTGACACCATTGATTGACACGAATGTTCCTTCAAAGGTGCCCATGGCATCATCTCCACTCACCCGAAAGAAAACTTTTGTGAGGTCGGAACCGGTGTCAATGTAGGGACGTTTCGGATAGCTCCACCGTCCACGCGTCACTTTGGGATCATACGTGCCACTGAACGGAATGGGGGCGCCGGATTTGGCATCAAGCAGCTCGAACGAGTTTGTGGTCGGGTGACCGACCTTGAATTCACCCAAGGCATTGGGAACACCAACCACTTGATCAATGACAACCAGTTCATCTTGTTTGAGATTATTTTGTCCATCGGTGGTGATTTTGATATGATTGTCCGACGTGGCGCTGACCATTGTGATGGCGTTGTAGAGGGTGTCGCCCACATCCGGCCCCGAATATTTGGCAGAGACATTTTTCAGTGGTCCAAAAGGGGCCTGAATGCTCCAAACATTTTTGTTGGGCAGCCCCTCCGTGCCGGCCACCGTCACCTGCAACTGGGTGGCACCGCCAGCACCCACGTCCGCCGTGTCATCGTCCACGGAGAAGCCGTAACCCGAGAATCCGAGCTGCACGTGAACAAACCAGACAAACGGATCAAGGTTGAAGACATTAAATTTCTGGCCGCCGGTGGGTTTTTTTGGATCGGGATACCAAACCAAATGTGTTTTTCCGTCCTGGCTAAGTTTGTCTGGAAACTCCGTGAAGTCGCTCACGCCTCGCAACACGGATTTGACCATGTCCCGGATCATCGCCGTCACCATCTTGGCGTCATCTTTGAGCTTCATGTCATCTTGGAAAATGAAACCCATGTTCGCTCCAATAATATCCTGCATGAATTTGCTGACGTTGTTATTGTTCTTTTGCCCTATCTGATTCATGGAGGCCATGATCAGATAAACTTTCTGTGAGAATGCGTAGGGATCGCGTCCTGGCTCTGCCTGATCAGCAGGAAAGTTGAAGTTCGTGATCAGCGGATACCCTGGGTCACCCTTCTTGGAGGGAGTGTAAAGCAGGGGTTGAGGAGGCGAGAACGTGAAATCTTGGTTGGTGGTCGCCGTGAAGGATACCTGACTGACAATCACTGATTTTTGATCGCTGGCGATCTCCAAAATCACAGCATTTCCCTGGTGTTTACCCACCTCGGTCTTAGCTTCATCGAGGCCAAGTCCCTGGACTGACATGCCCAGCACTAACTCTGGATGCTTTTCATTGAATGTGATTGTGGATGTTCCGAGATCCATGGATCCCTTAATCTTTTTCGGAGCCGTGGGTGCCAGGGCATTTTGGCTTTTCCAGTTATTGAGGTAGTACTGGGCCCACGAATACCAAAGTCGGATCATGGCACTGGCAGCGTAGTCGTCGACCGGGCGATCAAATTTGAAGGCGCTGGCCTCACTCGACTGGAGCAAGGGTTGGCTCAAAGTCACCGTTCCCGCAGCAACGTCCACCTTTTTCACGGTGGTGCCCTTGGCAATAGGGTTCGGCAAGGGCGGTTTTTCCGGTGGACGTCCTTCAACGAGATATCCTTCTTTCACAAACGCCAGTTTTTTCTGGGCTTCCGCGTCCTTCAAGAGGTGCAAGACCGTGCTACCCTTGGGATCTGGCGTGCCGCCCGCCCATCCGATGGTCGTCGAAACCGGCGTGTCGCCGCCGCTGGAAAGCATATACTTGTCTTCCTCCCAGCTCTTGCCGGTATTGTAACTCGAGCGCACGTCCAGGATAGGGCTTTGAGGAAAAATGTTTGCGCCGGATGGAATTTTCATGGGGATGGTTTTATCATCCTTCACACCCGGAAAATTGTAATACGGCCAGCCGTGACCGCCAAAATATTGCTTCAACAGCGCGTTGGGGTTTTGGGGATCACCGGCTGTGAACTCACGGATGGCCGCCTGCAATTTGGTCGCCTCCATGATCGCTCCCGTCCAACCATAGGCTTCAGGAAGAGAACCGGGTTCCCAGCCTGCTCGGTTGGGGTTATCGCCTGTTCCGGTGGTTTTCTGGGGCACGACCCATGCGTCAAGGGCCTCCATCGCCACCGGCATATAAAGACTGTCAACATTCGAGACATCGTAGTTGATCAACGTCACCAATTGGTTGTCAGGAATTTCATTCCCGAATTTCGCAGAGGTATCCTTCAGGTATTTGTGATCCCGAATGGTCCACTCCACCAGTTGATCCTCGGTGTCATCGGCCGGAGCAAGATTGAGTTCCGACCGGTACCACATCACGACTCCGTTGGTGATGGTGTCGCTGCTCTTTTCGGCAGCAGCGATGGTGCGCTGCGCCAGCGCGTCATTATTCAGCGGATTGGGTTTGTTGTCCTGATCGGCGTTGAGGTACTTGCCACCCGTTTCGATGCCCATACGTGCGGCATTCCAGAAAACGAGTGGGATGCTCACGAGGATGCTCTCACCGTCCTTCAGTCCGAAATAGTATTTGCCTCCCTCTTCGTAGCCAATGTAGCCGCGGTATTCTCTCTTCGGCGGATCGTAAGGATCATACAAGCCGGTGACTTTGTCTTTCATCACATTGGTGTTGGGGCTCCGCATGATGGGGTAAACCGTTTTGCCAGAGTTGTTGGTGATCCTGACGGTCTTTGTCGGAATCTTCTTTCCGTCCCGATCTGACCCATAGGTCATGAACTTTCGGGTTTCAGAATTGGCAGCGGCAGGATTGGGATCGAACTTTGCCTTGGCTGGCATCTCGTATTTTTGTTGCGCTTCAGCTTGGGTGAGGCCAATGCCGCCTGCCATGGCAAGG
>JBGTAR010000111.1:0-5681 GCA_041749815.1 Terrimicrobiaceae bacterium
TGTCAATCAGAGAACCATGGACGGGCTGATCGACGAGATGCGTGAAATCACCCAAAAACTGATCCTTGAGAGCCCGGAATAACCGCCGATTTCTGACCAACACGTGCATCCTAAAACCGCCTTAAGTTAGTGCCATTCGGGTCTGTCCCATAACTTATAATTTCACCTTTATCAAGTTCCGCACGCAGCTTTAACGCGGTTCTGCCGCAGGGCGGAACAGCCGATGGGGTCGGGCCTATATTTTAAGTACGGCGCCTCAGATTAAATGCGCGCCTCGTGTGCTTCATCGTCGGAGCTTCTTGTCAAGGGGCTGGCCTTGCCTACTGACATTCCAAATTTTTCCCATGTCGACCAGTTTCCTCGCAAACGATATTCCCGGTTTGGCGGTTTGATGCTATAGCCTATCCATGTCTTCCCTCAGAGCCAGAAGAGCGGCCGCAAGCGCGGTGAGGGCCTTCCTTGCTGAAATTGGAGCTGTCTATTTTGGCAAGGTCTACGACATAAAAACTGATGCCTTGAGCAAAGAGATATGGGCGCTCACGGTGAGCCATTTTGACGGACGGTGCGCCTACTGCCATACGCCGAGCGCCTCACTCCCAAAAGGCGTGAAGATGACGATGGAACACCTCATCGAGGAAAATCAGTGGCAATGCGGTCTTCATCTTCCCGGCAACACGGTGCCCGCGTGCTCTGACTGTAATGGCAGCCGCGATAAAGCCGTCGATGGCTCCCGACTGACGTGGCAGGAACACCTTGTTAATCTTGGCAAGTTAAAGAAGTGGTCAGCCGCCACCGTGGAAAAACGGCGAAAACTCATCCAAGAGTTCGTCGACCAAGGCGGCTATCCAACAATTACTGCCGAGGAAATGGCTTATCTCCAGCAAACTGCCCAAGCTCTATATCAAGACATTCTCAAAAGATGCACGGCCGGAAGGAGGGGTTTCATCGCGATTCACGGCGAGGTGGCGGTCAGGATTCCGGCGAAGCCAAAAGGAAAGTCGTGAGCTTCTTTTTCGTCATGTGGGCGGGTTGGTCCCGCGTATTGGCACCTTTCGGAAATGCCGGCAGGATGCCAGCGGTCCCAGGGGGGGGAATTTTGAATGATGAATTTTCTGATCAGTGTTCATTGGGGTCCATCAGTGGTTTAATAAATTCTTCGTTGTGGGGTGGTTTGGAAGAGTCGGTCCGAGGGGAAGCGACCTCATCCCCATTGAATCACGCGCACTGACCGGATTGCGCGGCGATTCCTATTGACGAACACTACATCTCCGAACAGAACCTTTGGCCCATGACTGATGTGATTGATTTTTTCCTGCATGCCGAGAGGCACCTTGTTTGGTTTATCCAGAACCATGGAATGTGGATTTATGCCCTGCTGTTTTTGATTATTTTTTGTGAAACCGGGTTGGTGGTGACGCCGTTCTTGCCGGGGGATTCGCTGTTGTTTGCGGTGGGGGCGCTGGCGGCGCAAAACCTGCTGAGCTGGCAGGTCATCACGCCGCTGTTGCTTGTTGCGGCGATCGTGGGGGATTCGGTCAATTATGCGATTGGGAAGTGGGTGGGGCCCAAAGTCTTCCACTACGAGTCGAGTCGGTTTTTTCGGAAGGAATATCTCCTCAAGGCCCATGCGTTTTATGAGAAATACGGAGGGCGGGCCATTATCCTTGCCCGGTTTGTGCCCATTGTCAGGACCTTCGCGCCATTTGTGGCCGGGATTGGGGCCATGAATTATTCGAAGTTCTTTCTCTACAATGTGACTGGGGCGATTCTCTGGGTCGGACTCTTTCTCGGCGGCGGTTATTTCTTTGGTGCTCTGCCCTTCGTTCAGAAAAACATGAAAGTTGTCATCCTTGGCATCATCATTGTGTCCGTTCTGCCTATTGCCTGGGAGATCGTGGCTGCCAGGCTGGAAAAACGGAAAAAAGCTAAAAGCTAAAAGCGGAAAGGTGGTTGGAGGAGTCGGCGGGACGCCAGCGGTCCCAGGAGTTATTTTTTGAGAAGATCCTTCAGCGCGGTCAGCGGATCAGAGACAAGGGCTGCGGTGACTGTGACTGTCTGAACTTTGGAGGAAGGGAGTCGGAATTTGAGGTCCCGGAAGGTTCGTTCCAGGACGGTCATTAGGCCACGCGCGCCGGTTTCTTCTTCTTTGGCGAGTTCGGCGAGGCGGCGTAGTCCATCATCGCGGAAACGGATCTTGATCCCATAGGCGGCGAAGGACCGTTCGTATTGGTGGATGAGGCTGCTTTCGCTTTTGCGCAGGACGTTGAAGAGGTCGCCAGCATCGAGGCCATGACAGGCGACACGCACGGGAAGGCGTCCCACAAACTCGGGTTCGAGCCCGAAACGGATCAGATCGCCGGTGGTGGCATCTTTGCCCTCGGCGGCTTTTGCACGACCCTTGGGTTTTTCCGCGGACTCTTCGAGGCGGTGACGGATAATCGTTTCCAATCCTGAAAATGCTCCGCTTGCGATGAAGAGGATATTTCGTGTGGAGACCGAATCCGGGCCGCCGGGGGCACTGCCACGGGCTGCGGCCATGGCGGATTGGATCTGGGCATTCACGTCATTCGGAGAAACCAGCGGAACGTCGCCATCCTCCATGAGCTTGAGGAGATTTGTTTGCACGCCCCGTCCGGAGACATCACGTCCGCCGCCTTCTGAGCGACCTGCGAGTTTATCCACCTCATCGAGATAAATGATTCCATGACTGGCCTGCAGGGAATTTCCGCCCGCCCGGCGAACCAGGTCCCGCACCAGATCATCGACATCCCCGCCCACATAGCCGGTTTCACTGAACTTCGTGGCATCGGCTTTGAGAAAAGGCACACCAATCAGTTCGGCGGCGGACCGAATCAAGTGGGTTTTGCCAACGCCCGTGGGACCAAGGAGAAGAACGTTTTGTTTCTGATAAAACGGGGCTTCCTGGCCGGCCAGGGTCAGCCGCACATGTTGAAAATGATCACACAACGCCACGGCCAGAACCTTCTTGGCCTCGGTTTGGCCAATCACAAAGCGGTCGAGATGACGGACAATGTCCGCGGGTTTGAGCGCAAACGAAAATTCCTGGGACGGTTTGGCGGAAGCGACCACCTGCCGTTTGGCGGATGCGGGGACACTCTGACGGCGGAGACGTTTGGGGATTCCTGATGTGATGGGACCTAGAGCGGAAGGATGACCTGAAGAGATTTTTGGCACCTCCTTTTATCGCCTGAGTTGCGGCATTCCTCAAGTCATCTCGGCAAAATGCAGGGGCTGACCTTGCGACTATGGCGGCGGTAGATTTTGAAATCCGCGTTGGTCGTCAATACCAACACCTCAGGCAAAACTTCTGTCAGCCGCACCACACAGGCGTCGGCCACGCTCATGGGCGCGTCCTCATATTTCTCAAGGAGATCGAGGATTGCCGGCTGGAAGCCAGCGTTCCCAGGAGGAGCGACCTCACCCATCTTCCCAAGCGTTAAGAATACTTCAAACTTGGCACGGGGCCTGCTTAAATACTCCCAAGTGAACAGCCCGGTTGGTGAGGGTTTTCGCGAGCATCGCCTGGGGGGGAAGGTGCTTGTGACAGGGATACCAACTGGGCTGTTCGTTCTTTTTTTGGGGGTATGTTGCCTCTCACCCGCCGACATTTCACAATACGGCTTGTTTCACAATGGCAGAGTCATGATAGATTTGACCACTGATGCTGACTCCTGAAGCCCTGAAACAATTCCAAAACCAACCAAGCCCTGCCTTGGCAGAGTTTCTACGGCTGCTTGAGCCTGTTTCTGATGATCGGTTGCGCCAGATGGCGGCAGAATCAGCATCCATCACTCGCCGGTATTTTGGGAAAACCATGCGCCTGTTTGCCCCGCTGTATCTCTCGAATGAGTGCATCAATTCCTGCGTGTATTGCGGGTTTTCGCGGGAGAATGCCATTGCGCGTGTGACTCTGGAGATTGAGGAGACGGTCCTTGAGGCGAGGTATCTGGCGGCCGAGGGGTTTCGAAACATTCTGCTCGTGGCAGGCGAGCATCCCAAATTTGTGTCAGGGGGCTATCTGGAACAATGCATCACCAGCCTTGCGGAATTTGTGCCGGGATTAGCCATTGAGGTGGCTCCGATGGAAACCGAAGATTATCTTCCGCTGGTGCGGGCCGGAGCCGAGGGATTGGTGGTTTATCAGGAGACTTATGATGAAGAGGCGTATGCGGCGCTTCATGTGGCCGGTCCGAAAAAGAACTTTGCGTGGCGGTTGGCGTGTCCGGAGCGGGGATACGCGGCGGGATTTCGCCGGATTGGCATCGGGGCGCTTTTTGGATTGTCACCGTGGAAAAGCGAGGCCCTCGCGCTGGCGGCGCATTTGGATTATCTGATGAAGACCTGTTGGAAGGCGCAGTTTACGGTGAGTCTGCCCCGGATGCGGCCAGCGGCCGGTGAATTTCATCCACCCTATTCCCTGCCGGACCGTGAATTCATTCAACTGATTTGCGCGTTCCGGATTGCATTTCCTCATGTGGGCATCGTGATGAGCACCCGGGAGCCGTCAGACCTGCGGGATGTCTTGGCCCCTCTGGGAGTGACGCTCATGAGCGCCGGCAGCCACACCGAGCCGGGAGGATACACCGGCCAGGGCCGTCAGAATTTGCATCTGTCCGTGCGGGGCCGTCAGCAAGAAACCTCGGAGAGTGTTGCGGAGCCACAGTTCACGATCTCTGACGAGCGTTCGCCCGCAGAAGTTGCGGAGCGGCTGGGAGCCTTGGGGTTGGAGGCAGTGTGGAAGGATTGGGATCCGTCCATTCTGAGAGCGGCATGAAGACCAGCGTTTTGGATATTCTGCTGAACGGAAAACCACATCAGACCACCGCTGGAACCATCGCGGAGCTGGCAAATGAAATTTCACCGGCCCCGCAGACCTTGCTCATGGAGCACAACCAAATCGCGCTTCACCGCTCCCAGTGGACGGAGGCCGTTCTTCAGTCAAACGACCGTGTGGAGGTTCTCCAAGTTTCGGCGGGCGGGTAGGGGGCAACTGCCGTCCTTCGCCGATGGCGAAGCTCATCGATCTTGGAACGGGTTCACAAGTCGGACTCCGGCGTGTTCGAAATCGATGGTATTTCGTGTGGCGATCGTCAGATGGTGGGTCAGTGCGGAAGCTGCGATGAGACTGTCTTTGAGTGGCATGGCCAGCCCACGGGACTTTAAGCGCGAAAGCAGCCTCGCCCAAGCCGCCCCGCAAGCCTGATCAAAATCCAAAACATGCAGGCGTTCGATCCCGGCGGAGAACCAATTTTCGAGACGGCTTCGTCTCGCTCCGGGTGGCAAAAGCAGGATGCCATATTCTATTTCGCCGAGGATGATCGGAGTGACCGCAATTTGCCGCTCATTCCTGCGCAACCACTCAACAACCTCGATGTCCGGGCGGGGTCTGGTCGGTTCGCTCAACACATTCGAATCGACGAGAAATTTCACAGCGCATCGGTGGATTCTGATTCAATCTCCGTAAACCATCCCTTGGAGGGGCATTCCAAGAGCCAGTCAACCATACCGACATTGGCTTCAGAATCCTGACGTCGCAGCACATATTCTCCTTTCGAGATCCTTTCAACAGCAAAGGACTGGCCAGGTAAAACACGGTCCTGCTTTCTGATGGCTGCGGGAAGCACGATTTGTCCCTTGCTGGATAAGGTGGTGATCACTGA
>JBGTAR010000112.1:0-14598 GCA_041749815.1 Terrimicrobiaceae bacterium
TATCTCAAAGAACGCGATCTCTCTCCCAAGCGTTACGTCTGGAGAGCGGAGGGACAAGCGATCTTGGAAAAAATCCAGCGAGCCAGAGCTGCAGTCCAGAAGCAGAATATTGTATAGCTATTTCCAAACCAGCACACTAGAGGCGAAAAGCAGGCTTGCGGCAACAGACATGCCAAGCACAGCTTTGATGGATTGGGACTTTTTCATAATATTGAGGTGTTTGGGTTTGTGGGTCCAAAGGTTGAAATATATTTAATCAAATATTTGATAGCCGCAAGCTAAATTAACTGAAATTCAACATGTTGTTTGCCATAAAGTTAAATTTCGATTCTTGTGCTGTTCTCAAGCGCGGCGGCGACGGAGCATTGCCGTCATCCCAAGTCCACCAAGCAGCATGATGACTGTGGTTGGCTCGGGGATCACACTGAACTGCACTTGAAGATTGGTCCCATTGATCAGGAATCCATTCGTTCCAAATGATGTGTCCAATGTGCGGCCGGAAGGCAGGGTGTTGGCAAACAGGTCGGTGTATTCCAGACCGCTGCTTGAGGCAAATGTCAAGAGCGTGTAGGGCGTTGCTACACTTGTGCCAGGAGCCAGACTTGAAAAGTCAAAGATTAACCCGTTTGGCAAGGTGCTGCCTGTGAAGACGCCGCTGATGGCAAGAAGGTCGGAGTCTGGGCTGCCCGAGGTTGATCCAAGCTCAAATTTGAACGTTGCGCCAGCTGTGGAGTCCAAAGTTCCGGCGAGGCTCAATGTCCCTGCAGAACTGCCTGGAGCAATCACGCTGGAGCTGCTTGTTGTTGTGACAGCGCCTGTGATCGTGCCGCTGCCGCCCAGTGTGCCGTTTGAGGCCACGTTCACACCGCCTGTGGCAGTGAGGCTGCCATTCACCAGAAGTGTGCCCACAGAGGCTCCACCGACGGTTGTCAAACCGGAAACACGCACCTCACCATTGCCATTGGTGATTCGGTTAGCTGCACCCGTGGCCGTCAGGGTTGTGAGCGCCAGGACCGTGTTATTCGTGAGTGCTGGGTTGTCTGTGACGTTCAGGATACCATTGCCTGTCAGTGTCCCGTCACCCAATGTGGCCGTCGAGGTTCCGCTTGTGAACGAATCAGTGCTTGTTACGTTCAATTGGCTATTGGCCACTGAGACTGATGTTCCATAAGTGAGGTTCACACTGGCACCTGTCGTGCTTCTCTCGCTTACGATCGTTGAGTTAGCTGTGACATTGATGAGCCCCGCCCCATAATTGATGGAACCGGCATTGAATCCGCGCAGTGTGCCACCGTTAAGTGTGACCCCACCACCTCCATTTGCCAAGGAGTTATTGCCAGTGGCTCGGAGTTCTCCACCATTGACGCTTACTGATGAGGAACCCAAAAGCGTATTTGCGGCTGTGGAATCAAGACGGCCCCCATTAATGATCAGTGCCCCAATGCCCAAGGGGCCGGAAACACCGGCAACACCGGCTGTGGAGACCGTTGCAATACCATTAGTGATCGTGGTTCCGCCACTGTAGGTGCTTTGCCCGTTGAAAAGGAATGATCCCCCGGTGCTGCTATTCACATTAATAGCGTGAGCGGTACCAGTCAGTGCCCCGATGCGGGCATTCGTGCTGGATCCAGCGATCGTGACTGTGGAAGCAGCTCCTGTCAGCGCGCCTGAGAGCGTTGGAACTCCGGTTCCGCTATTATTGAATGTGATCGTGCGATTCACTCCGGCTGTGTTGAATCCCCCATTGAGGGTTGTTGTTGTGGATCCTGCACCGGCAATGGTGAGATTTCCATCGAGCGTGAGCAGGCCAATGTTGGTGACTCCCGAGTCGGCGCTTTCAGATAAGGTGATCGTGCGGTTGGCTCCTCCCATGCTAAAGCCGCTGGTGAAGTTCCTGTTGATGAGCCGCGCACCGTTGTTGCCACCGGGTGTGGCCAGAATTTCCAAGTTTCCTCCAAGGACGATCGCCCCTGTTGTAAATGAAACGCCTGTGTTGGCTGTGGCAGTGTCAGATGGTTTGAATGTCAGAATCACATTGCCTGTGGTGCTTTTTGTTGCACTTGTAAAGTTGGGGCCTGTGCTGGCCGCATTAAAGGTGAAATTACCAGTGATGCTTAGGTCATTAGCGAAAGAACGATTTGCATTGACGGCCAAGCTCCCGGCAGCCAATTCAAGTAATCCCGTTCCAAACTGTTGGGCTGTGGGCGCTATGACTTGAGCTCCGTTAATTTTGACCCCTCCAGCCCCTGTATTGGCGCTAGAAAAGATGAATTGACCCGTTCCCTCCAGAGTCACTCGCCCTGTCAGAACATTGGCGCCCCCTACTGTCAGGGCGTTAGCACTGTTATTTGTCCACGTTTGATCAACAGCCGCAATCACTTTAGCAACACTTGCGACAGCCGCACCGGCTTCCATGTTGATCCCACTGGCTCCGAGACTAAGACCCGTTGTGCTCGTTGTGATTGTCAGCGCCCCGGAGGTGCTCCCGATTTGAATACCCGTAATGCTCCTGGTTCCTGAAGTGGGCGCGAAAGGAGGCCCGCCAGCGTAAGAAGCTAAGTTGAAGCGAGCAATGTCCGTGGTGAGATTATCGGCAGGAGCGACTCCTCCACCCCAGTTGTCTCCAAGAGCCCAATCTGTGCTGGTGTCGCCATCCCAACTAATAACATCGGCTTGGGCGGAAATTGCTAATGCAAGCACCATTCCAAGGCAGGCATAACGAGCCAAGGACCTTGAGGGGGGAAGAATCCGAAAGGATTTCATAGTTGTATTTTGGGTGGGGTTAGAGAATCAATCGCAAATGTGATCAAATATTTGATGAAGGCAAGATAAATAATTCAAAATAATGCAAATGGTTGTGTTTTGAGAAATGTGAGCAAATTCCTACCGTCCCAAGGCCACACCTGGGAGGGAGACGGCGGGGTTGGCTTCCTGGGCGCGGCCGAGCCAGCGAAGGAATTGGGAGAGTCGCACGTCATCGGGGCGGGTGTCTCCTGGGATCACGCTATCAGCGACCGAGGCAATGTAATAATATTGTGCGGCGCGGAGGGATGGCAGGACCTCGGTTGGAAGCGTGGTTCCAAGATCGGCAGAAGGAAAATGGGGATGATCGAACCTCTGGCCGAGCCACTTGGCGAAGGGCATGCCCACAAGCCGACCGTCCCCAAGATCTGCCGGCCCAAGGTAGGTCATGACCGGGCGGTCATCGGTGGTGAGTGAAAATTCGGAAAATCCCGGATTGGCGGAGTGGAGGTCGCCGACGAGAGCCAGCCAGGTGTGGTCGGGGGATTGGAAAAAAGGCGATTGCGCTGCCAAGGCACGGACCTCGGGGGTTGCGAGTCGATTGGCGAGAAATTCCCGTCCGATTGGGATCGCTGATTTTGAGCCCAGCAGACCGATCACGGGCTGCATGGGATCGAAGTTTGCACGAAGGACCAGGGCGTGGGGAAATACGTCAGCAAAGGTCCGGAGGATGATTCCTGCGGTTTGGTCCTGGAGTTGGTAGGCTGGAAGCCAGAGACAAAAGAGACCATCCGGCGCAAGGAGTTCACGAGCCTCGATCAGAAAATCGCGGGAGTAGAGATTCGCGCTTCCGTCTTCCTCAGGAAAGAGCAGGTCACAAATGATCAAATCCAGCGGGTGTTGTAGCGTTCTCAGGGCCGCCCGCCCATCGCCGACCACAACGCGGGCGCGTGGATCCGAAAAAATGCGGTCATTCCAAGGGCGGAAATGTTCCTTCGCAGCCCGCACGACCTCGGGAACCAACTCGATGGCTGTTAATTCTTTCACCGGAAAATCCAAAATCGCAGCGGACGTGATCCCGGAGGCCATGCCGATGGAAGCTACCCGGGGAGCAGGGCCAGCAAAAAGCAGGGGGAGCCACGCCTGATGGTGTTGGGTGGAAAGAGCCCGCCCGGTTCCGTTGAGCCGCTGCTGGGTATTGAGGAGGATGCTGCGGGAGGCTGTTGTTTGATTTTCAATCACTGAGACTGGTCCATACGCTCCAGAGAAGGTTACAACCTCCCGGTCGTCCTTTCGCAGGCCCATGGGAACATGGGGTTGGACCCATTGGAAGATGCCAAGGCCCGCCACGACTAAGGCAACCATTTCAAGTAATCCGAAGCGCCGCCGAGCAGTTTTGCCAGAGATCCTCCCAGCTTGTCTGGAGAGAAAAAGAAAGGCCCCCGCAAAAAAGGCATACCCCAGACCCAAAAGAATGGTGCCTTTCTGAAGCCCCCAAATCGGTGCCACCACAAAAACGCCGGCCCACATCCCCAGAGCCGCCCCCACCTTGTTGGCGGCGATGGTCCGGCCCAGCGAGCGGCCCTGATGCCCGGATCCTCCTGCAAGGATTTCCCAAGTCATTGGAAAAACCACTCCCAACAACACCGTGAATGGCCCAAGAATTAGCAAGCTCCAGCCCGTCGTTCGGAGCATCATTTCCATGGGGTGTGTGCCCAAAGACAAGGCCCCGAGTTCTGAAACCCATCGGCCGGCCATGGGGAAAAAAATCAAAATCCCAGCTGTGGCCAGCGAAACAACAGGCAGGGCCGACAAGGGAGAAATCCCTTTTCGCCGCAGCCATGACGCAATCAAAGCCCCGCCGCCCAGGCCAAGAATAAAGGTGGCGAGAACACCACTCACGGCATAGACCGAGCCTTGCAGAAGTTGCCTGACCCAAGAGATAAGAAGCCCCTGAGCCGCGAGTGATAAAAACCCACACGCCGCAAAAATCGCCAGACTCGCCAGCAGCGGGAGGCCAGGAAACTCCACCTCCGGGAGATTCGTTGCTGCGTTTTGTCCTGGCTTGGCTGCCGGTGAGCGGCGCATTTTTCGGCTTTTCTCAGGCTTCTGCCTGTTTGACACTTGCCACGCGATCAACCCTCCCAAACCCTGCGCGGCTGCAGCGGCAAGGAAGGCACCTCCCATTCCCAGAAACCATGGAAGGACCACTGAACCGGCAAGCACGCCGGCCCCCGCCCCCAGCAAATTCCCTCCGTAGAGAATCCCTCCCGCAGATGTTCGCTGCCCGGGGGCCCTGACAAAATATTGGCTCAGCATGGGAAAAGAGGCTCCCGCGAGAAACGACGGGGGTCCTACCAAAAGAACGGCCAGGCCCAATCCTCCATGGGTGACCCACCACTCAGCCGGAAGAACCAGCCAGAGAAGCTTCGCGAAATAATAAAGGCTGATGGCCACTCCTGCAGACAACAATTCCAAGAGACCGTAAGCAGAAAGGGGCTTTTTGCTCCTTGCGGCAAAACGAGCCCCCGCAACGTTTCCTGCTGCCGCCGCCAAAAAAAAGACACCCACGACAAGGGAAGCCGCCACCACGGTGCTTCCCGAACGCAATGTGATCTCACGAATCCAAAGCGTCTCGAGCGCCAGGGTCCCAAAGCCCCCCAAGCTGCAAAGAAAAGCCAGCAACACAGCATTGGGAGCGTGTTGGGGAACCGGTTTCATGGGGGATTCATACAGAGGAAATGATGACTGCGCAATTTTCTCGAAGCATGAGATGGCGACCGGACACGATCATCAAAGGGCCAGTTCGAGAATCGACGGACGGATCGGCGATCCGTCCCTACCGTTTTATTGGTAGGGGCACATCGCCGAGGTGACCGGCTTGATGAGACACGACCGATTTATTACTGAAGATTAACCTCCAGGCGGATGAATCGTTTTGGGTGTGTTGGGCCAATGGGCTGATTGTCACGAAGGGTGATCGTTTTCACGCCTCCTTCGACAGTCTCACTCACCAAAGTCACATCCGCTGACCATGAAGCAATGTCCCCGCCAACCTTCACAAGGTAGCCAACTCCCGTTAGAGCCGGATCCGGGCACTGATAGGTCAAAGACAGGTAATCCTGCCCACCTTCTTGCACAATTTCAGAGCTCAATCGCCCTGCATAACCCGCCGAGTCCGCATCCAGACCAAGGGCGTATTTCACTGCATTTGCGATGCCATCTCCGCTTGCGCTGGCGTTCGGGCCTCCTAACCCGCTGCCATCGGCTGGCAGGTTGTTCGCTTCAAGCCACGTGAGATAACCCGCATTGAGCGAGGAGCCTGTCACGACGGCCAGGAGGTCCTTCCATGTGGTTATCGATCCATCGCTGGCCAACAAACGCAGGGAGTAATTGCCGCCCGCATTGGCTGTGACCGTGGTGGATGCGGCTGTGGCATCGTCAAAGCTGACGGCTCCAGGTCCGCTGGCCAGCGACCACTGCAGTTGGAGCGGACCGGGCAGACCGTCGTCGCTCACGGCAGCCCCAAGCGCAATCGGCTCGCCAATGTTCCCCTCCACGGACGCTCCAAGGAGAATCTGAGGGCCCATATTTGAAGGGGCTCCCCCGGCAAGATCCTGGATTTCCTCCAGAGTCAGCACCCGGTCGTAGAGACGAACCTCATCGATTTGGCCGTTAAAACTCGCCGTCACAGCCGTAGCTGTGTAATCCCCGACCCGAAGTTTTGACGCAAGGATGCGCGGGATTTTGTTGTCGGGCTGCCCGGTGATGGTCGTTCCAAATTTCTCTGGGCCGCCATTGAGGTAAAGCTGCACGTTATTTGTGGCAAGGCTGCCGTCATAGACCATGACCACATGATACCATTGCCCCACGGCAAGGATGCTGTCTCCCACGACCGCGGTTTTGTTTGCCACACTCATTGTAAGCTTTTCAGCGGAGCTGAGAGTCAGGGCATAGGATGTGGTGCCGGCTGAGGAGCCCGTTCTTTTGACCAAAATGGCATGGGAACTAGCGTCGGCGGCATTGAGTTTCAGCCAGAGGGACACCGACAATTTCTGCATGCCATCCAAAGGCTTGGCGGCGGAGTCATCAATCTCGACCCGCTGGCCGGCCCCATCGAAGTTGAGAGCTTTGCCGATGCGGCCTGTGCTGACCCATGTGGGCACTCCCGTGGCACCAATGGTGTTTAAAACTCCGGGGTTGGCTGGCGGAGCACCCGAGACGTCTGCTGTGGATGTGCCGGAACCCTCATCAAAAGGAAGGCGAACGATCAGGCCTTGCGTTGGCCCGTTTGCGCCGGTCGTGGACGGGGGAACGGCCAAAACCCGCACCATCAGATCTTTTGTAGAACTCAGGACTCCATCCTGAGCCGTCAATCGCAAGACGTAATCCCCAACCTCCGAGAACGAGACGTTTGTGGAGGCGGTGGTGGTTGACGAGAACTGGATATTGCCCGGCCCCGCCTGTTTGCTCCATGAGACCGTCAACCCTGCGGCCTGCGCCGGGATGGCTGAGGCCGTGGCCTCGATTGCCAGGGATGAGCCAATGTGCAAACCTGCGGGATTGATGGTCGGGGATTGGAAGGTGATGGCGGGAGCATCCGTGGTTTCGATAACCACCCTCGGGCGCGCCGTACCAGACGCATATCGCGAGGAGATCCTCACCTCGTTTCCAAAAGCATTCCCCCAGTTTGTGGAAAGACGGATGCCCAATTTTTTTGCAGGATCTTCGGAGAGGGTTTTTTTCACCATTTCTGTGATATCGAATTCAAGCGTTCCAAAAGCGCTGGGGAAGGTCGTGGCACGGACGGGTGCCAGAGAACCATCATCCAGGGGCCGTGTGGCCCACACGATCGCGGACTCCGTCCAATCCTGGCCGGCATCTTGCGTGAGGGCGGCAAGGACCGAGGCGTAGCTGTTTGGCTGCGAGTTTCCTTCCAGCGTGACAATCAGTTTGGCCCGCACAAAACTGTTATTTGACACGAAACTGGAAAGATCAAATCTCAGAAAGGGTTGATAAAGGTAAGAGGGACCGGCAAGGAGCAGGGCAGGATTGGTGAACCCCCACTTCGTGGCGCTGTATCCCGTGATGAACGTGTTTGCTTCGGCAAAGAAATTTGCAATTTTGTTCGATTCGACCGCAATGCTCAAAGCCTGCTCGGAGATTTGTCCCAATTCATCCGTGGCCCGGACCGTGAATCCGTAAGTTCCTGCTGCTGTCGGCAGCCCACTGATCCTTCCTGCATCCGTTAGACTCAAACCCGGTGGCAGCGAGCCATTAGCCACGGACCATGTATAGACCGGCGTTCCTCCCGCCGCTTTCAATGTTGCCAGATAATCCGTGTTCCAATTCGCTGTGGCGAGGGACGTCGTTAAGACCTGCAAGGGGGAAGGGCCATTGGTCAAGTCAATTGACCCCGAAGCCCCAAGCGAGGCATTGTAAAAGCTTCCAGCTCCGGTGGGTTCCAAACGCACACCGCGCAACAAATAGTGCCATGCCCCGGCCGTGACAGAGGAATCGGTGTAGGTGGTGGCTGCCACGGGAGTATTGGTGAGCCGAACGTAGGGCCCCTCCTGGTTGGCCGACCGATAGACGTGATAGCCCAAAACAGGTGGCTCCCCCGGGGGGGGATTGTTGGAGGCGGTCCAACTCAAAGCCGGGTGGCCACCAGCGCTGACAACACTCAGGCCTGTCGGTGCGGGAAACATAAACAATCGCAGGGTCGGGCACCCCATATGGTTCATGAACAGGGCCTGAGAACCGTCATTTCCAGAACCGTAATTCGTGGTGAGCCTTGGCTGATAGCCAGCCGCCCATGCTTTGTCGCTGATGCTGACACGCATCATATCCCCGGCATCAAAACCAAGACCCATGCGCTGGTAGAGGTAGAAGGAATCAAAAATCGACCACGTGTAGCTGAGGATGAAGCTGTCTTCAGCCAAGCGCCGCTGCATGGTGTTCTGACTCGATGAGACGGTGGGCTCGAACCAATAACCCCAGTTACTCTGCAGGCCTGTCCAGAAGACCGCTTTAGCACCCGTGCTTTCTGAAGGAGTGGAATTTCCTTTGAAATAAAAGAGGTAAGGCCCGCTCTCTGCCGAATATGCGGCATCGCGGTCAAAATTCGCATCCGGCAATGTGGGGAGGTCTGCCGTGCGAATGAAATCCAACTTGTCCATGCCAACCACTCCCGGCATGGCAAGCAAGGCACTAAGCGCGACTTGGTCATAGAGAACCCTGTGGACGGCTCGGCGCCCTGCCTGAAAATCCGGACTGGCAGTTTTGTAACGGTGCAGTTTGTTGAAATACATCCGCATCCCCTCATACTCGCCGGGAACGCTGTTCGAGAGATCGATGCGGCCAAACCCAAGTTCCACCGACTTGTTGCCGCCGGTCTTGGAGAGATACTCCCAATCAAATTTGTTGTCACCGACCACATTGACTCGTCCATTGGCAACCGAGACGATGTCCCAAAACAACGAAGTCACGGCAATCTTTGTCAGCAAGCCATTATTCACCGTGATCTCATAGGGCTGATAATACGAGATGATGTGTGGGCCGCCGCCCTCGAGCCGTTTCTCTTTGATATCTTCCGCGGCGTAGGGGGTGACTCCATTCATGAATGGCACCATGTCGGGGGGGAAGGTGACGGAGCCGTCCGGATTGTTGATAAATCCCGTCACCTCTCCGTTCTGCCCAAGAAATGGCGCGTTGGATAAGTTGTCCTGCCAGTCGCCGTCCATTTCAGCGTAGTAGGCATCCGCCCCCACGGCCGCCCGGTTACCATGCCCGTCCGGGCCGGATAAAAAGTGACCTGATCGGGGCACTGGCACTTTCCCAAGGAGGACCACGTTTTTCAGTTCGCCCGGGTATTGGTTGTAAAGTGCGATGATCTGGTTGCGAATGAGCACATGGGCATCCATGAAGGGTGCTGTGGGGACTCCACGTGCATCATTGGGTCCGGTTCCATTCGAAAGATAATCCGGCGCCCTCGGCGTGACAATCTCGTGGATAAACCAGCCTTCAGAGACCAAGTCGGCTTTGTACTGGGCATATTCCTCGCCCAGCTTCATCGGAATATCGTCAGCCACAACAAGCGCCAACCTCCCCCGCGGCAAGGTCTGGTCCACCTTAACTCCTGCGGTTAGCCAACCGGCCCGAGTCGGGACGGTGGTTGTTACGCGGTAGTCGTAAATCTGCCCCTCAACCACGGTAATGTCCGTCCATGTGGTCCCCGCTGTAGCGACGATGCCAGTCGCAACCGGAGTCCCCCAATTTGTCGTCCCTTCATTTTTCCGAAAGATCGAGTAGGTGCCCGGCTCGAAAAATTTCAATCGAATCGCGGTTGGCCCCTCCAGCGCTGTTGCCTCAAGAGGGATCGAGTATTGTGTTGGCAAGTAACCCGTCGGCGGCGGCCATGATGGAGATTGATTTGAATAATTCCATGGGGGTGCTGCGAGCACGAGGGAAGAACTCAAGAATGCCAGCGCGGCGAGACAACCAACGAAGGCAGTGTGGGGTTTCATGGAGGAATTGGGGGATTAGAGCAATATCACACATGGGATGCTAGAAAAGATAATTTTTCTGCGCACCACACCAAGGAATATGACAAATGCACATGAGGCCCAGCGCCGTTTTGACCGGGAGCGAGGCGTCCTTCACCAGGAATCCGGTGGGGGCTTCTTCATCCCGGCCAGTGTCATGGGACTACGAAGGATGATTGCAAAAGCATCATGGTTGCTTGGTCACCAGCAGGCGCACGAATTGGCGCTGTGCGATGGGAGCGATCAGGCGGACGGTGACTGTCTCCGACCCATCGCCATTGCTGGCCAGCGAGATTTTCTGAAGGACGGATGGACCGGTCAGCCAGGACTCCGCAGCAAGGGAGGTGCTGACCTGCACCAGATAGGTCAGGCCCTGAACCGTGTATCCGGACTCCGTTGTTCCCGAGCCAGCTCCCTCAAGGCGGCGATGGCTGAAGGTGAGATGACGCTGACCCGATACCTCGACAGTGCCATGGGAGGGAGACAGTCCTTTTGCTGCATCCACCGGGGAGCCTCCCAAAGCAAACCTCAGGAGGTTGGACATGCCATCACCCCAATAGTCGGCTGTTGGGTCGGCAAGCGTTCCGGGCACGAGGTCATGAGTGGCTTCCCACGAGGAAGCCCATGATGAATAATCATTCTCTGGAGACTCGGCGGAAATATCAAGCGCCGGACCCGGGGGCCAAAACCTTCCAAAGTGTTCTGGCTGGACTTGAAGCATGAAAAGACCTTCGGACGGGGGTGTAAAATCGAAGCTTTCACCGGGTGAAAGTGCTTCCACATGGATGGTGGTGATTCGATCAATGCCGGAAAATGTGATGGCATCGATAAACCAGCCGTAATCATCCCACGTTTCCAAAAAGCTGGAGCCGCTTTCAAAAGCAAAATTGAAACGAACTTGGATGACTTGACCGGCAAACGCCGAGAGAGAAACCATGCGCAGCGAAAAACCAGATTCCTTGCTACTTGTCCCGGCCTGCTCAAAAACCGGGGTCCAGGATGAGCCACCGTCCGCAGAAACCTCAACTCGCGCGAATTGGTCAGATGTGGCCCACCCCATTCGGCTCCAGAATTGCAATTGGGATGTGGGTCCGGCCATGAACGAGTCCCGATAGCGCAAAATTTCCGACGACTCAAAGCTGCTTCGGGCCAAGTGATAAGCTCCTGTTCCCTCATACTTCACCGAGGTTGAGAGTGCGGAGTAACTTGATGAGGTTTCATCAAAGAGGCCGCTCAAAGCACTGGCATAGTCTGTTGGCGCCGGAGACTTGGAGGCTGCTGTCACGTGCAGAGTGGTTGCTCCCGGGACTTGCGAAATGGTGTAGGGCGTTTGGGCACCCACCACGGGGCTTGAGTTTCCAGTGATCCGGGGCGGATCATAAACAAGCGCAAGGTCCTTTTTCAGGTTTGTTGTGGAGGGGATCACCACGCTTGAAAGAAGGTTAATCCCCGGGCCGGAAAATGTGATCGTCCGCGAGCCGCTCAAGGAGGGAACTGGCAGGGTGTATCCCCCGGCTGAAGCTGTTTTTGTGGTGTAGGTGCCACCGGCAATGGTCGCCGAAATTCCCTCGATCCCCTCCCCAACACTGTAAAAGCCATTCCCGTCAAAGTCATAGTAGACCACCCCCAACATCAGTGGCCGCGGCGATGATTCGCTTTTTGCAAAATTCTGCGTCACCATGATGGCGTTGAGGTTTAACCCATTACTGAGAAACGTTCCGAACCGGATCCCTATTCCAACCTCGCTAAAGACGTCATCACAAAGAACTTTACGATGTCCGGGGCTGAGGAATAACCCCTCATAGGCGATGGGGGTGTAAATCTCGGGGTCAAGGAAAGCGGTTGTTCCCCGCCACCCGATATTTTCTCCACTCGACCAGGGAGTTGAAAAAACATACCCGGCCGCTTCCATCCTTTGTTTGGCGGTGGTGTTGCCTTGGCCGGTATGAGAAAACACATTGGTATCGAGCATCCACTGGGAATGGTTAGCCGCCGCATTGATCAAAAAGCGATGGGATGCAAGTGGGGGCTTGGGCGTGCTTGTGATCAGCGGGGCGGTTACCCCTTGGTTCAGACTGATCCCGAGTCGGGCGGCCTCGGCTTCAGGATTCGCTCGAGCTCTGTTGACGAACTCCAGCATCAGTTGTTCGTAAGCCGTGGGATTCCCATGATCATACTGGATTTGTGCCACTCCCAATCCTGCGGAAGCGCACAGGCAAAGGAAGATATGTTTCACAATCCTCAATGTACGTAATTACGCAACAAAATCAAGACAATTGCACAAAATCATTCATGTGATTGGTTGCAAAGTGGCAATTTTGTGATAATTTATTTGGGCCTCCCAAGTTATGCCTGATCCCCCCTCTCCTTCACACTCCACGATTCCCTCAAGCAAAACCCGATTTCACTCTCTTTTGTTGGCAGGAGTTTTGGTGAGTCTTTTGAGCTCTGGATTGGTAGCGGCGGGCTTACAATTGCCCAACCTGAACACGACCCCCACGGCTGACCGATTTCCGATCACGGGAAGAGTCTGGCCAGCAACGCCTGGAGCCGCAGTGATTTGTTTGTGGGAAGACGACAAGTTGTGTGCGTTCACGATGAGTGTTGATGATAATATTGCGCCCCAGGTTCCAGATTGGCTGGAAAAAGCTGCGGAAGTGGGGTTTCCCGTGACCTGGTTTTTGATCACGGATCGTATTGAAACCGTCAACGTGGGGTTTAATGGCACATGGTCACTCTGGCGGGACGTGGTCGCAAAGGGACATGATGTGCAGTCTCACACCCGCAGGCACCTGCATGTGGAGGATGCGGATTGGCCCGGAATTGTTCAGGAATATGCCGGCTCCAGGGAAGCAATCGAGGCCAACTTGCCAGGCCACAAATGTGATTTCCTTGCGTTCCCAGGCGGCTCCAACAGCTCATATAACGATAGGGACGTTGCGGCCCAATATTATGCGGGCAACCGGGGCGGAGCCGGCAGTGGATTCAATCGGCCCACACGTATTGATTATTTGGCCATAAAAAATGGAAACTTTGTTATGGGAGGCACAACGGCATCCGTCAATTTGCTGAGCCTTTTTAATGCGGCTGACGTGAGATATTATCGAGGCTGGGCTTCGCCTCTTTTTCATCAGGTGAATGACTGGCCGGCAACCGAACACTACTTCGCCTTCCTGCGCACGTACCGCGCAGATGTTTGGGCGGCACGATTCTCGGATGTGGGGAAGTATGGTCAGGAGCGGGACACGGCCACGCTGCAGGTGACCGACAACACCCCTTCCCAGATTGTTTTCACGCTCGCAGACGACATGAAGGATGATGTTTTTAATTATCCTCTCACGGTCAAGGTTCGACTGCCCGATGACTGGAACTCGGTTGTAGCCGTGCAGCAGGGCCTGCCCGTGATGGCAAAGTTTTTGCGTCATGATGGAGCCCCCTACGCTTTGGTAGGGGGTGTTCCAGATCAGGGACCGGTGACCGTGACCCCAGCCCTTTCGTCAACCTTTGGCGGGCAGACCTACAGCTCCTGGCTCCGGGAACACTCGCTCCCTGCCGACCGGAGTGGATTGGGGGCGGGGGATGCCAAACCAGCCAAGGATGAGATTCGCAACCTTCTAAAATACGCCCTGGGATTGGATCCCCGAGTTGAGGGTCATGGCGAAAAACTATCGAGTGAAGTTGATTCAGAAAGCCATTTAACCCTCGTTTTTTCACGCCCCTACCCGGTTCCCTCAGATGTGGACTACCTTCCTGAGGTGGGTTCTGATCTTGGGGGTTGGTCGGGTGAAGGGTTGATCTTGGAGGAGGTCTCCATCGTGGATGGCATTCAGACCGTACGAGTCGTTGATCCGGTGCCCGCAAGTTCTGACAACCCCAAGCGCTTTATCAGGTTGAGGGTTCAAGAAAAATTGTTGGGTGCCAGTTTGTAAAAACCTGGCAGGACTTGGGGTCTTTAGAAGGTGGTTCCAAGCACAGAAGGTAAAAAAATCTCAGATTGAAACGCTTTCGGTGGCGAACTGCCATTTCTGAACGTATAGTCCCACGCGATTGGTCGTCAGACTTTCGGTGACCCACTCTGCCTATGATTAGACCAACCTTTTCCATCATTTTTTTCGTTTTGACGACCCTGCTGGTTGCCAACTTCCCAAGAAGCTCCCAAGCGCAGCCCGGTGGCGGAGCAAACCCGGTGGCCGTCATTGCTGTCGAGGCAAAAAAAGCACCTTTTTCCGACCGTGTGGAAGCCCTGGGGACACTTCGGGCGAACGAATCGGTGGAGCTCATGGCCACCGTGACCGAGCGGGTCACGTACTTG
>JBGTAR010000113.1:0-6095 GCA_041749815.1 Terrimicrobiaceae bacterium
AATCATCCGGTAATCGGTGGAGGAGACATAAAGCAAACTCTGTTTGCCGTGGCCAAGGCGGTTGCCATTGGAATCGGAAATTTCGTGCTCCAATGTCACAAACTTCCGATTGTAGTTCGCGATGCGGATACGAACACTCACGGTTTCAAATTCTTTGGTTTCGCGGGTGAACTTATGTTCGAAGGATCGAGTTAAAATATAAAAAGGGGTATTTTTGATATTAAACTTTGGCATCACATGATTAAAAAATAACTCCCTCGTTTTGCCGACCCACATCGCATACATCCCAAAATAGACGTTCCCCACGGAGTTGGTGTCCGCATACGTCGCCACAAACGAGTGGACAAACCACTTGCCCTCAAAGTGACCACCCACATGATGAAAGGGGCCATCTCCGTTTTGGGGGATCTCAATCCCCCCCGGAGGCACCACCGCAGGCCCAACAGCCATCGTGGGCTCCTGAGCCTGTGCTTCGAGCTCTTCGGTGCCGCTCACAAAATCTTCACCCGCACTTGGTTTGAGCAGCAACCAGGCGATGGAAGCCAGTGGCAGAAGCGCACCGATACCCATAAAGATCGGGTATCTTAAAAAATACCCATAGGCAAAAATCACAACCGCCAGACTTCCAATACAGAACATCTTGATCTGGGGAATCGCATTGGCGGGAGCCACCAAATAACACCTCGCAATGGCAAGAGCCGAATAACCCACAAAAAATGTCGCATAAAAAATCATGAAGTATTCCAACTCCAGCCCAATCACAGCGGCCACAAATGCCACCAATCCCGCCAACACAAACGCCGGAATCGGCGAGGTTAACAATTTGGGTGGAAGCAGAGCAAAAATCGGGTTGTTCGACCTCGCAGCATTATCCTGGAAAAACCATTTTAATGACACGTAACCGCTATCGAGTGTGGTCAGCACACAGACGCACAAAAACACGCAATAAGCCACGAAGGTCCATGGCATGACGGCTGCATTTTCGTAAAACAGGCGCATGATGGTTTCATGACCGTAAAAGTGCTGGGCCAACCCTTCCCGCAATAACTTCCCTGCCCCTTGATTCAGAGCCCAGAGCGCCAGCGTGCCATGGAAAATCAAGAGCCCGAAAAACAGCGTCGCCCCAACCCAGTAGCCAGCAGCCACGGAAACCCGTTCCCGGTGCATCTGAATGGCCCTCTGCCACTGCTGCAAATCCAACCAGGGACCCACCAAAAATCCGATGATGACCGGGACGGCATATCCCCAAAAATTCAGGTCATCGGTCGGCAGTTTGGGAAAAACAAACGGGCCGGTCCCGATCTTCATCGCCGAGATGCCGATCCAGGCAATCGCCGCGGCAAGCAGAAGACCCAACACGGCATGACTGTATTTAATCCGCCGAATGTCGAACTCCTCACCAAAAAGAATCGCCGCAGCGAGCACAATCAGCAGAGTGAGCGGCAGGTACAACGTCCATGGCTCAAACCCCAAGGGCATCCACCCATATCTCAGGAGAGCAAAAATGGTCAGTGAGATGGCCAGCAGTTGATAAAGAAAAAAGACCAGCCGGAAGGGCCGGGACCATGTGTTAAAAAACTTGGCCAGGGACTCTGACCCCTGCTCTCTGCGTGCGATGTGGTGGGTGACCAAACCAAAAATGACCAGCCCCAAGGCATTGGGAATCGCAAAGGTCAGCAGCCCAAACAGCCCGAATTGGATCGTGAACTGAACGGAGAAAAACAGACCCAGCCCCCACATCCATGAGAGGGCAACAGAATTTCCCCACAGGAGAGTCGAGAACCAACGGGCGCGCAAAGGAAGGAATGACATCGATCTGTCACTTTATCAGTGGATGCGTTGCCCCGCAACACTCCTGACGGCTGATTTTTCGATGGCTACTCCGTAGCAGCAGGCGTTGGCGAGCCTTCCACTTTATCTTTGAGATCGTCAGCCGCATCCTTGAGGGAATGGGCCGCGTCTTTCATGGCATCCACCGCGCCCGAAGTCGCTTCACCGATGGCTTGGCCAGCTTCGGAAGCAGTGTTCTTCATGGCATCAACGCCCACCTCAGTTGCCTCTTTGGCTTGAGCCGCAGCCTCCCCCGCAGCTTTTTTGGTTTGCTCGGCTGCCTTTTCAGCGGCGGCTTTGGCATCAGCGGCGGCCTTCTCCGCCATTTCCTGCGCGGAATTTACAGCCTCTTCTACCTTGGATTTCGCTTCGTCAGCGGCTTTGGGTTCACATCCGGTGAAGGCAAAGGCAGCGGTTGCGGTCAGGGCGAGCGAAAGTGGGAATTTCATAGGGGTGGTTTGTTGGAGTAGATAACGCGTCAACAAACCCACCCTGAGGAAAACTGCTCCAGCGGTCAAGTCGCGGTGTCCACTGCGTCAACGCTCAGGTGGAATGAAAAGTTCAGATGCCGGCAGCAAGTCGGTGTTCCCCCGGAACAATGACCTCACCCATCTTTTTATCCCATCCGATGCGCTCCTGCCTCCTGAGCCTCAAAAAACAAGCCCCCCTTGAAACCTGAAAAAACTGGATTATTATTCAGAGTTATGAATCGCATATTTGCTGGTATTGTCCTTCTCGGCTCGATGGCCTTTGCACCGGCATCCGAGGCGCAGGTGGCCCCAGGATTGGCACGTGAACTAAACGATGCTTTTGCTGCCGTCTATGAAAAGGTGGCGCCGGCGGTTGTGGTTATTGAAGTTCAAGGTGGCGACGAAGGGGCCTCCGCCCAAATCCCCCAGGGTCTCCCCCAAGGCCTCGATTTCTTTTTTCGCTCTCCCGATGGCCGCAGAATGCAGCAGGGGCCAGACCAAGGTTCCGGGTTTATCTTTCGGCCGGACGGGCTGATCCTCACAAACAACCACGTCGTTCAAAATGGGGAGGGCGGAAAAATCACCGTACGTCTCATGGATGGGCGGAAGTTTCCTGCCGTCTTGGTCGGGCGTGACGAGCGCTCAGATATTGCCATTCTGAGGGTTGATGCCAAAGACCTGCCGACTGTGGCCTTGGGGGACAGTGACGCTGCAAAAGTGGGTCAATTTGCGTTTGCCATCGGAGCACCCTATGACCTGCCATACACCTTTACCTCGGGTATCGTCAGCGCCAAAGGCCGAACGAACCTCACTGGCAGTCGCAATTATGAGGAATTCATTCAGACCGACGCCTCCATCAATCCCGGGAACAGCGGCGGTCCACTTTGCGACATTGATGGCAATGTGGTGGGTGTGAACACCATGATCAGCGGCATCAATCGTGGACTGGGGTTTGCAGTGCCCATCAACATCGCAAAAACGGTGGCAGAACAATTGATCACCAATGGCCGGGTCTCAAGACCCTGGTTGGGAATTGGCATTTCCGGTCTCGAAGAAAACGAGCAGCGCCGCGCGCTGTTTCCGGGTGTGGATTCCGGCGTGGTCGTGGAAAGCATTGAAAGAAACACACCCGCCTATCGCAGCCAGCTTCAACCCGGGGACGTAATCCTCCGAGTGGATGGTCAGAAGGTCTCGCTGGCCCGTGATCTCCAGCGCGAAATTCTCTCCAAGACCATTGGCCAGACTGTGAGCCTTGAAATTTGGAGAGGAGGCCGTACGGTCACCATACCGATTCAAACCGGCGAACATCCAGACGGACTCATGCAGGTATCATCCAGAACGCGCCCGGTGCCTGTGGTTCCCTCTCCCTCCATGGACCCACCCTCCCGTCCATCTCGCCAAGAGTCTTCCCTGCCATTCGGACTGGCCATTTCCGAAAGCCCGGAAGTCCAAGGCGTGAAAGTCGAAGACATTGCACCGGGATCTCCAGCCGAAATGGGAGGCCTTGTTCACGGCGACATCATCACCGAGCTGGGAGGCCGCCCTGTTCTTACGGTAAAGGACTATGAAGAAATCGTGGCATCTGCGGGTTCGGACCGAGCTCTCATGGTGCTCGTTGATCGGGAGGGTGAGCGAACGTTTGCCATTCTAAAACCGTGAGTGGCCGCCGCAGGAGTTTCCTGCCAACAGATCTTGGAGGGGGGTGCCGGATGGAGGTTCTTGAGGCGCTGGCGCGATCTTCGCCGCGTACAGTTAAGGACTTGGCAGCCGAGTTGGGCCTCAGCTACATGGGTGTCAAAAGCCAGTGTCTGGTTCTCGAAAAATCAGGCTACCTCGAAAGTCGCCGCAGAAGACGCAGCCAAGGCCGCCCGGAAGTCCTTTATTCGCTGGCAGATCGTTCACACGAACTTTTTCCAAGTCATGGATTTCCTCTTGCGTTTTCCTTGCTCGATCATATCGCCCGCCTCCATGGCAAACAGACGCCCCTAAAGCTCCTGTTCCTTCATTTTCAATCCGCGACCGAAACCTATCTCTCAAAAATCGATGGCTCCACCCCGAAAGAGCGCGCCACCCAACTTGCCGCTCTTCGTACCGCCGAAGGCTACTACTGCCGCTTCGAGGCTGGTCCGCCTGCCATGCTTGTGGATGGCCATGACCCCCTTGCGCTTCTCTTCAAAAAGTTCCCCGAAGCCGCCGTCTTTGAAACAGAAGCCCTTTCCCGTGTGATTGGCGTCCGCTTGGAAAGAAGCAGTCCCTCGAGCTTCACGCTGATCACCACGTAGGCAGGTCAGCGTTGCGTGTGGGGCAGGTATTGTGTCAGTGTGACCCGAACTGAGCAAACGATGGCTGATTTGGAGGTGACATTTTTAGGGACAGGAACATCACACGGGGTTCCTGTGATCGGATGCGAGTGCCAGGTGTGCCTTTCCACCGACCCCAGAGACAAACGCTTGCGCACGGCAGCGCTGCTGAAAACTGCTGAGACCGTCGTCATGGTTGACACCCCGCCGGATTTTCGAACCCAATGTCTGAGGGAAAATATCCAGAGGGTGGATGCCGTTCTTTACACCCATTCGCACACGGACCATGTCTTGGGCTTTGATGACTTGCGGAGGTTCTGCGAGATCGAGGATAAGGAAATGCCAGTTTATGGAGCCCCCCACACACTCGCCGACTTGAAGCGGATCTTTGGGTATGCCTTTGTGGAGGAAGGCCGTTTTCGGAATTATGTGCGGCCGCGGGCGGTGACCATTGATGGAGCCTTTCATGTGGGAGATTTGATGGTTCAACCAGTGAGCCTGCCCCATGGAAGAATGGTTACCACCGGCTTTGTGTTTTCCAAGAATGGGAGGAAGTTGCTGGCGTATTACACCGATTGTCAATCCGTGCCCGCCGAAGCCGTGGAGGCAGCCAGCGGAGCAGAGGTTCTCGTGATTGATGCGTTGCGTCATTCACCGCACAGCACCCACCATTCCCTCGAAGGCGCCAGGGAAGCCTCTGACAGAATTGCTCCCAAATTCACGTATTTTATTCACATGTGTCATGATCTCGGTCACGCCGAGACTGAACTCGTATTACCTGCCAATATCCGGCTTTCTTATGATGGTCTTCGAATCAATATCTAACCCACCCATCCTCCCCGGGAGTGCAGTGGAACAGCCTGCACTCTTCGCCAGGAATCACAGAAGGATCTTGATGTGCGGTCTCATAACTCGAGGGCAGGTCGTTCTGCTGGCATGTTTGGTGACGTTGCTGACTGGCCAACCGGCTGAAGCCGCCCCATCTCCCGAGGCACGAGCCACGGTGGTGATTTATAATTCTGCGGATATCGAGTCCGTCAATTTGGCCAAACACTACGGGACACGGCGTGAAATTCCACAGGATAACATGATTGGCCTGACAACCGCCATGGTGGAAGAGATCAGTCGGCAGGAGTACACCCGCACGATTGCTGCACCGGTGCGGGCCGCGTTGATCAGTCGGGGTTTTTGGAAGGAGGATGCTGCCAGCGGGCGTATTGTGGAAACGAAAGCGCGCTATGTCGCAATCATCCGCGGCATCCCTCTCAAGATCCGCCCTGAAGAAGGAGTCATGCCAAATCGCACACAACCTGACGCGATTGGCACCAGGAATGAGGCCTCCGTGGACAGCGAACTGATGACCCTCGGCCTACCAGCAACCACCATCGCCGGCATCCGTGAGAATCCGTATTTCCGAAGATTTACCCCCGTGTTGGATCTGAGCGAAGCCCCTGAAATCCTTCTCGTCGGACGCTTGGACGCCCCGGATGCCATC
>JBGTAR010000114.1:0-9981 GCA_041749815.1 Terrimicrobiaceae bacterium
GACGCTCTCGCGCAATTCTGGAGAAAGCAGACCCTCCATGGCTTCTTTCACCTGATCAATGAGTTCGTAGATGATGCTGTAAAGTTTGATCTGCACCCCCTCACGTTTGGCGGAGCCGGAGGCAGTGTTTTCGACTTTGACGCCGAATCCGATAATGATCGCGTCCGAGGCGCTGGCCAACAGAACGTCGGACTCGGTGATCGGGCCAACAGCGGCATGAATCACATCCAGCGCAATTTTGGTTTGAGGAAGATCGCCCAAGGCGCCCACGATGGCTTCCACCGAGCCATGCACATCGGATTTGAGGACAATTCGCAGCGTCTGCTTCTGGCCTTCCTCGATGCTTGCAAAAAGATTTTCAAGGGTTGCGCGCTGAGGTGCTGCCAATTTGTTGGTGCGGATGGATTCGAGTCTCTCCTCGCTCAAAAGACGGGCGGCGCGTTCGTTTTCCATCACCGCGAGTTCATCGCCGGCATTGGGCAGACCGCTGAAACCAAGGATCCTGGCAGGCATGCCGGGGCCGACCTGCTTGACCGGCTTCCCAAGGTCATTGACGAGTTGTTTGATTTTGCCGTTGAAATTTCCGCAGATGAACGTGTCGCCCACTTTGAGGGTGCCCATACGGACAATGGCCGTGGCCGTGGGTCCACGCCCTTGTTCAACCTGGGCTTCAATGACCGTGCAGCGTGCCGGGGATTTTGGATCGGCTTTGAGTTCCAGGATTTCTGCCTGGAGCGCGATCATCTCAATCAGTCCGTCGATTCCGGTGCCTTTGGTGGCACTGACCGGGCAGCAAATCGTCTGGCCGCCCCAATCTTCCGGGGTGAGGCCTTTGTCCTGAAGCTGGGTCTTGACCTTGTCCTGATTGGCGGAGGGAAGATCGATTTTGTTGATGGCCACGATGAGGGCCACATTGGCTGCCTTGGCGTGATTGATGGCCTCAATGGTCTGCGGCATCAGCCCGTCGTCCGCTGCCACGACAAGGACAACAATGTCCGTGACCATGGCTCCGCGGGCCCGCATGGCCGTGAAGGCGGCATGGCCGGGAGTGTCCAAAAACGTGATTTTGTGCCCATCGCGCTCCACGCTGTAGGCTCCGATGTGTTGGGTGATGCCTCCGGCTTCCCCTTCGGCGACGCGGGCTTTGCGGATGCAATCGAGGAGGGAGGTTTTGCCGTGATCGACATGCCCCATGAATGTGACAATGGGAGGCCGTGGCTTGAGAGCTTCCTCTTTGGGAGGTTCTGGTTCCTGCGGGGCCTCGACCTTGACCTCCACCTTGTGGTGACCCTTCGAGGTGTCTTTTTTCTCGCGCTCGAGAACGATGTCATGTTTTTCGCAAATTTTGGCCACCACATCGAGTTCGAGTGTTTGGTTGACGTTTGCGTAAATCTGGATGTCCAACAGATCTTTGATGATTTGGAATGGCTTCAAGCCGATCAGAGGCGCCAATTCCTTGACCGTGATCGAGGTTTTCAGCACGAGGGTGTTGCGATCATCTTCCGCCTCAACTGTCTCCTCGGCTTCGTTCTCTGAAGCTTCGCTGGCGACAGGCTCCTCAGCAACCGGCTCCGCCACAACTTCGGGTTTTGGAGGAGGTTGTTGGATCTTGCTAATCGGTGGCAATTCCACCTTGGCCTTGGCCTCTGCTGATTCCGAAACCGTCTTCCGCACCTTCTTCTTCGGCTCCAGAAGGTCCACGGTTGCGCTCACCACCTTGGGTTTGACGACGACCGGCTCCTCAGGAGGGACGGCTTCTTTGGACGTGGACGCTGTCCCACGCTTCGGTTTGATCGAAGAGTCTTTTCTGGTGGTTTTGGAGTTTGCGGCTTTGGGTGTTGGCATGAAAAATCTGTGTGACGGAGCCCTCCGGCTTTAGTTTGCGGAGGGGTTTTCGGCTGGCACGGTCACTTGCGCGGCCTTGAGGATTTTCGCTCCCCGCTCGAGGTCACATCCAAGAATTTCTGCGATGTCTTCCGCCTCTGCGGTCTGAATCGCCTCAATGGAATTCATCCCGCCTTCGGCAAGAGATTGAGCTTCCTCTTCGGTCACGGCCAAGGCTTCCGTCAGGGAAAGAGCGGCTTGGGCTTGATGAGATTGAAGGGCCTCTGCAGCGCTCTTGTCCTCTTGGATGTCAATGTCCCAACCGGTGAGTTTTGCGGTCAGTCGGGCATTCTGGCCACGCCGCCCAATCGCCAGAGAAAGGTCCTCTTTGGCGACGATGACCTGGATCGAGTGTTTGTCCTCGTTCAGGGAAATGCTCTTGATGTTTGCAGGCTTCAGGGCGGCTTGCGCAAATTTCAGGGGATCTTCCTCCCAGCGAATGATGTCCACCTTCTCGTTGTTGAGTTCGCGGACGATGTTTTTTACGCGCGCTCCGCGCATGCCAACACAGGCACCCACGGGGTCAACTTTGCTGTCCTCGCTGTGGACCGCAACCTTTGTTCGGTACCCCGCTTCGCGGGCGATGCCCTTCAACTCAACTGTCCGGTCTCCAATCTCGCTGACTTCAATTTCAAAAAGCCGGCGCACAAAGTTGGGGTGACTCCTGGAAAGAATAATTTCCGGGCCACGGGAGCCGTTTTCAACGGCCACCACATAGGCTCTCAAACGATCGCCCACATTGTATTCTTCCGTCACGACGCGCTCTTTGGAGGTCATTGTCCCCTCAAACCGGCCCAGATCCAGAATCACATCCGATTTTTCAAAACGGCGGACCGTGCCACTCACGATTTCTCCGGCCCGATCTTTGAATTCCTCGTAGATCATGTCTTTTTCGATCTGACGAATCCGTTGATTGATGGCCTGACGGGCGGCTTGCGCGGCGATCCGTCCAAAATCCCGGGGGGTGACTTCAATTTCCACTTCTTCCCCAAGCACCACATCCTGCTTCACGCTTCTTGCCTTGGAGAGCGTGACTTCATCATGAACGTTTTCGACCTTTTCCACGACAATCAGCTTGGCAAAAGCCCGGATTTCCCCGGATTTCTGATCGATGGCAATGCGCAATTCCCGCGTCCCAGAAGTGAAATTCTTCTTGGATGCGGTGAGCAGGGCGTCGGAAATGGCTTCAATGAGCATCTCGCGGCGGATGCCCCTCTCGCGCTCGAGGTAATCGAGCATGGCTATAAGTTCGGCGTTCATATCAAAAAGCGTTGTACCCCAAGATGGAAAGAGCGGGACGAGTCCCGCTCTGCTCACCTGATGGAACTTTCCAATATCGTGGCGAAGATGTGCTTGGTCAAGCCTGAACCCCATTTTCTCGGAGTGGGGGCAAAGATGGCTGGGAATTGTTGCGTTGGAATGACGGGCAGGTGGCGGTTTCACCCCATGAGGGTTCCCCGCATCTCCATGGGCTGGAAGATGATCCAAATGCCGAAAAGGTAAAGGGCGGTGGCGAGGATGGCCCATGGGGGAAAGGCCCGGCGGGCGTTGGCTCCGGAGACTTTTCCCGCGATGCGCCAGAGCATGAAGAGACAAAGAAGGTAGCCGGCGTTGAGGAAGACGATTTCGAGGGCGGGCAGATCATAAAACGCCAGGGAGGGGGCCACCCAAGCCGTGGAGGATTTGATCAGTCCGGCATCTTCGAGGGCCCTGCCAATCACGGGAACCGGGGTGAGGGCTGCTGTGAAAAAATGAAAAACAAAGTGGGCCAACCACATCCCAAAGCCAAGTGGGGCGAGGGCCACTGAAAATCGGCACAAATGTTCTTTCCAGAAGCTTTTTCCCCCGCTGATCCCCGCCGCCACCAACGAAAAGAATCCTGGCAGAATCACCAGTCCGAAGCCCATGAGAAGGCTCACAGGGATCAGGTCGCTGGACAGCGCCCAGTGCTTTGTCATGGCATCCATGGCCTCCAGCACGGGGACAACCATCCCTGCCGCATTCACAAAGGCTCCAAAGGTCAGAACCAAAACCAGAGCGGCAATATCCGGGCGACGGGCATATTTTCCCACGGTGGATTTTTTTTCGTCGAGAATGACCTCTCGTCCCGGCATCACGGCGATGAACCCCACATTGTCATGGGGACAGGCTTTCACACAGTCCAAACAGAAGGTGCAGTCCATATTTCCGGCCTTGCGTGGTTGAAAGAGGTGGAGTTCGCATCCGCGCTGGGATTCGTTGCCGCGCAGACAGTCATGGGTCTTGCAGTCCAGGCAGGCACTTGGTTCGCGGACCTTGATTTCGAAGGGGGAGACCAAGGATTGGACAAAATGGAATTGGCCAATTGGGCAGACGTATTGGCAAAAGCTGGCCCCACGAAAAAATCCGTCAACGAGCAGCGCAGCCACAAAGTAGCTCAAGATGAGGAGGGCGGTCGCCAGCGGACGGTCCCAGAGATCAAAGGCCTCATAGGCCCAGAGGTAGACAACAAGGAGAGCCACCGCGAGCCACTTCGTTCGCAACCAATGCGGCCATCCTGCGTTGGCGGGGAGAATCTTCCGGCCAAGGTCCCGCACAAAAGTAAAAGGGCAGGCCATACAAAACAGGTTTCCAGCCACCAAAAGAGCCACCACCGTAAAGGTCCGCCAGTGGGTCCATGGCAGGACCCCGGCGGCATTCAGGGCAGAAACTTGCGGGCCCCAGATCCCGTCAGCAACCACCAGGGCCGCCAGGCCAAGCATCAGGATTTGCAGGGATTTTCTAAAATGCTTCCAGCGCATCACCGTTCCCAGTCCCCGCACCCGAAAGAGGTCGAGGGTTGAGGGAACGGGGCTATCTTCACGGCGTGCAGGGGCCGGGGAATGGGGCGGCGGCCTTTTCAGCTTTGCGTGTTCCGAAGGCCGCACTTTCCTGCCTGGCGACAAAAACTGCCAGGCGATAAATCCAGCGGGCAGGATAAATGCCATAGACCCGGGCACCCACATCAGGGCGCCGGCACCAGCTTGGTCATCCAAGGCGCTGATCCCAAGCAACCGTGGAGCCGCCTCATAGGTCGAATAAAGCACGCGGTCCTGAAAACTCAGGAAGGCGGCGAGGGCCGTGTTTTGCAAGTCGGCCAGCAGGAGGTAGGGGATCATGGTCCATCGCGGCCAATAAGCACGGCTAGGCCATGGCTGAATGACCGGCCACCAAAACAGCAGCGCGGTGCCAAGAAAGCTGGCATGCTCCACGTCATGCCACCCCCGCGAACGAAGAGCCAGTTCGTAAAGGGCGGGAATATGCCAGACGACATTGCTGATCACAAACAGCGACCAACACACCATCGGATGGGTCAGCCCATGCACGATTTTTTTCATCACCGGCCAGAGGATGAAAGGTGTGATCACGGTCACAACCAGCCGCTTGGGCAGACCGCGCAGCATGGGCAGTTGCGGAGCGCCCAGCCAGATCAGTGGCGGCACGATCATCGTCAGCAAAAGGTGCTGCGTCATGTGTGAGAGCAGGAGGAATGACGCAAACGCATCCAGAGGGGAGGCCATCGAAATAAAGAGCGTCAAAAGTCCGCTCAGAAAACAAACCGCCCGCCAGCGCGGAAACCGGAGGGGAACCTGACGATGAAGCATCCGCCACCCCCGGACGTAAATCCAGGCGGTGATGAGGAGCGCCGTTGTTGGCAGCCACGGGAGGGACCAGGAGAACAGAGCCGCCTCTTGAGCTGTCACAAGCTCACTTTCCTGGGACCGCCGGCGCCCCGCCGGCGACTTGCCTGTTTCGTGTTTTTTGAAATGTTCGAAGGGGCATCCGCAGGTCCCACACGTCCGGAGATCCTAATATCCGGCCCCACACACTGATAGTCCACATCCTCCAGGATCCCTCCAAGCTCCGGGGCGGCGGCGCCACGTCCGCCCACGGCCGGCGTCCCCCCACCAAAAATCACGGGAGCCACATAAAAAACCACGCGGTCCACCAACTTCCGGTCAAAGGCCTCCCCCAAGGTTCGGCCTCCCCCCTCGATGAGAACGGACTGTACTCCCTCTTTTGCAAGCAAGCGCAGCGCCTCCCGAAGCGAGACACCTTGAAAAATACGGGTTTTGTTTTTGTGACGATCTGTAAAAAGATGTGCGCCCGATGGCAGATTACCACTCTTTGTCCACACGGCACGGATTGGCTGGCCGGCTCCGGGAATGCCACGAACCGTCAGCTTAGGGTTATCCGATCGCACGGTTTCCCCACCCACCAAAATGGCATCGCAGGTGCTTCTCAATCGCATGGCATCGGTCCGTGATTCCTTGCTGGTGATCCAACGCTGACCCGGCGGGGAGGTGATCCGCCCATCCAAGGACATCCCGGCTTTGGCAATCACAAGAGGCCGGTTTTTTGAGATCCAAACGTTCCATGCCTCGTTGATGGCCGAGCATTCCTTTTCCAGAATTCCTGAGGTGACGGAGATTTTGGAGTTTTCCAAAAGAACTTTTGCGCGTCCGGCATGACGGGGATTCGGGTCCGTGGCGCCGTACACCACGCGCTTGATCCCCGCTTGAAGGATGGCCTCCGTGCAGGGAGGGGTCTTGCCGTGGGTCGAGCAGGGTTCAAGAGTGATATAAATCGTGGCGCCGCGTGCCGCCTCGGGTTTCTTGAGGGAACGCAAGGCCTCGATTTCCGCATGGGGAGCCCCGGCCTGTTTGTGCCAGCCCGTTCCGAGGACTTTTCCTCCTTTGACAATCACGGATCCAACCGCTGGATTTGGCGAGGTGTGGCCACATCCCCGCAAAGCCTCGGTGATGGCCTTGCGCATAAATCGTTCATCCTGTGCTTTGGGATTGCCCACAGGCCTAGATTTTATGAAAGGTGGTCATCGTGCAACCCGGCTTTCGAACGAAAGCGCGATTTTTTCATGAACTCGCGCAGCTTCTCCGCAGTGGGATCGGTCTTCCCCAGGCCATGGAATTGCTTTCTCGCGGACGCGGGTCGGCCCGTCTGGCCGCAAAAATCCTGCAAGGATTGACCAGCGAGGACTCGGTGCCCAAGGCATTTGCGGGGGCCGGATTTTCTTCCGGAGACTGTGCGGTCATTGAGGCGGGAACCACATCAGGTCATCTGGACACCATTTTTCTGAGCTTGGCATCCCACTACGAACGCCTGGCCAAAGCCCGCAGCGCCGTTATCACCAAATCACTCTACCCGATTTTTGTCCTCCATCTGGCGGTGGTTCTCCTCTCCATCCCCATGGCCATGATTGGTGGAACCAAGGTCGGGTATGTGGTGAATGTGGTGGGCACCTTGGGGGCTTTTTATGTGGCTGCGGCAGTTGTGGTGTTCTTGTGGCTGGCGATGTGCCGGGCTTTTGCCAGCAATCCGTCCACTGCAAGGTTTGTCCTTTTGATTCCTGGGGTGGGCGCATGGCTTGAGACGTGGACAGGTTCACGGTTTGCCTCCGTGTTTTCGTTGTTTGTGACCAGTGGCGGCAGTCTGCTTCGGGGTCTGGAATTGGCAGGTGCCTCCAGCGGCAGCGTTCTCATCCATCGGGCCAGTATCTCAACCATCGAGGGAGTTCGGGAGGGGCGGCCCCTTTCGGATGCGTTCACCGGTCACCCGGGCGTCCCCCAGGAAATCGAGCGGGCCGTGCAGGTGGGAGATCATTCCGGACGCCTCGACGAAGAAACCCGGCGGGCGGCCGAGGCCCTCCAAACAAAAGCCATCGCTCAATTGGACGCATTGGCCGAGTGGATGCCACGCATCCTCTATGTGGGCGTTGCTCTTTTTGTTGGCTGGCGAATCATTGGCACCGTCATGCAGGTCGGCGGAGCCGTGGGCGAAGCGCTCGATGTGTCAATGCTCTGACACCACGACTATTTCGAAAGCAAATTAAACTCCGGGCCTGAGCTGGCAGCGTGAAGACCGCTTTTTTCGCTGGCGGGATGGAGGACCGGGCGAATCGAATACTGGAGTTCCTGACCGCCGCGCATCACCCGGACGGAGACAGCATCGCCATCCGTTAGAAAGAAAGAGGCATCCAACACGTCCTCAACATTCTGAATTGGGACGGTGCCCACTTGGAGAAGAATATCGCCCTCTTTTAAGCCTGACTGTGAGGCGGGGGTCTCGGGGCCAAGTTGGGCGATATGGACTTCGTTTCCGGGCATGGACTCCACGGTCACACCAATCCATCCATGCCTCGCCTCGCCAAAACGCACATAATCTCTCCTGATTTTTTCGGCGGCTTCGATGGGAAGCGCGAAGCAGGAGGAGCCGCCCTCCAAGCCGGCGATGATGATGCCCACCACTTCACCCTTCAAGTTCAGCAAGGGGGCTCCGCCAAAACCGGATTGTACGGGAAGGTTGGCGCGGATGTGCGTGGAGACAAGGAAGCGGCCTTGGAATTTTTTATCAAACCCACCAAGGATTCCAAAACTCGGGGAGGCCTCCAGATCCATGGGAAAACCAATCGCAACCAGCGGACTGGCCAACCGAAGGGACGAAGAGTGGCCCGCTGGAATAAAGGAATTTTCGGTCTCGACCTTGAGCAGAGCGATGCCACTGCGGGCGTCAGCGGTGAGGACTGTGGCAGGGAGCCTGCGACCTTGGACGACGACAAACACCTCCTCTGCTTCGGCGACCGTGGAATAGACAGTGTAGACCGTTCCCATGGGGTCCGCAAAAAAACCGGTGCCGTTCAAACGACCATGACGATCCGTGGCTTCCACGCGAACAACCGCGGCAGAACGCTCCTCAAAAATCTTGCCGACCTGGTCAGCAAGGGATTTTGCAAGGTCCACCTCCTCTGAATAGGCATTTGTCGCCATAACTGCGACCGTGCCAAGCCAGGCTGCCTGCCGGAATCTCATGAGCGAGTGACTTTAAAAACTGAGTGGCCGATCATTGCTGGCTGGCCGGGGCTGCAACACATAGTGTTGCGAGAGATCCCCACCGCCGGAAACGGGAAGGGTGGAACCAATGGTGACCGGGCGTTGTGGTTCGAGCGAAAAGTCGGGCAGGACGTTTAATTCCCCGAGGGATGTGTGGGGAGCGGGAGATGCGACCAGCAAATTTTCAGGCTGGGAGGGTTGGTTAATCAAAAGCCCCGCTGTGGCAATGGCTGCAACAGCCATCGTGGCATAAGCCAGCTTGGGAACCTGGAAGTTTGGCCAGATATTGCTCAAGCCATCCCAGAAGCTCTGCCATGGGCTGGGTTTCAAGAGCTCGGCCCGCTGACGGCGATGGAAATCCCTCAAAAACGCTTGATGATATCCTTGCGGGGGCTGTTCGTAGCGTTTCAGCCTCAGCAATTTTGAGATATTTTCTTCGTTTTCCATAGGATTCACTTATTTGAGATAAACTCTTGTAGGTAATTTTGCAACTGGCGATGTGCGTAAAATAATCGGGATCTCACCGTTCCTTCCGAGACCTTGAGGATTTTCGCAATTTCTGAATGCGGCATTCCTTGGACATCGAACATCGTGACAACGGCGCGATGATCATTTGACAGCTTCTGCATCGCTTCGTTCAATCTTTTCTGAAGTTCGGTGAGATTCGCCTCCCTTCGCGGGTCGGTTGTTGCGGTGGCTTCAAGGAAATCAGGATCGTTTTGCACCCCGCTATCCACATCATCCAAGCTCAAGGTGTACCGGCGACCGCGCTTTTTGAGGAAATTGATGCTCATGTTCACCCCAATGGAGTGCATCCAGGTGTAAAAGCTCGATTTGCCCCGAAAGCTGTGGATCGAGCGAAAGGCTTTCGAAAAAATGTCCTGAAGCAGGTCGTTGGTGTCCTCGTGATTGGAGGTCATGTTGTAAACCAGCCCATAAAGCCGCGGGCTGTAGCGCACGATGAGGGCATCAAAAGCCTCCGCGTCGCCCGCCTGGGTGCGGGCGACCAATTCCTCATCAGAAATATCCGGGGTCTCCTCCATTCAAAAATGACCCGCCTTCTTAACATAGGATTTCATTAACGAAACGGGAAAATCCGAGAATTTCAGCTTCTGGTGTCGGGGCCGGAACAAAACTGGACAGGAACGGTTCAAAACTGGACATGAGACGGAGCAAAGTTGGACTCTGAGGGGGTGAAGGCCGTTTTCCGCTGCCTCGGAGGAGGCCGGAG
>JBGTAR010000115.1:0-15211 GCA_041749815.1 Terrimicrobiaceae bacterium
CCCCTGAGTGATCATACTCAATTTCATCGCTCTTCAAATCCTCCAAAAGCTCGGGATCTTCGGGGTCGAAGTGACGGCGTTCGACCTCAACCCAAATGCGAATCAGCCCGAGGAATACGGCGTAAGCTCCCAAAATCGCGAGCGGATAACGTATGCCCATGGATGTCATCCCCGCCCGCAGCATCACATAGGAAAGCCCGAAACCCACCAGACCGGTCAGCAAAATCACCAGCCCAAGCACAAAGCGAGGGGAGCGCTTTTTGTCGAAATATTTTTTTAACGCCTGCCGGGCTCGACTTCGGAGTCTGGTGGGATCTGGGTTTGTGTTCACAGGTTTTGAAACTGAGGATGTTGAAGAATAACATCTTCCCAACGCGAATGGTCATCGGTTGAGACATCTGCGGGAAATCTTGCGGTGGAGCGATTCCATTTTGCAAGCCAGCCCGCGCCGAGGAGCTTGTGATGGGGTTGCACGGCCTTGGCGGTCAGGGCGATGGTGGTTTCATTTTTATCACCGGTGCTCAGGCCCTGGGCCACATGAAATCCCGCAGCCAGCATGGCAACCCGCGAAGCGGTGGAACATGTGTAGGTGAACAACTCGACAGGTCGTCCTTTGCACACGGCAAACAAGCGGTGGAAGGCATTCATCGTCCAGGCCTCGGCATTGGTCTTGCCGGAAAACATGTCGTAGAAAATCAAGCCCGGGGGGAGGGGAGCCTTGTCCATGACCTCCAGGAAATTGCCGGGAACCAGTGTCCATCCAAGCCCGGGGTGACGTTTGGATTGCCAGGAGCCCTCCTTCAAAATTCCTGACGGGCCACCATGACGCAAATACGGAAATTGATCGCTGTTGCGAAACGCCAGCCTCAGAGAATCGAGGTCATTTTCAAAACTCACGATGTGCAGGTCGCGCGGGTGCTCCGGGGTTTCCTCGTAGCAACCAATGGCTGCCATCGCGTTCGCACCGGCTCCGAGTCCCACATCCCAAACGACCAGTGGCTGTTGCCCCGCTTCCTGCAACCGCTGCGTCAGTCTGGCCTGGTCGGTGTAGAGTCTCCGTGCTTCCTCCATCGGAGGCGTGCGGGAATGCATGATCTCGCCAGAGTGGATGTGACGGATGCTCGCAAATCCTTCCCAAGCTTTGTGAATCTCATAGTGGCCCAATGTCAGGCGTTTTGGTTTTTTGGATTTTTGGGCAATGACAGGATTGTCGAGGTCGTCTTCATGCAGTAGGGCCCTTTTCTCGTGATAAAAGGGAAGAAATGTATCTGACAAAATCGCGGCACGGATTTCCCGCATGAGACGGTGATAAAAATGGAAATTGTGTTTCCCGAGCAATTGCCAACCGAGGGTCTCCTTGGTTTTTGTGAGGTGGTGAAGATAGGCGCGGGAATATCTCTCACATGTCGGACAAGGGCAGTCCGGATCCAATTTTTCGTCAGAGAATTTATACACCCCGCGGCGGAGTTGCAGATATCCGCGCGATGTGAAGACCCCACCTCGCTGAGCCACTTGGGTTGGGATGATGCAATCAAACATGTCAACGCCCCGATGAACCGCCTCCAGAATGTCCAAAGGGGTTCCCACCCCCATCAAATAACGGGGTTTGTCAGCTGGTAACAAATCCGCGGTGAATCCGCAGATATCCTCCCGCTCATTCTTGCCTTCACCAACAGCAAGGCCTCCGATGGCATAACCATCAAAAGGAAGCTCCAACAATCCCATCACACTTTGTTTGCGCAGGTCGGTGTTCAGAGCCCCTTGTGCGATCGCAAACATGGCCTGCGGCGAATCCCCCCTTGCCGCCAGACTGCGACCAGCCCATCGATGCGTGAGTTCCAGCGCGGCACGCACCACCGATTCCTCCGCGGTTGATGGCACACACTGGTCCAAGGCCATCATGATATCACTCCCAATCGCCACCTGGGCACCAATGCTCACTTCCGGGCTGAGCAGAATCGAGCGACCATCCGTGTAGCTCTGAAAAACGGCCCCCTCCTCGGTCATGGATCGCGAGTGAGGTAATGAAAAAATTTGATACCCGCCCGAATCGGTGAGCACAGATCGCTTCCAACTCATAAAATCATGAATCCCACCCATCCGCCGAAAAACATCCAGGCCGGGGCGCAGCATCAAATGATACGTGTTCGCCAGCAGAATTTGTGACCCGGAATCCTCCAACGTCTGCGGAAGCTGCGCTTTCACCGTGGCCTGCGTTCCTACCGGCATAAACAGCGGCGTGAGCACTTCATTGTGCAGCGTGCGAAACACCGCCGCCCTCGCCGCAGAACCCGTCGCCCGGGCCTGAAGCTCGAATTGCAGACGAGAGGTCATACCGTCGGAGATCCCTTTCCCTGAGACAATCCAACGATCTCATTTCGCGCTTCCATTTGACCCGCCATTGTTTTTCCCATGACCCGGCATCCTACGCGGGCCGCCTAAGAAAGCGGAATCCAAAAAGACAACGGCCTTGGCATCAAAATCGAAATGCGCATACTGACTTCACAAAACCATGTGGCAAACCTATGCAGCAATTATGACCGGAGGAGCCATGGGTGTTGGTGCCCGTTTTTTTCTTTCGGAACTCGTTGCCGAGCACCTTGGTCAGGATTTTCCGTGGGGAACCCTCATTGTGAATGTTGCCGGCTGCTTGATCATCGGATTGTTTGCCGGCCTAACCGGACCGGAGGGTGTTTGGCCGACATCTCCCTTGGTCCGCCAGGTCGTTGCCATCGGAGTTCTTGGCGGATTCACCACGTTCTCCTCCTTCAGTCTTCAAACCATCGGCCTCCTTTCAAACGGTCATCTGCTGCCCGCAGTGGTCAATGTCCTCCTCAGCATCCTTGTTTGCCTCACAGCCACCTGGCTGGGGCTCCTCCTCGCGGGACGATTCCAGCCCCAATAACCCGCGAATTTCCACCTAAAAAAGGACGCGACTGAGGCCACAAAAACTTTCTTGGAAAATCGGTTTGATTTCCCAAGCGACACCTGATTACTTCTTAAATCCACTCATTCCTGAGTAGCTCAGTGGTAAAGTCCCGGCCCGCCGGGATTAACCGACTGAGCGAAAATGAAAAAAATCCTGAGTAGCTCAGTGGTAGAGCGGTCGGCTGTTAACCGATTGGTCGTAGGTTCGAATCCTACCTCAGGAGCCATTTTGTGGCTCTCCACCAAACAATGGGGATGAGCCCAACTTGTGGCGATGCGCGAAGCGCAATTCCTACATAAGACTCGAACCCCTTGGGTTCGAACGTCCGCTCGCAACGCGAGCTATCCAGAAGATCGGAATTTTCAACCGTATGGGCCTTTGGGGTGCTTGCCCAGCACACGTAGAAGACGTTCGCTGGCGCCCTCAAGCACGTGGTCGGGCATACGATAGTTGAGGAAGGGATAGAAACGCTGCGCAACCCACCTCTGGCAATATGCATTTTGCAGCAGGTAGCGAGTACGGGTGGAAGTGTTTGGTGAGCCGCGATGCCAGCACTGGCCGTTGTGCAGATAGATGTCTCCCGCTTTCCCGAGTATCGGCACGGGCTTGCGGTCTTCGAAGTTGGGATTCCTTGCATCGTTGGGCTTGCGGCCTGAGTAATGGCTCCCTGAGATGAACTCCGTGGGCCCATATTCAATGGACTCGACGTCGGTAAGAAGCATTTGAACGGTCAACCGGAAAACCGGAAGCTGGTAATGCGCATCGTGACGGGCGAGCCCCTCGGGGCATGGAAACTCGACATCAAGGTCAGCGTCCACATCCGCGTGGAAGTAATCAATGGCCTGGCCCGGCGCGTTCCGCACCGCGTTTTGCGCCATCAGATGACAGCTCTTTCCGAGTATCGCCTCAGCGATGCCGATGATGGGTTCGCGGACAAGAAGGTCGCGAAAAACGGGGTCCACTTCGAAAAGCCGAACCCCGAGAAAGGTGCCATACAAATTCTCGCTTTCCTTCCACCGCGGCTCGTCCATGACCCGGTCGATTCCTTCCTTGAGAGCTTTGATCTCTTGGCGCTGAAGAACCCCGGGGATGAGGCGATACCCATCCCGAGCGAACTCGGCCTTGATCTTCTCGGTTTCTTCGGGACTAAAGGGTTTCGCATCTTGAACAATAGGACTGGAGATGGTTGCGTTCATAAAGGGAAAGTAATGCGGAGGGTTTCCATGCGCCACTATTTTGAGGTTGCAAAAAGCGGAACAAAGGCAGTTGAAATTGATGTGAAATGAAGACTGCCAGCTCACGAAAACAGCGTTACCTCACTCTGGACGAAGTAGTGCCGGTGGTGGATTTCGCAGGTTGCTGGCAATTTGAGAAAGAGTTTCACGCATCGTACAGAGTGCCTTCTCATCACCTGATGCTGATCGAGTCGGGACGAATTGAGGCGAGGACGCCCACGCGGCGATTTGAATCGGGGGCGGAAGATTTAATCTGTTTTCCGGCTGCCGAATACAACGAGTACACGACCCGCGGCCACACCATGTTTTACCAGACCCATATTGCATTTGCGCCGCCACCACGACATCGGTTGACGCCATGGCTAAAGGAAATCGGACCTCTGCCGCTGGTGGTGCCGTTGGGAAAGTCATTCGAAGCGGCGAGACGGATTTTCGAAACTTTGTGCATCGAGCTAGGACAGGAAGGTTCTGCCCATCAGCTGCGCGTGAGGGCGGCAGTTAGCGAGTTGCTTGCCATCATCGTCGATGTGAGCGGGTCGAAGAGGCCCAATCTCCGGCACCTCGACGATTGGCAGCGCGCGCGACTGAGGCTGGACTCAGACCTTGCGAAACACATGAGCGTGGGAGAACTCGCTTCGCAGATGAGCATCAGCGAGGAACACTTCATTCGTGTGTTCAAACAGCGCTTCGGCATAAGCCCCAAAGCCTACCACACTCGTGCGCGAATGCGGGAAGCAGCGCTGTTTCTGCGGAACACCGACATGCGCGTTAAAGCTATCGCCTACGAGCTGGGGTTTTCCGACCCGAAATCATTCATGCGCATCTTCAAGAAACATTTGGGCGTTTCGCCGTCGGAGTTGCGCTCGGCAACGGACGTGCATCTGGAGAACGTCGCCAAACAAGGGAAGGCATTGTTTCCGGTCAACAAACATGTGATCCGGCCGAATGCCAAGCCCAACTGGGTCTCTAGGTTTCGGGCGCAGAAAACTCGCACCGGGTGAAATCGAAACTCTGAGGTGGAGAGGAATTCAAGAAGATGAGGCTCGCATCCGGTCTATCAACAACTGGGTTGCGAGGGTTTATCCACAACAGCAAATACGAGTTACATTCTTCGGGATCGGGGTCAGGGTGCAAAAATCAAAACTCAATGGCCCAAATTGATCGTTGAGGAGAAGGAAGCCATGGGTCAGTGAGCACTTGCTTCCAGTCGCGTTTGAACAGAAAAGCTCAGGCAGAATTCATCTCTGGATGGTGAGCCGCTCACGAGGACGAGTGAGACGATTTGGTCTTCAATCCTCATGGTGATGCGGGGGCGAAGGCTTCTTTGAGGGCGGCTTGGAGGAGGTGGGCGGCGTGGGTCACCAATGGCGGTTGCGTTAAAGACATTCATTGCGCGGACCATGGGAAGTCAACTTCGAATCTTGAATGATTGAATGAAGGAGGTTAGATCCGGTCAGCCCACTCCTTGGGAGCGATGGGGTCAGGTGACGAATCTTGACACTTTCCCAGAGTAGAGGCGTCAACGAGTCGGGCGTCGCGCGAACTCTTGGCGCTGTGGGCAAGTGTGTTTGGAACCAACCCGTGACCCAGGATCGCAACGCTGCGTCACGGGCGGAGGTTCACAAGGCGGCAAGAACCCGATTTTTCGAAATTATCGAAAGATGGTCAGCCTTCACCATGCTATTCTCGAAATCGGGCATCATTACGGAACTCAACGCCATGCAAAAGTCGTACTCTCCGTTTGAATTTCGCTGGGAGGTGCCCATGGGGAGCCATTTTTCTCCCACCATGTTCTGGGTTTACATCCTTCAAAATCCAAATGGTAAATTTTACATCGGGCACACCGACGATATTGAACTGCGGCTACAAAGCCATAATCGCACGGATAAAGTCATTGGAAAATACACTCGCAAGAACGGACTATGGATCCTCGTGTGGTCCGAAGCCCATCCGAGCCGAGCTGCAGCAATGGCACGTGAAATCAGAATCAAATCCTGGAAATCCGCACGTACCATCAGAATCAAACTGCTCGGCCAATCAGAGCAGCTCAGTGGTAGAGTCCCGGCGAGCCGGGATTAACCGATTGGTCGTAGGTACGAGCCGAGCACAGCGAGGCAGACTGTGCGTCAGCATAGCCCCGAAGGGGTAAGGGCAAAGCCCGCATCAATCCTACCTCAGGAGCTATGTCGAGCGCCCACGCCAGATGTTGTGAAAAAGTGTGGGACGGAAGCCCGCCGTTACGTCCTCCCGCCAGTCGCCTATTGGGCTGAGTTGATATCCTCCGCCAGGTTCTCTGCAATCAGGCGGCAACCTACTGCGTTCCAGTGGCCGTCATTGGCCAGGTAAACATGCCTGCCGCTCTGGCCGGCAGCGAGCACCTTGCGCCCGGCATCGCTATAATCGACGCCAAGATCCCCGGCCAGTTTGCGTGTTGCTTCGCAGAAATCCGTCGGATAGCCGACGTCGAAGAGAACGAGCTTTGCACCGATGCGGTTGCAGTCTGCCTTGATCTGGGCAATGGCATATTGATGCGCCCGCCAGGCGAGCTGCATTTCCTCGTCACCGCGTGAGGGATCAAACGGCTCATCGATTGTCGCTTGCGTCGGAAGCAGCCAGTCCTCGGAATCCTGTCCACCCTTGAAGCCTTCCCAACCCCGGGATTTGAAGAGTCGGGACAGATCTCTGATTGTGTGGGCCGAGCGGAGCGGAATATTGAGTCGACGATTCGCCTCCACTCGAAAATTGTGAATTACACTGTGCTTATTGGATGCGCTGGAGAGCGGTGCCACGCTAAACTCCGGTTCTGCCGCAAGATAGTGTTCAATCTCGGACCGTGGGTATTGTTTCAACACATCGGGCACATCGTTCGGGTGGCAACAGAGAAAAACGAGCCGGGGCTTCATAGCCACGCCAAACCGACGAAACTGGAGAGCATCATGAATCCCATTGAACCCCTGCACTCCAAGATTCGCGGAAGCCCCACCGCCAATCTCCTGAAACTGGGCGCTGACAGTCTCGTCATTTTCTACCCCGTGGCCGTAGATCATGCTGTCCCCGAGAAAGACGGCGTCGGCCTTTTCGAGCATGGGGCCGCGGTAGCCGACGTTGTTGGCGTCATGCCTCCACCAGTGACCGTTCCAATACATAGTGCGTCCGAAACCCGGTCGGAGAACATACCCGAGATGTGGATCGATTTTGTATATTCCATCGGGCTCCGCGTTATATCCCCCGTAAATGCTATTTGCCAGTTCCCCCTTTATCACGTCTGGAAAAACCCACAGCACGGCTTCGAACAGCGCGACGCCGAAGACGATGGAGTACGCCAACCGATGCACCGTGAGCACCCAGTCCGGCTTGTGATTCCGAAGCAGAGCGAGCAATCCGATGAGCAGAATGCCGCCCCCAAACCAATAGATGCCATCGGTCAGTGACAGGCTGCTGAGGATCCACACGGCAAAAAGGCCGGAGGGCAGGTGCCACCAGCGCACTCCCGGCGATCGCGGTTTGCGATGCGATATCGAGGCGGACGAGCCCGCACCGTTTCGAATTTCACCCATGTTCGGCAGGGTTCATAGTGCCCGGCAACTTTAGGCGCCGGGTTGTGGTGAACTCGAGGTTGAAAGAGCGGGGGTTCATCTGACCTAAAATTGCTTTTGCGGATTGCTGGAAATGTTGGTGGATACGTCTCTCCAGTATGAGGTCTGTCGGCCGTCGCTCAGTTGAAGCTGGTCGCGTTTCATGATTCGTCCCAAAAACGCCATCGGAACCACCATCAGGAAAAAAACAACGGAAAGGGCAACAATCCCAATCACCGATCCGATGAGAAAGACAACTCCCATCCAAAGCCAATATGCGGGTAAGCCGATTCGTGAACCCGTTATGCCAGTCGCAAAAGCAAACGCGGCAAAGCACCAAAGAATAATCCCGAAGCCCTGCTTTCCGGAAAACACGCCCCAGTCCAGAAAATAGAAGAGCGCGCCCACAATCGGGAGCACCACGCCCATGGCCAATGCCCAATCACGCATTTCCTTGGGCGATGGCTTCCATGCAATCTTGATCATAATGGGGACGTGCGATGCGCGCGTGATCAGTCGGCCACTTGTCTTAAATCCCCGTTGGTGATGCGAATGCTCAAAACAAGGTGTAGATAAAAGGCGCCGCTTTCGTGCCGCCGAGAATGATCAGAACCCCGACAAGGAGGAGCACAATAATAACCGGGGCAACAAAATATGCCTTGTGGCTTACCACGAAATCAAACAATTCCGCCAGAAATGATCGTCGTTTCATAAAGTGTGGGCACCGTCGCACCTGATAATCGCCAAAATTCCCTTTGGCAAGGGTGTAGCTATTTGGCAATTAGCATATTAATCAAGCTTAAACTGCATCCGATATTCTTTGGCCCCCGGCAGGGGCGGCTGACGCGCTTTCTTCATCACGCATCGCTCGACAACCAGCACATCCATATCCGTGAACATAAAGCACCGGTAGGCGTCCTCAGGCGTTGCCACAATGGGTTCCCCTCGAATGTTGAAGGAGGTATTTACGAGTGCCGGACACCCGGTCAGCCGCTCGAATGCCGACAATATCGCGTGAAAGCGTGGCGATCGGGTCTGGGAAACTGTCTGGACCCGCGCGGAATAGTCCACATGGGTGATCGCCGGCAAGTCCGAGCGGGGGATTTTGAATCTTTCGAGCCCGGTTCGAGCCTGCTCCTCCTCAGAGAGAACACGACGATGTTCCTTTTTTACGGGAGCCACCAGGAGCATGTAGGGACTCTCTGCTTCCTGCTCAAAGAACTCCGCTTGCCGTCCCGCGAGAACGGCCGGGGCGAAGGGGCGAAAGGATTCCCGGAACTTGATCGCGACATTCATCTTGGTCTGCATCTCCGGATTTCTGGGGTCGCCCAGGATGCTGCGGTGTCCAAGAGCCCGGGGACCAAACTCCATCCTGCCCGCAAAGTGACCCACGACAGCACCCTCCGCAATTTCCTTTGCGACCGCATTCGCCAGGTCTGTCTCAGAATTGTAAGTTTCGAGGTCTGCCCCGAGGCCTCGTAATGTTTCCTCGACCTTACCGTCGGAAAAAGATTTCCCGAGAAAAGATCCCTGTTGCGAATCCCCGGGACGCGGAGTCCTTGGCTTGTCAAGGGTCTGGTGCCAGTAGTGCAATGCCGCGCCGAGAGATCCCCCGGCGTCTCCCGCAGCCGGTTGAATCCAAAGGTTTTCAAATGGGCTCTCGCGCAGGACGCGCCCGTTCGCCACACAATTCAGCGCCACGCCGCCAGCCAGACAAAGGTTCTTCATCCCTGTTTCCGCATGGACGTGGTTCGCCATCTTCAATATGACCTCTTCGGTGACAAGCTGGATGCTCGCCGCAATATCCATCACCCTCTTGGTGATGGGCTCCTCGGGCTGGCGGGGCGGGCCGCCGAAGAGCGCATGGAAGCGACGGCCTGTCATCGTCAGTCCTTGACAGTAATTAAAGTAGGACTGGTCGAGCCAGAACGATCCATCTTCGCAGATCCGAAGAAGATTGTTGCGAATCCGATCCGCATAGATCGGTTCCCCGTAGGGCGCGAGACCCATAAGTTTGTATTCGCCGGAATTGACGCGAAACCCTGTGTAATAGGTGAAGGCGCTGTAGAGGAGTCCCAGGGAATGGGGAAATCGCATCTCTTTCTGAAGGTGGATGGTGTGACCGCGCCCCACGCCGTAACTCGTCGTGGTCCACTCCCCCACGCCATCCAGAGTGAGAATCGCCGCCTCCTCGAAGGGGCTGGGATAAAATGCGCTCGCGGCATGGGATTGATGGTGGGTGCAAAAGACGATTGGCCCTCGATACTGGCCACCAAGGCCCTTGTCGATTTCACGAGGAGCATGCAACTTCTCCTGCAGCCACATGGGCATCGCCTTGAGAAAGGAGAGAAATCCCTGCGGAGCGAAAGCAAGATATGTCTCGAGCAGGCGCTCGAACTTCAGTAGTGGCTTTTCGTAAAAAACCACGGCATCGATCTTCTCGATACCGATTCCCGCCTCCTCAAGACAATAGCGCACGCAGTTTTCCGGAAACCGGTGATCGTGCTTCACGCGGGAAAAGCGCTCCTCCTGCGCGGCGGCGATGATTTCGCCTTCCTGAATGAGAGCCGCCGCACTGTCATGGTAGAAAGCGGAAATTCCCAGGATATTCATTTTTTCTGATAGGAAATCATTTTGGGACTTTCAGGGCACTGGTCCGAAGTTTGAAGCTGTAACGGGCCTTTCCATGCCGGGATGCTGTCAGATCGGTTTCCGGAGTCAAGAACCCGCCTTTCCGGCAGAAATTTGTAATTATCTCGGGTTACCTCCGGGCGAGTCCTCAAAGTCCTTGGCGGTTCTCTCAGCCTGTCAGGCGGCGAAGAAGACCCTTTTGGCATTTCCCCCGGCCACCTTCTTCCGCGCCGATTCGCTAAGGGCTTGGAGCAAGTTCTCATAGCGGCTGAGTGTCGGCTTGAGGTCATCGAAGCGCCCCAGCAGGTCGGAGCCAATCATGAAACGATCGTCATACCGCTCGATCAATTCCACCCAATCCTTGCTCAGCAAATGGTCCAGGGAGATGACCTTTTCGTAGCTTACCCAGGAGACATCCAAATGGAGTTGGGGATAGGTGGAGAGCATGCGGTCAATCATCTCATGATAACGGTCGTGCATCACACGCTTGGACAGCCCGCAATGAGCCCATACCACGGTGAGATTGGCATGCCGGTCGAGCACCTCTTCCAGCTCGTGCAGGTACACATACTCGTCGTGCCGCCCTACCGAGGTGCTGTTCTGATGGAGCAGAATGGGCAATTTTTCCGCCACACAGAGTTCATAAACAGGGGTCATCGCCGGGTGGTTCGCGCGCGCCGTTTCCTCGAATGTCAGATTGGTCAGGTCGTCGTGCCTCAGGAGAATTTCGCCGATCCCCCGCCAGAAACCTTCCTTGCGGAGGAGTTGCTCGATGTGTTTCACCGCATGGCGGTCCGTTGGATTGAACCCGCAGATCAGAGGAGCGAACCTGGCCTGGTCAGCTTGCGTAAGGTCTTCGCAAGCCCTCTGCACGATCTGGTCGGTGTAGGAGTAGTAATAGCAGCGCCCATCGTCATCAAGGTAGTAGAGCGGCTCAAGCGAGTCATAGGCGTCCCACTTCTTGATTACGGGAACTCCGAAGAGCACCGCCCGGTCCACTCCGGCCTCGTCCATCTGCCGCAGCAGCGCTGTCAGGCCTTCGGAGCGTTGCAGGAAGTCGACGAAATGCAGGTGGCTGTCGATCTTGCATTCCCCGTTCGCGGTCTGTGAGTTCATCAGACTTTCGAATCCCTTCTGCGACACGGAGTGAACAATCCGGCAAGGATGACCGCGAATCCAATTTGGCCGATGACGGTGGGCTCGTGGACAAAGTAGAGGAGTTCCGGACCCGACATGCTACGGACAATGTCTGTGACGTAGGTTGCATTTCCCGCACCGTCGACAGTGTTATAGGTAGAAATATTTTCCCCACTGTGCGTGGTGACGTAAAATAACTGCGCCTGAGCCATCAGGCTGAGAGGCATCAGAAACAGGAGAATGCTGCGAAGGATCATTTCCGGCAATTTATCCGCCGGGCTTGCGCTGGGGGCATTAGGAAACATCGGGTTAAGCCGCAGGGGGTGTGATGAAAAGTGGGTGAGGCAAAGAAGGATTGCCGACTGGACCCCCGCGTTCCCAGAATGAGCGACCTCCCCCATCTTTAATCGCATGGCGCGAGTCTCAGGAACTGGTGGGGCGCATCAATCAATCTGGGAGACTGCTTTCATTCCGCCGCAGGCACTGTCTTTGGAGGGGACAATGAGGCGGCCGCAAGGCAGGCGGAGGGATTTCCAGGGCGAATCTCCGATATTCGCAATCTTCTCGAGTTCGGTGGTCGTGAGAGCCGATATTTTCGAGACCTGCTCCCCGCCGCACTCACGCCGGTGCTTGATTCCACAGAACTGTCCCGTCTACTGCAGGCCTCGCAGCAGTCCATCGGCGAGCTTCGAGCCTGGCTTTTCCGGCACGCTTCGCTCTGACAGGCAATGCATACCCAAGCCAAAATGACACCGGGGAGTAAAAAAATGGGTTCACCTCAAAAATCTTCTGGCCCAAGAAATTCAGTTGACATCAAGGGTTCGCGCTTCTAGTTTGCTGACGTCGTTCATCCCTGCACATGTTGTGCAGCGGGGCTTCTGCCATCATAAACGATATATCTATTAGTTCTCAGAATTTATCATCCATCCGGGTGGGAAATCGCGTTCTGCCAACACATGCGCGGCTCCGTTGACCCGGTCCCCAACATCGAAGAATTTCCATGGCTGGACACAGCAAATGGTCAAAAATCAAACGCCTAAAAGGTGCCCTCGATAGCAAAAGAGGCATGCTTTTTGCCAAACTCTCGAAGGAGATCACTGTTGCTGCGCGGGCAGGCGGTGGGAATCCTTCGACCAATCACCGTCTCCGGGCCGCGGTCCAATCGGCCCGGTCCCAAAGCATGCCCAATGAGAACATCGAACGAGCCATCAAAAAAGGCAGCGGGGAGTCCGCGTCTGAGGCGGTCGATGAAATGGTCTATGAAGGGTATGCTGAAGGAGGGGTCGCGGTGATTGTCGAGGCCGCAACCGACAACCGCAATCGAACGGCGGCAGACATGCGTCAGATTTTCTCCAAAAACCACGGCAGCCTTGCCGGCCCAGGCAGTGTTCTCTACCTCTTTCACCGGAAGGGCCAAATCTCCGTGGTCTCAGAACCCGGCAAAGAAGACCTGATCTTGGAAATAATTCTCGACGCGGGGGCAGAAGAATTGGAGTCTGACTTTTCCCATCACACCATCACGACTCCGCCGGACAAGCTCTACGCTGTGGCTGAGGCTCTGAGAAGTGCGGGATTCGAGCCGGAGTCGCAGAAACTGAACTATATCCCGGAGACGACTGTGTCCATAGCCGATGCCTCCATGGCATCACAAATCCTGCGACTCTGCGATGCCCTCGAAGAGAATGATGATGTTCTCAGCGTTCACGCCAATCTCGATATTTCTGACGAACTCCTGGCCGAAGTGCAGGAAAACCATTCTTAAAAAAAACCATGACTGATCAAGCTCCTGAAAATCCAGCTTCTGAATTGCCAACCAAGGCAACCACGGACGCTCAATCCACATCGACCGATACGACGGCAGAGGGTGCCGCTCGCAAAAGCTCCGCCCCCCGCCGTGCGCGTCCACAACGTGGCCGTCGCCCACAACGTCGCAGCGGCCGTTCGGATAAAAATCAGGAAGGAGCTTCCAACAGCTCGACCAATACGGAAGAGCCGCGCGCTGCATCCGAACAAGCAGAAGAAGGTTGGGAAAGTGGTGAGGCAGCCCCTCCTGCTGAGGAAGCCGGTCCGCCTGCGCCTCCCGTTTATGCAGAAGGCATTGTGGAAGTATCCGGCAAAGGTTTTGGTTTTCTGCGTGAACCCAAACGGAATTTCTCTCAGTCCAATAATGACATCTTTGTTACCCCTGAAGTTGTTCGCAAACATGGGCTTCGAGATGGGATGCTCATCAAGGGCGAGATTCGCAAGGGCAGCCGTGGTCCGCAGCTTTTCAAACTCACGGAGTTGGAGGGGGGGGATCCTGACCGTTTCTCGGATCTGCCCATTTTCGAAGAACTCACAACGATCAACCCCAACAAGCGTATTGTGCTCGAGACGGTCACCGACCGTCACACCACCCGGGTTGTTGATCTCATGAGCCCCATTGGCAAAGGACAGCGTGGCTTGATTGTGGCCCCTCCTCGTACGGGGAAGACCACGCTTCTTCAACACATCGCGGACTCCGTGGTGAAAAATCATCCTGAGATGAAGCTCATCATTCTGCTTGTCGACGAGCGCCCGGAAGAGGTTACCGAAATTCGGCGGACCATTCCCAGCGCGGAGCTTCTGGCGAGTTCGAATGACTCGGATATCAAGACCCACACACGGATCGCTCAACTGGCCATCGAACGGGCCAAACGTCTTGTTGAGATGGGGATGGACGTGTTTGTGCTCATGGACTCTTTGACGCGGATCGGGCGGGCCTTTAACAACGCCCAAGGCGGCGGCGGGCGGACCATGTCCGGAGGTGTGGATTCCCGTGCTTTGGAAATCCCACGCAAACTTTTCGCAGCCGCACGAAACACCGAGGAAGCCGGCTCACTCACCATCATGGCCACCGCCCTCATTGAAACCAACAGCCGTATGGATGAGCTGATCTTTCAGGAATTCAAAGGGACAGGAAACATGGAGCTCGTGCTAGACCGTAAAATCAGTGATCAACGCATCTATCCGGCCGTGGACATCTTTCTTTCGGGAACCCGCCGAGAGGAGCTTCTCCTCCCCGAGGAAGACCTTCACAAAATTGGAATCATCCGACGCGGTCTTGCTGGGCACAAACCTCTTGAAGCGATCGAGCGTCTGCTTTTCTTCATCCGCAAATATCCCACCAATGCGGAGTTGTTAGATTCGATTCCCGGCTGATTATCCTCGTCTCGTGACGGACCGCGTTTCGGCATCGATTGCTGGCTGGGATGACCTCCTGGGGCGACCTGCCCCACTGCTTGCGCTTGCGCCGATGCAGGATGTCACTGACCTCGACTTCTGGCGGCTCACAACCCGCTATGGGGTTGCTGATTTGTATTACACCGAATATTTCCGCGTTCACCCGGATTCGCGGCTCGACAAGCCCATCCTTCGTTCCATCACCGAGAATCCCACAAACCGCCCGGTGGTGGCCCAGATGATCGGCAATGATATTCCTTCGCTTGTGAGGTCAGCGCGTGAACTCGGTAATTACCCGATTGCTGCCATTGATCTGAATCTTGGATGTCCGGCGCCGATTGTTTATCGCAAATGCGCGGGTGGCGGGCTCCTCCGCGACCTGCCTCTGGTGAACAGGATTCTTGGTTCCCTGCGTGAGGCCATCCCGGGACGTTTCACAGTCAAAACCAGGATTGGCTTCGATGACCCGGAAACCCTGGATGCCCTTCTTCCCTTGCTGGCCC
>JBGTAR010000116.1:0-37266 GCA_041749815.1 Terrimicrobiaceae bacterium
AAACCCGGCCATCACCCACGCAGGTCATGATTTCGTGGTTTGAAGAAAAGCAGTTGGGTTATGACTATTCTGAAGAAAACAATCTGATCTTGTCTGGGGTGGGCCTCGAGAACCTCGAAGTCGGTGTTGAGTGTGGAGCAAATTCTGACGGAGCCCCGTTTGTTATCATCCGTTATCCCGTGCGGGCATCTGAATCCGCACGCCTGGCCGTGGGAGAATTTCTTCACCGTCTCAACTATTCCATCAAGCTAAGCATCTGCGAAATGGATTATGATGATGGTGAAATCCGCCTCCGAAGCGTGGTTTATCTTTTGGGCAATGACTTTGGCGATGAGCATTTTGCTGCAATCATGGCACATCTCCTTATTTTCTCTGACGCGGTTTATCCCTACCTTGCAGGCGTCATGGCACGCTCCATGAAGGCTGAATTTGCGGCAGATCAGGCCATCGCCGCCATCCATGCTGCCTATCGCGAAGTCAATGGTGAGGGCGAAGAGCCTTGACCGCCAATCTTATCAACCTCTCGGCGTGGCCTGACAATCTGCTCAAATCCGCTTTGCGCATGGCCTGGCGTCCGGGCACATCCGGGGCCGTTGTTTATGTGAGTGACCGCTGGTTTGACGCCGATCAACACATGGAGGGGGAAAATGAACTGCCCGTCGATGAAAATGTCGACTGGGATGGGGTTTGTTATTATGAAGAAAGAGTTCTCTACGTTTTTTTGAGTCAAACCGTGGAGTTCCCCCTCGTCTGGTGGGTGAATACCGATTTGCCGGGCAGCTATCAGCGCGGCATGGTCTTTTATTCTCCCGCCGAATACTTTGTCTATTGCCTGGCCCACGAACTTTCCCACATCTGGCAGTTTGACAACCGCCGTAAAAAGCGCCTCGGAGACGGGTTCCGCTCTGCCGACGACGAAACCGACGCCGACCTTTACGCCATCCTGAAACTCAACGAATACCGCCGAACAACAAGGTACAGGGATTACCAGGAAGCGGCGTGACAACACATCATCCGTTGCGTGGCGGCAAGGAATGTTCAGCGAAACGGGCAACGCAAAACATTCAATCCCGCCAACAGATCACCCCTCAAGCAGTGTTGAGTATCATGGATAGCAGAAGCGATTTGAACTTTCAGGATTTATGTTCTGCGAAAACTTGCCGAACGCGGCATCCCTCAAGATTCCGTCCGGGAGGTATTGCTCCGGGGCGAGAGAATTCGTGACTATGAAGACGACAAACCTTTTCCCAGTGCGCTTTTTTTAGGCTACGTTTCTGGTGTTCCGTTTCACGTCGTGGCGGAGTGTGACGAAACCAATGGAAAAGTATACATCATAACGGCTTGCAAGCCATCGCTGGAAATTTTTGAACCCGATTATCGAACCAAACGAAAACCATGAATTCGACCAGTCTCACTTGCCCACTTTGCGGCGGAAATAAAACGGAAGGCACCACCACATTCACTGCAGACATGGGTAGCGGGATCGTGGTCGTGCGAAGGGTGCGTGCGACCCTCTGCTCCCAATGCGGCGAAGAGTGGATTGACGACGCCGTGGCCCGTCGGTTGGAACAAGTCGTGAATGAGGCACGCTTGCAACACCGCGAAGTGGAAGTCACTGCCTTTGCCTAGGCACATGCCAGAGATTCCGAACAAGCTGTCAAACGCAACGCGGACCGCTTCCCGGAGGATTTCATGTTCCAGCTTACGGCAGAGGAGGCCGAGACTTTGAGGTCACAATTCGTGACCTCAAAAATAGGAGCCCTGCCCGCCCACTTGTCTTTTGGAAATTTATTGGCGACTTAAAGGCTTCTGCAAACAAGGGCTGACCTTAAGAATGGTATTACAAATTCAAAAGTTCGCGGATCGCAGACTTTACCGATTCCAATTGGGATTCTGGCAACATGCCGATTTTTCGAATGAGAGCGTTCTGATCGATGCTCGCGATCCCTTGAACATTGACTGCTGAGAGTTTTGGAAGCCAGCGAGGTTTGCCAATGTCAACTTCCCCGCGCAAACCTCTGAGTTGTGAGGTCAGAGGCACAACGACCACCAAGGCTCTCGCATCGTGTGGCTCTGGGAAAGCAAGGACAAGAACGGGGCGCTGTTTTGCAACGAGGCCGAAATCAACGATCCACACTTCGCCAGGTGATCCGTTAATACTCCCCAAGGGCATCCTCCCACTGTTTACCCTGGTGTTCAGTCGTCAGGAGCCTTTGGGGCGAGGTTGTGATTGAAAATGGCATGTCATTTCTCAACTCCACTTGCGCAAGGAAAATGTTGAAGGCATCACTGCTCTTCATGCCCAGTCGTGAGAAGACTTTTTCCGCGCGCTTCAAACGGGCTGACGGAACACGAGCGCGAAACAAGGTGGATTCGGCCATAAAGTAAAATATGCTCAAAAATGCTCAAAAGTAAACAGAATTTTTCCTTACAGGCAGGCAGCTTCGGTTTTCACGCAGCGCCTGCCTCTTTCCTTAAACCCTGTCAATCCTGTGAATCTTGTAAATCCTGTCTAAAAATGCTTCAGGCTTTCGCTGGTCCTGACTGAGCCCTCTGGACAGCTTCCAGAAACCAACATCGCAACCCTTGCTGCCCTGAGTTCCTGAACAAGGCTCTGACACGCCGGATCTGCGATCCGGTTGACACGCTCTTCCGGGTCGTCCTCAAGCTGAAACAGAACGTCGTCCCCGTTCGGAAAAATCATCAACTTCCATGGACCGCATTTGATCATCCATTGATCGGGCCCCAGCTGACTGAACGTGAGATCCTCACTTTGGGCGTCAAAAAGATTCCGTCCATCCAACCCCTTCGGAACGGGCAGTCCTGTCAATCCGCACAGGGTGGGAAACAGGTCCACAAGGTTGACGTTTCGCGAGGTCGTACCTGACACGACCCCCGGTCCTCTCAAAAAAAGTGGCACACGAACCGAGCCTTCGTAAAACTTCCGTTTCCCCCAGAGTCCATGTTCCCCGAGCATGTCGCCATGGTCGGCACAGAAAACGATCAGCCACTCATCGGGATTTTGCCCCACCTCACGCAGGGTGGACAGGACCTGTGCAAACCGAGTGTCCGTTTGTTCGACCATTGCGGCATAGGCCGCCGTGGCCCTTCGGAAATCAGATTTCGTGAGGCCATCGGTTGCGCCGAGGCGCCCCTCATCCAGCGTGGAATGACCCGAGGGGCCCACGTCCTCAAACACCGTCACCTTGGGCAGGTATTTGTCGAGGAGTTCTTCCGGTGCAAGAAGCGGAAAGTGGGGTTGCTGAAGACTCACCATCAAAAAGACAGGAACATCCGGTGGCAGGTCATTGTGACACCCAAAGTGCATCCGCAAAAAATCGCAGGCGCCGGTGATGGCAAGGTCATCGGCAAGTCCCAGCGGCGAAATGCCGGCCCCTGCTTCCAGAATTTCCTGCGCTCCCCGCCACTTTTTCCGGCCGATCTGCACACGGTCCGCATAGGCCGCAGGCCAGCGCACGGCCTGCTCCGCCCCAATGCGTTGCAGCCAGCCCTGCATTTGATCTGGGCCCCGGTGATGCAGCTTTCCACAGCACACGGTGTAGTATCCCTGCTCAGAAAAGTGGCGGGCAAATGTCGCGGCCCCGGGTTCGAGATCATCCCCAAAATGCAGGCATCCGGCATGACTGGGGTACAGCCCCGTGGCAAGACACTGCCTCGCCGGCACACACAGCGGACTCGGGGAGTAGGCATTGGTGAAAGTTGCAGCCCCCGCGGCAAGTGAATCCAAGCACGGGGTCTCAGCAAAATGTCTCCCAGCAAATCCTGCGGCATCATGACGGAATTCATCCGCCATCAGAAAAAGCACGTTCACGGGTTGAACTTATCCCGGCAGTGACCGGGGTGGCCCGGACTCAATCAGCGCGTAAGCGTTGTGATTGTGGATCGACTCAAAGTTTTCGGCTTCGACCCGATGCCAGGTGATGTCGGGGTGCGCCCGGCAGCGCAGGCTGACATTGCGCACGAGATCCTCGACAAAAACCGGATTGTCAAACGCCCGCTCGGTGACCGCTTTTTCGTCAGGGCGCTTGAGCACACTGTAAAGTTCGCTGCTTGCACTCTCCTCGGCAATTTGAATGAGGTCCTCAATCCACACCGGCTTGGAAAACCGCACCGCCAGGGTCACCTGACCCCGTTGATTGTGCGCCCCACGGGCGCTGATGGCCTTGGAGCAGGGGCAGAGCGTTGTTACCGGGACGACCACAGCAACCTCAATGTCGAAAATACCGTTTTCCACGGTCGCGTTAAACCGCACTTGGTAATCCAATAATCCCCTGGCGCCACTGACCGGAGCAGATTTTTCTATAAAAAATGGGAACTCAAAATCCACATGGGCACTGTTGCTTTCCAGTCGCCGGGTGAGCTCTGTCAGAATCTTATGAATGTTCGTGATTTCCAACAGGGGGCCATGAGCATTCAGCACCTCCAAAAACCGGCTCATGTGCGTGCCTTTGAAGTGATGCGGCAGGTCCACGGTGAGTTGGATGATGGCCACCGTCTCGTGCGCGATCCCATCACGGTCTTTCACGCGCATGGGGTAACGCAAATTTTTTACTCCGACCCGGTCAATGGCCAACTGCCTCGGATCTGGCTCATTCTGGGTATCAATCAAACTCATGAAAAAGTAACGAGTGGGAATCCTGAGACGTTGCCACGAATTTGGCAAGGCTCAGGACACCACAATTGAGAATCGGGGGGGGCGATGAAAGAAATCAGAAGCTGGGGTTCGCTCCTTGAATGTGGGAAACATTGATGCGCCGTTGAGCTTCTTAAGCAAAAAGTCGGTGGTCAAGGGGCTGACGCGCCCTACCAGAGGAAGGACGGGCTGTCGCAGCGCGTGAAACGTTCCTTGGATGGTAGGGTCGGCGGTCCTTCGCCGACCGTGGCGTGAGGAAAAAGAAGTCGGCGGGCAAGGGACTGCCACGCCCTACCAAGGCAAGGACGAGCTGGCGCAAGCGCGAAGCGCCCTTTTAATGGGCGGGCAAGCAATCTCCACCTTCGCGTGAAAAGACGGCGGGACAAGCCTTGCCCCCTCACTTTTTCCGTTTCCTGCCGAAGTCTCACGAGAACGCTCCCTTGAGGGGCGCTTCTCATCCGGTCTAGGGACCCTAGTCCCCAGCGGTCAGCGAGTCTTGGTCGAAATGATTATCGGCGGGGCCGAAAACCACGGTCGCCGCGATCGCCTCTGTCACCACGATCTCCCCGGTCGCCGCGATCGCCACGGTCTTGACGTGGGGGACGGTCTTCCCGGGCTCGGGCTTCATTGATGATCAAGTTGCGTCCGTCGAACGGTTTGCCATTGAGTTCCCTCACGGCTGTTTCGCCTGCTTCGGGATTTCCCATGGTGACAAACGCGAATCCGCGTGAGCGTCCGCTTTCACGGTCCAGGATGATTGCAACTTCTTGCACGGGGCCGTGCACTTCAAACAGCTCACGAATCGCTGTTTCTGTGGTTTTGAAGGGGAGGTTCCCCACATACAGTTTCATACTTCGGTCTTTGTTTTTTAGATTGGCCACCGTTGAGTTCCCGATCATCCACGAACCGTTTTCTGCGGCCAGTGTCTGAGCTTAACCCTTTGGGGGGCCTCGCAACACGGGTTTCCTCTGGCAAACCGACTTCATGTCTGACAACTCCCGTCCAATTTAGCAATATAATTTCTCAGGCCCTCACAATTTTTCTTTGAATTTTGGCTTGCCCTCCCCGCAATGCAGGCTAGATTCGTCGGTTCCTCTGCGTCATGTCAGCCACTCGCACTTGCGGAATCTCTCCGCATCCGCAGGCCGGCCAACGCAAAGCCAAAACAAACAACATCACGATTTCGCATGGGACAAAAAGTAAATCCGATCATCTTCCGGCTTCCAATCAGCCGGGACTGGTCTTCGCGCTGGTATGCTTCGCGCAAAGACTTTGCCGACTACCTTCACTCTGACGGGAAAATCCGAGACTTTCTCAAGAAGAAACTCAAACAGGGAGCCGTCTCGCGCATTGTGATTGAACGTGCCTGGAACAGCGTGCGTGTCACCATTCACACCGCCCGCCCTGGAGTGGTCATCGGACGCAAAGGCTCCGAGATTGAAAAAATGACCGAAGAACTTTCCCGCCTGGCTGGTGGCAAGCAGGTCAAAATTGATATTGCTGAAATCAAATCCCCCGATCTCGATGCCCAACTCGTGGCTGAGAATGTGGCCTCTCAGCTCGAACGCCGGATTTCTTTCCGCCGTGCCATGAAGCGCGCGGTTCAATTAACTATGGATCAAGGAGCCCTGGGTATCAAAATCCGTTGCTCCGGTCGTTTGGGTGGTTCGGAAATTGCCCGCACGGAATGGTATCGCGAAGGCAAGATTCCCCTTCACACCATGCGCCAACCCATCGATTATGGTTTCACAGAAGCCAACACAATCGCCGGCAAGATCGGGATCAAATGCTGGATCTGCAAAGACACGCCAGCTCCCGTGGAAGAAGAAGCTCCCCGCACTCCCAAAGCTCCTCCGGCCCCGGCCGAGGTCGCCTTGGAAGCCTGAGCCAACCAAACATTTATCACTTTTTAGGAGAACACGACTATGCCTTTGATGCCCAAACGCGTGAAATACCGCAAAACCCAGCGAGGAAGCCGCGCCGGAAACGCCTCGAGAACACTTTCCATTGATTTTGGTGAATTTGGCCTCCAAACCCTTGATCGGGCATGGATCACCAACACCCAGATCGAAGCCGCTCGTGTTGCGATGACCCGTAACATGAAACGTAAGGGCAAACTCTGGATCCGGATTTTCCCGGACAAGTCCGTGACGGCCCGCCCGCCTGAAACCCGAATGGGCAAAGGTAAAGGCAATCCCGAATACTGGGTGGCTGTCGTTCGGCCCGGCAATGTGCTTTTTGAATTGGATGGCGTCTCGGAGACAATCGCTCGTGAGTCTCTCCGCCTCGCAGCAAACAAGCTGCCCATCCGCACAAAGTTCATCGCCCGCCACCACGCAGGCAAATAAGAAAAATCTTTCTTCTTTCAAAAATTCGCCGAGAATTTTGTTAGTTTTGGCAGTTTAACAACTGCCCGACCAAGCCGGCGTGGCGGAATTGGCAGACGCGCGCGACTCAAAATCGCGTTCCTTCGGGAGTATGGGTTCGACCCCCTTCGCCGGTAAATCAACTGACGTCTGTTGAGATTAGCAGCCAATCATCATCCACGGCTTCATAAGTCACCCGCTCGACTTCGCCGGATGGTGTGAGCTGATTCACCACATTGGTGCGGGGCGGAATATGACCGCTCGCAATGGACAGCAGTTGATAGAGCATCGGTCTCTGGGGGAGGTAAGCCTGATTATACCAAAAGAAGCTGCGCTCCTGCTCTCTGGGGGCTGCCATTTCTGCTTCAAGAAGCGTGCGCTCGGATTCACTCGTCGGCGCGAGATAATCCAAAGCACCGCCGCGTAGCTCATTCAACCCATCAAAATTCCGCGTCCATGCGCAGACCTCCTGCCAATTTTTATAGTCCAGTGAAGACACATCTACGGGTTGGGCTGCAGCAAGCACGGAATCAATCAGACGGCCATAAAAGCCGGCATCTTTGAATGCCAGCGCTTCCCAGCCAAACCCGTCAAACATGTTGTGTCCCCCCACGATGTTTCCATACCACTGACTCGGGATGCCTTGGGGATTTTCCTTTAATCCATAAAATCGAAGCAGGTCTTTCACATGGGGATCAAGGCCGTCCAGTTCGGGAAAAAACTCATACTTCACCGGGGGACTGACAAACAGGACCGGCTTGAACTGACTACGTGCGAGCACGATTTCATGCACGGTGCCCACGCTGTAGATATTTGTGGGGACAAAGGAGATCAAAAAGTCGGAAACATCTGTCATCCGGCAGTCGATATGAACGGTTTCCCAAAAATCGCGCTCAAACCTTGCCCGCGTGGAAGGGTTCGTCCAGAAGTCCTCTTCATACTCAGCTTTGGAAGGGAGGATGCCCTCGTGTCCATACTCGACATGCCCGCGAATGGCCGGCTTGTTCCAGGGATCAAGCACCGTGATTCCCAGCGCCTTCAAAATCGGGGTGAGCAGCGCCCGCCAGCCAAGATATTTTTCAACCACCCGCGACCCGACAAAATCCATCGGCCCCGAGAGGTAAACACGCGTACCGTTTAACAGATTGTGTGGTTGTCCATTTGTCATTCTGCCTGGGAAAATATCAGCAATTCCAAAATATGTCTTGCGTTTTTGCAAATATAAGAAAAACTAATATATGACGAATGAAAGCAGCCTTAAATCAGATTGATCATTTGGGCATCGCGGTGCGCTCGATTGAAACGGCCTTGCCGTATTACGAGAAGGTCCTTGGATTGACCTGTGAGCGCATTGAGGAGGTCCCATCCCAAAAAGTTCGCACGGCCTTTTTTGATGTGGGAGGGGTTCACTTGGAACTTCTGGAGCCCACAGCAGCAGACAGCCCGATCGCCAAATTTTTGGATGACCGGGGGGAGGGGATTCACCACATCGCCTTTCGCAGCAGCGACATTGTGGGACAGCTGGCTCAGGCCAAAGAAGAAGGCGTTCGGCTGATCCATGAGGCTCCCATTGACGGCGCTGGTGATAAGCTCGTCGCCTTTCTTCATCCCAAAAGCACACACGGCGTGCTGACAGAATTTTGTCAGAGCAAACCCCACAACTCCCCAAACACCTAAAACTTATGGCAATCTCGAAACATTTAATGAAAGACCTTCGCGAGCGGCGTAAGGCCATCATGGCCGGAGGCGGTGAAGAGAAATTGGAGGCCCGACGGAAGAAGGGTTTGATGACCGCAAGGGATAGGCTGGACAACATGTATCAGCCAGGAACATTTCTTGAGTTCGGGATGCATGCGCACCATAGCAACCGCAATTTTGGTATGGACAAAAAAGTGCTGCCTGCTGATGCCGTGGTGACGGGAACCGGCCTGGTCGATGGAAGACCGGTGGCCTCATTTAGTCAGGATTTCACAGTCGCCGGGGGTTCTTTGGGAGCCATTCATGCCCAGAAAATCGTGGATGTCATGGACTATGCCCTGAGGTCCGGGATGCCGGTGGTCAGCTTTAATGATTCCGGTGGGGCGCGCATCCAGGAAGGCGTGGAGTCGCTCTCTGGTTACGGGAAGGTCTTTTTTAAGAACGTGTATCTTTCCGGGGTCGTCCCCCAGATTGCGGTCATCGCCGGTCCCTGCGCCGGAGGGGCGGCGTATTCCCCCGCGCTGACGGATTTCCTCATCATGGTCAAGGGCACTGCAAACATGTTCATTTGCGGACCGGATGTGATCCAGGCGGCCACCGGCCAGAAATGCACCATGGAAGAAGTGGGCGGATCCGCCGCGCACGCAAGCATCAGTGGAAACATTCATTTTGTGGCGGACAATGATGCCCATGCCATCGCTCTGGTAAAAAAGCTACTCTCCTTCATCCCCTCCAACAACATCATGGATCCCCCGCACGACCTCAGTGTGCCCCTGGACTTGTCGCATGATTCCGGAATGAATGCGGTGATTCCCGAGGAAAGCAAGGCCGGTTATGATGTGCATGCTGTCATCAACCGGCTGGTGGATAAGGCGGATTTTTTGGAGGTCCAGCAGGAGTGGGCAAAAAATCTTGTGGTCGGTTTTGGCAGGATTCAGGGCCTTGTGGTGGGCATCATTGCCAACCAGCCGGCCGTGAAAGCGGGCACGTTGGATATTGATTCCTCGGATAAGGGCGCTCGATTCATCCGCTTCTGCAACATCTTCAACATCCCTCTTGTGACTTTGGTTGATGTGCCGGGCTTTATGCCGGGACTTCAGCAGGAACGCGGAGGAATTATCCGTCACGGCGCTAAAATGCTCTTTGCTTATGGAGCAGCCACGGTCCCCAAAATCACTGTCATCCTTCGCAAAGCTTATGGTGGAGCCTATCTGGCCATGTGCAGCCAGGATTTGGGTGCAGATTTTGTGTATGCCTGGCCCACGGCGGAGATCGCTGTGATGGGAGCGGAGGGCGCAGTCAAAATTCTCTACAAGCGGGAGATTGAAAAAGACCCCTCCTCGGAGCCCCAACTCATCAGCGACTATCGAAACACCTTTGCTTCGCCCTACCAGGCGGCAAGCAAGGGCCTCATCACTGACGTCATCGAACCATCCCAAACCCGTGCCGTTGTTGCGATGGCCCTGCGAAATACCTTATCCAAACGCGAAACCCGGCCGCCCAAAAAGCACGGCAATATCCCCCTCTAACCTGGATTATTTGATGTCACTCAATCCCAGAAAATCGAAAACATGAAAAAACTAAGAGTCACCGTTGATGGCAAAGCTTATGATGTGGTTGTTGAAGAACTGGATGGCGGCACCGACCCGGCTCCCGTGGTCTCCAGCAGCGCTGCCGCCCCCGCTTCAACAGCTTCCTCCGCAGCACCTTCCCCAGCCGCACCCATCCCAGACAACAAGCCTTCGGCCGCCCCGGGAGATATCACCAGCCCTCTTTCAGGCAAGGTTGTTACGATCGAGTGTGCTGTCGGTTCTTCCTTCGAAGCAGGGGCCACACTCATCGTTCTTGAGGCCATGAAGATGAATACCTTTGTCACCTCGCAGGCGGCAGGGGTCGTCAAAGCGATCCTCGTGAAAGAAGGAGACTCTGTGGAGGAAGGGCAGCCGCTTGTTTCTCTGCAATGAATTTCCTTCTCCCATTGGCCACAGAGTCCGTTGCCGGTCATATTGGGTTTCTCACAAACCTTCGCTACCAAACGGTCGGAGTCATGATTGTCATGACATCTTTGTGTGTTCTGGCCGTGCTCGTCACGGTGGTGGCCAAAGGGCTTTCGTTTTTTCCAACCGCTAAAAAATCCCCGGCTCCAGCCCCTGAAGCTCCTGTTGCGGTCACAAAGGATGGCATTTCCCCCGAAATCCGGGCCGTCATTGCTGCCGCCATTCACGTTTCTCTCAAGTCTCCCCACAGGATCCTGCATGTCCAGTCGGTCCAGAATCCCCAGCTGCATGCCTGGTCGGTTGAGGGGCGGCGTCAGATTTTTCAATCCCACACGTTCCGCTGAAAACTCACCATGTTTAAAGACTTTTTAGATTTTTTCACCCTCACCGGATTTCCCGAGATCACGTGGCAAATGCCCGTGATGTGGGTTGTCTGTCTGGTGCTTTTTTATCTTGCGGTTTACAAGGGCTTTGAGCCGCTGCTGTTGGTGCCCATTGCCTTTGGAGCGTTGCTGGCCAACCTCCCGGCCCCGGCTCTGACCACTGAGCCTCCCGGACCCGTGCTGAGCACGATGAGCGGAAGCGTTGTGGAGTGGCATGTGGCACCGGGAGCCATGGTTGAGGAGGGAGATTTGCTGGCCACCTTGCAAAGCTCCGATCCGGAGAAACCTGAACTTATCGAGTATCGGGCCCCTTCCCATGGTCAAATCACGGAACTGGCCGTCATGCCCGGAGAAAGCCTGCAGGTGGGACAAAAGCTGGCCACCATTTTTAGCAGAGAACCAGGCGGGTTGTTTTATTACATCTCGCGAGGAATCGAGTGGGAGATTTTTCCTCCCCTCATCTTTCTTGGAGTCGGCGCCCTCACAGACTTTGGCCCCTTATTGGCACGACCGGTCACCCTTCTTTTGGGAGCTGCTGCACAACTCGGAGTCGCGATGACCTTTCTCGCGGCGAGCTTTATGGGATTTTCCTCCGGAGAAAGTGCTTCGATTGCCATCATTGGCGGCGCAGACGGGCCCACGGCAATTTTTCTATCTGCCAAACTTGCCCCGCATTTGCTGCCCGCCATTGCCGTGGCGGCCTATAGCTACATGGCACTCGTTCCGATGATCCAACCTCCCATCATGCGGGCTCTCACCACAATGCCAGAACGCCTGATCCGAATGAAGTCCCTTCGTAAGGTCAGCAAATTGGAGAAGCTTGTGTTTGCATTGCTTGTGACCGTCTTCTGCATCCTTTTGGTCCCGGCCGCGGCTTCGCTGATTGGAATGCTCATGCTCGGGAACTTCTTCCGCGAATGCGGAGTGACCGACCGTCTTGTCAAAGCCTCTCAGAATGAAATCATTAATGTGATCACCATTTTCCTTGGAACCTCGGTGGGAATCACCATGACCGGGGAACGTTTCCTCAAACCGGAAACGCTCATGATTCTCAGTCTGGGTGTGGTGGCATTCAGTGTCTCCACGGCTTCCGGGGTGATCATGGCCAAGATCTTGAACCTTTTTCTTCCCGAAAAAATCAATCCGCTCATTGGTTCCGCCGGGGTCTCGGCCGTGCCCATGGCCGCTCGCGTTTCGCAAGTGGAAGGTCAACGGGCCGATCCCACCAACTTTCTCCTGATGCATGCCATGGGGCCAAATGTCGCAGGAGTGATTGGAACCGCCGTGATTGCCGGCTATTACATCGCAACGCTTAAATAATTCTCGTCATGGAAAACTCAGAACCTCTTGCAAAAGTGTTTGTGGCTGGAGCCGCTGGATGGAGGGTCCAGACCCATGAAGTGGTTTCTTCCACGAATGATTTGGCTGCGGGCCTTCCTGCATGGTCTGCAGTCATCACAACCCAGCAAACCGAAGGCCGTGGTCGCTTCGGTCGCGCCTTTTGTTCCGGTCAGGGCGGCCTTTGGCTCTCCGCGGTTGTTCCAGCGGAGGGGAACCTCTCTGCTTGGGGGGGATTTTCGCTGGCTGTGGGACTGCACCTCCTCCATATGCTTGAGAAACTCGCCGTGCCGGGCGCTCGGTTGCGATGGCCGAATGATTTGATGGCCGGTTCCAAAAAACTGGGAGGACTGCTCATCGAGCAGGGAACGCGTGGAACGCTGACGGTTGGGCTGGGAATCAATCTTCAAAACCAGCCCTGGGAGGTTGATCCGGGGTTGAAATTGACCGCGACCCGCCTGCGAGATGTTCTGGAAAATCCTCCCTCTCTGATGGAGTTGCTGGTTCTTTGTCTGGACGCCATCGCCGAGGCTCATGCCGATCTGCCTGCCCGCGGATTACCGCTGGTGATCAAGTCGCTCAACGATCGCTGGCAGCAGTGTCTGGTCCGCCTCAGTTTGCATGACGAAAAATCGTTGGAGGGTCTTTTCCTTGGTTTGGATCCCACGGGCAACCTGCGCATTCAAGTGCCGGGGCTTGGAGAAAAAATCATCCCGCATCCTCAGGTGGAAAAACTCATAGAAATTTAATTAGACCATGTCATTCCCAATCCTCTCCGCCAAAGAAGCTGCCGCATTGATCAACGATGGTGATGCCATCGGCTTCAGCGGATTCACCCCGGCTGGTGCCGCAAAGGCCATTCCCTCAGCCCTTGCCGAACGAGCGGAGGAGGAACATGCCGCTGGACGCCCCTTCAAAGTCGGGGTGGTGACGGGAGCCTCCACGGGGGATTCTCTCGACGGTCGCCTTGCGAGGGCTGACGCCATCGCTTGGAGAACCCCATACCAATCGAACAAATATCTCAGGCAAGCCATCAACTCCGGTCACACCCGGTTTTTTGACATGCACCTCTCCACCCTGCCGCAGTCGATCCGTTACGGGTTTCTGGGCTCTTTTGATTGGTGTGTGATTGAGGCGGCAGATGTCACGGACGATGGCAAGATCATTCCCACAACATCGGTTGGAGCAAGCCCCACCTTCTGCGCGGTTGCCAAAAACATCCTCATCGAACTCAATCGCTTCCATCCCCCCGCCCTGGCCGGGCTTCATGATATCTATGAACCTGCGGACCCGCCCCATCGTTTGCCAATCCCCCTTCTGAACTGCTCCGACCGGATCGGAGTTCCTTACATCCAGGTGGACCCCTCAAAAATTGTTGGGGTGGTCGAAACGAATCTCCCGGATGAGTCCGGGGGATTTAGCCCCGCTGACGAAACCACCCAAAAAATTGGGGGGAACGTGGCTGAATTTCTGGCCGCGGAAATCCGTGCTGGCCGGATTCCCAGGGAGTTTCTCCCTCTGCAGTCCGGCGTCGGGAATATCGCCAATGCCGTCCTTGCAGCGATCGGTGAGCACCCTGACATTCCGCCTTTCGAAATGTTTTCCGAGGTCATCCAAGACTCCGTGATTGCCCTCATTCGGAGCGGCAAGTGCCGGTTCGCCACAGGGACCTCGCTGACGCTCAGCCCCGATGTGCTCAAGGAGGTTTATGACGACCTGGATTTTTTTAAATCCCGAATCCTTCTTCGTCCCCAGGAAATCACCAACAACCCGGAGATGGTTCGTCGCCTCGGCATCATCACCATCAATACCGCCATTGAGGTGGACCTCTTTGGAAACGTGAATTCCACCCATGTGATGGGATCTTCTATGATGAATGGCATTGGGGGTTCCGGGGACTTCACAAGAAATGGATACATCTCCATCTTCACCTGCCCCTCCCTTGCAAAAGGCGGAAAAATCAGCCCGATTGTTCCCTTGGTCAGTCATATGGACCATAGTGAACACTCGGTCCAAGTCGTGGTCACCGAACAGGGAGTTGCCGACCTCCGTGCCAAAACCCCTCATGAACGGGCTGCCCTCATCGTGGATCATTGCGCTCACCCCCAGTTCCGTCCGCAACTCCATGCCTACTTCGAAGCCGTTAAAGATGGCCATGTCCCGCAATCCCTTGGCGCCGCCTTTGCCATGCACGCCCAATTTCTCAAAACCGGGGATATGCGGGGCGTCGATTGGGCGGCTTATGGGCTGGTGTAGGGTTCCAGCGTAACAACCAACCTCATAAATCGGCGGCCGGTATCTGAGAACAGGCTGCCATCGCGGACGACGAGCAGGGAGGGGTCGTCGGTCACGATGACGGTGTGGTTTTCACCGCTCTGCCACGTGATGAGGTCGCCGGAGACCTCAACGAGATAGCTGATGCCAGTGGCGTTGGGGTTGCGCGGGATGGAAATTTGCAAGTAATCCTCGGGATTGACTTGGGCTTGGGGAAGCTCGCTGGCTGATGGATTCAAGGGGTCAAGATCCAGGGCATACTTCAACAAGTTCGGGGTGCCATCACTGGAGGGGTTCGCGTCAGCGCCCCAAACAGTTGGCTCGGTTGAGGGATTGCCAGACTCTTGCGGAAATTTCTCCAGCATCCATCGTTCGAAGGGGGTGGCTGGACGGAGTTGGCCACTGCCTCCATAAAAAGCAGGCAATCCGTCAAAAGTGATCGCGGCCCTTTGAGCCGGGGTGATGGCATCAAAGGAGTTCCCGATTTTCAACTGATGGGAGGCCTTATCAAAGCCTTCCACGGTCAGGGTGCTGTTTGTGGCCCATGTTTCTCCCGCGCTTGAGGCAAACGCGATCGAGCCGGAGCCTGGGGTAAAGAGGATTTTCGAATGGTCCAGGAGCCGGAGGACACCCGTGCTTAGATGGGTCGAATCCACATGCAGTTGGCCCCCTGCAAAAACCAGTGGTGCCATAAGTGGCAATTGACCGATTCCAAGAACGTGAAGCTCCCCCCCGTAGAGATACGTTGGGCCGGTGTAAACCGCTGAAGCCGCCAACCGCGTGGTGCCTTCCTGGATGGACAAGCCGCCGGATCCGCTGATGTTGGCGTTCAGAAAAATGGTTTCTGGCCCGCCAAGATTAAGAAATCTCGCTCCCAAATTGATGGCTCCGGCAAACTGAAGGTCTCCATGGGCAGCTGTCCAATGCTGATGGTCACTCAATGCCATCGAGCAGTTGAAGGTTTGTGTCGCCGGGGCGTCATTGCGAATCCCGACATAACCGACCGTGAGGGTCTGCCCGGCTTGGAAGGTGTAGCCGGTTTGGCTCTCAGAGCCAGTGAAAAGCATTCCCAGTGTGGTGCGAGCACTGCCCAGCGAAATGGTTTTGTTTGTCGCGCTTCCTGCAAAGCCAAGGGTTTGGGCGGGGGATGGCACAAAAATTGGAGACCAATTGGAATTCGAGCTCCAGTTTGAACTTAATTTTCCCGTCCACTGCTTCGCAGGCTCCGTGCGAAACCTCAGTGCAAACCCATCCTCTGCAAGGACGTCGTTGATCTGTGAAACAACCTCCGCAAGCGCCAAAAAGCTGTCCCCTCCTCCTGCCGTCCCACCGTTGATAATAAAAAAATGATTTCCCGTTAGGGTGAGTTCCCCCTCAAACGGAATGAAGGATGGGCTTCCAGAATCAAGAACCTCAAGCGTCACGAAGTCTTGCCGGGCCTGTGGGCCTTCGTATTCGAAGAGATATTTTCTAAGTTGCCCATCAACAACTTTCCCTGCGGGCAGAACGCTGGACACTTTGCTGTTCCCCAGTCTGGCAAACCACCCATACATGAAGAGGTCCCGTCCCACGTAGGAGGATGTTGTTGGCAAATCCAGAAGGGGATACGTGGCAACCCCGGCGGCAGCCGGAAGCAAGGACGTTAACCTCGCAACCCCAATATCAGAGTCGGCAAGATTGACAACACTTGCCCGGGTGGCCGACCCCAGACCGGTGGCCCCCGAAAAATACTGCAAATTGCTTCCGGCACCGAAGTGATTGGCAAAGAGATAGTGTTTGCGGCTGAGAAAAACAAAGCTCTGCTGCCTGTTTGCCGCATTCCAGGGAATTCCCGAAAAGTCATAAGCCGCCCCCAAAAAACCGGGATCCGCGTTGGGGACCGGGTTCAACACGGGGTTGACCGAATAACCGGAGGCGAAGCGGTCATGCCTCTCGGGCGAGTACCCCTCGATCTGCATCCCCTGCGCCGCAAGGAGGCCCGCTAGAAAGCACAAGGCCGCTGGAGTTCGGAAGCTCACCACTGCGGAATATTTCATCCTTGGCTACTATCTCACGTTGTCAGGGGATATCAACCAAGCCCGGCGAGAGCTCTGAGCGCCCTGGCAAAGTCGGCTGAACGGGAGGAGATCAGTTCTGAGGCCGTACAGTCGAGAGACTCAATCGCCGCATCGGGAGCCAGTTCCAGCCAGCTTTGTTCCGAGTTTTTGGGAAGATCGTTGGTGAGGATCATTCCGAAGGGGCCATCCAGCGGTTTGGGTTGGTACGAGGCCGCGAGCCCTTCCAGGGAGGTGGGGTCGCCTCCCATCGAATGAACGGCGGAGAGACTGCGTTTTAGCGAACCGAGCCACCCAGATTTTTCGGGATGCGGTGGTGGAGTCCCGGCAGTGACAACAAAAGGAACATCTTCGCCGGATTGCCTTAGCCGGGTCGCAATTTCAAAAGCAGGCAGCCCTCCATAACCGATGCCAAGCAGGTGGATCGGCGTGTTTGGCCAATTGTCCTTGAGAGCGCTGACGATGCGCGAAGCGTCCTCCATGATATTCCGTGGTTTTCCCAAGGGCGGAATCGAGCCAAGCACAAACCAGTCCTGGATGAGGTCGGTCAGGATCTGAGCGTAATTGGTGGTGGAACCATTAATGTCATGAAGCAACACAAGCAGGGGCGACTCCAAAGAACCACCAAGATTCGTGAGCAGAGCCGGTTTGGGCCGGGGTTCAACCGGAACAGGAAGGGGATCCGAAGCTTTCACGGCCGGGCGGCTTGGTTCCGGCGTGGGCAGAGGTTCCGTGACTGGTTCTTGAGGAACAGGAACGGGGAGGGGGGGCTCCGCGATGACCTCCGGTTCGACGACTTCCGGGAGGGGGATAACCTCGGGTTGGATGATAAAAAAATGGCCGGTCGCATCCTTCCATGCCTCCAATTCTTTGATTTCAACGGACGTGAAGGGGGGGGCGAAGCGCAGGATCCCCGGGTATCCGGTGGGTGGCACCTGGCCGGAGCGGTCTGCAAATGTGAAGCCACAGAATCGTGATGGTTTGCCGAGGCTCACAAATCCGTCAGCCTGAGGAAACTCCCCGGGTTCTTTGATTTCAAGATGAAGTCCCAGGCCTGAGAATCCGCAGGGGCTGAGGAAATGATGCCACCGGATTTTTTCGGTCCCCAGGCTCTGCCATGTCTGCAGGTCTTGGGCTCGGGCTGGTCCGGTTTGGGCATCGATGCTCAAATGACGTATCGTGGTTTCAGAAGGAATGTCCTGCGCAAGGAACGAAGCAAACTCCGAGGATGTCAGCCGAACATGTGTGGCTTGGGCCGCCACCAAGGATTCGCCATGCCCGTCTCGTCCAATGAGGGCTGTGGCACCGGACTGTAAACTTCCAAGCAGAGCTTCTGTGAATGCCGCTGAACCGGCGGGTCCTGTGATGAGGATTCGGTCGCCGGGGCGAAGGTCGAGCAACTTTGAGGACCGTTTGCATGCCAGGGCCAGCAGAGAGGGGGCAAGGGTTTGAAGAGCTGGAGAATCCCAATTGGGAGCCCCTGGAAGGAGCATGGCAACCTTTGGGGCTGTCGGAGGCTTGTCGGGCTGGGGGGCTGCGGAGATGGTTGGCCACTCACGATCTATCACCAGAAGCTTTTTCCCCTTGCCTGTGAAATGATGTTCCGTGCCTGAGTCACAGATCACCAACTCCGCATCTCCGGCCTCAACCTGCGATGCAAGCCAGGCAGAGTCCGCTCCAGGGTCCAATGGCATGCACGTATCGCCTGCGTGAAGAATTCCAAGCGTGGCCACGGGAATCCAAGGGGAGGGGGTTAGACAAAAAGCAATGGTCCATCCCTGCCCGAGGTTTTCGTTGCATAAATAGGCTGCCACAAGCAACGCGTAGTCATGAACTTCCCGGAACGTGAGGATGGCACCGGAGGCGTCCTCAATAGCAACAGCATCGGGAAACTCCAATGCCACTTCGGCAATGGTTTGTTGGAGGGAGTCAGTTGTTTCGGGCGGGGAGGAGACAGGGACATCAGGCTGCGTGGCACCGGGAACTTCCAGTTGGCCAAGGGAGGCTGCCGGATGGTTCAGAAACTCGATAACGAGGGTCTCAAGGCTGGTCAGAAGCCGTGAGGTTTCTGATGCGGAGAGGTTGGCGGAGGAGAGGCGAAGATTCAGGCGTGGCCCGTCCCGGACTTCCAACTCCAATGGATGGAGGGGCTTGCTGAGAAGTTTGGCATCCATTTTAATCCACCGGGGAAATGCCTCCGGGATGCGGTCTCCAATCAGGGGTGGAAGCCATGTGTAAAGCGACACAAAGTCGGAAAGCCCTGACGATGAAAATGGCTCGGGCAGATTGGGGAAGCCGGTGTTTGCCGCTGCTGTCCGGCGCTTTTCTGATGTGGTGAAACCCTTGAGCCACTCCTTAAGAGGAAGGTCCGGCGTCATGACCAACCGGCAGGGCAGAAAATTCCGATGACCTCCGAGGGTAGCTTGAGGCGTCTCGATGGACGTGAGGGTGAGCGCTTCCGTTTGTAAAGACAGGCGGGCAAGCAGATGGCTCCAAAGTGCCAGGATCCCATCTCTGGAGTTGGACCCGACTTTGCCAAACGCTTCTGCGATCTTTCGAGTGGTGTCGCGATCGACCAGGATGGAGTGCTCCGACACCGATTCCTGCCCGTGGCCCTCTGGAAAGACCCGGAGCGTCTGGGAAGAGGCCCCATCCAAATATTTGTTCCAGAACTCATGGGAGGTGCCAGGCTCCGAGGCCGATTCCTCCAGCAGCTCCGGTGAGGGTTGACCATCCAAGGCCTCAATCCATTCACAGAGGAGCAGGAACCAGGAATCTTCATCCAGCAAAAAACGTGGATGGGTGGCCAGAAGATGGTTCGATCCTCCCGGCAAACGGATGGTCACAAAACGAAGAACCGGGGCGGTTGCCAGGTCGATGGGCCTCGCGGCCTCTTCGGCGAGGGTCCCGCTCCACCTCGACCCCAGTTCGGAGACGGGAACTTCCGACCAATCCAACTCCCGCCATGAGGCCTCCGCAGCATCGCTTTCGGCACGAATCAGAACCCCGGATTTCTGACTTCGAAATGCCGAGCGCAGGACACCATGTCTTGCCGCGAGTCCGCTCCACGTGGCACGGAGTTTTTCTGTTGAGACCGGTTCACCAAAACTGACCGAGAGTTGCACAACCCGTGCCTCCGGCAGCTTTGCCGAAGAGGATAACCAATGCAGAGTGGACTGACCGGCGGCCGCGGGGAGCTCCTTCATGCCTCCCCTTAAAACAGGTTCTTGTCTGTGACGGCTCCCTCGGAGGCCGTCGTCACATGGGCAGCATACTTCGCAAGCACGCCGCGCTTGTAGCGGGGGCGTGGTTTTTTCCACTTGGCAAGCCTTTCGGAAATCTCGGCCGCAGACACGCCAAGGGTGATGGTGTGTTTCACGGCATCGATGACGATGCTGTCTCCGTCCTGCACGATGGCCAGAGCTCCCCCATCAAAGGCTTCAGGCGTGATGTGGCCAACCACAAAGCCATGGGTGCCGCCGGAAAACCGTCCGTCTGTCACCAGTGCAACGTCCTTTCCAAGACCGAGGCCCATGACAGCGCTGGTTGGTGACAACATCTCGCGCATCCCGGGGCCGCCGCGTGGGCCTTCATAGCGGATCACAATAACATTCCCCTTGTGGATCTTTTTGGCGAGGATTGCCTTCAGGGCTTTTTCCTCGCTGTCGAAAACGCGGGCCTCACCCTCAAATCGCTGGCCTTCTTTGCCGCTGATTTTTGCAACCGCCCCGCCTAAAGCGAGATTGCCGCGCAGAATGACGAGGTGGGAGTCCTTTTTGAGAGGTTTGCTCACAGGGGCAATAATTTCCTGCCCCTTCGGATAGGCTTTGAAAGGTGCCAAATTCTGTTTGAGGGTTTTTCCGGTGACCGTGAGGCAATCGCCATGAAGCAACCCTGCAGAAAGGAGTTCTTTCATCATGGGAAGAATGCCGCCGATTTCCACCAGTTGGCTCATCAGGAACCGTCCGCTTGGTTTTAGATCCGCCAAAACCGGCACTCGCTTGCCAATCCGTGTGAAATCATCCAGGGTGAGTTTGACGTTTGCGGAATGGGCAATGGCCAACAAATGGAGGACCGCATTGGTTGACCCACCGAGAGCAATCACGACGGTGATCGCATTTTCAAAGGCTTCCTTGCTGAAGATATCTGAAGGACGGATCCCGCGTTTGAGCATGGCCAGCACGGCAGCACCTGCCCGGCGGCAGTCGTCTTTTTTTGCTTCGGAAACGGCCGCTTGAGCGGAGCTGTTTGGCAGGCTGAAACCAAGGGCCTCAATGGCCGATGCCATCGTGTTGGCCGTGTACATGCCACCGCACGACCCCGGACCGGGAATCGCACAGGCTTCCACACGTTTGGCCTCACGGTCTGAGATTTTCCCCGCAGCCTGCGCGCCCACCGCTTCAAACACCGAAACCACATCGAGGTTTTTTCCGTTGAGGCAGCCGGGCAGAATGGTTCCGCCATACACAAAGACAGCGGCCCGGTTCATCCGGGCAATCGCGATACAACAGCCCGGCATGTTTTTGTCACACCCTCCGATGGCCACAAAGCCATCGTAGCCCTGACACCCAACCACCGTCTCAATCGAATCTGCAATAACCTCCCGCGAAACCAGCGAGTATTTCATGCCTTCGGTTCCCATGGAAATTCCATCGGATATGGTGATCGTATTAAAGATGGTGGCTTTGCCGCCGGCTTTATCCGTGCCCAAGGCTGCTTCGCGTGCGAGAGCATCAATGTGCATGTTGCAGGGCGTCACCATGCTCCACGTCGAAGCAATGCCGATCTGGGATTTGGAAAAATCTTTTTCGCTGAAGCCAACCGGATAAAGCATGGCCCGGCTGGGCGCACGGCTGTCGCCATCAAGAACAAGGGAGGAGAAGGGGCGGGAGTTTGTTTTTTTTGGAGTCATTGGGAAAGGTGATTCTTATACCAGCGAGTGCAACAAAAGGCCAGCGATCCTTGAGGGGGGGAAGATAGGTCCTATAGGCCCCATAGGACCTATTTTCACTTTTGCCGATGCCTGTGGTCGAGGCGAGCTTTTGTCATACGCTCGCGAAGACCGCCCTTTTCAAGGAAGTCTTTTTCCAAGCGGCGGATCTGCTGATCGAGGAGAAAATTTGCCTGATGGATGAGGCAGATCGCAATATTGGCCAGTGTTTCGGCGGGACGGGTCTCGAAAAATGTCCGGTACGACTCAAAGTTTTCGCTGGGCTGTTTGCCAAGCCTGCGTACGTAAAGAGCCTCCACCGAATCCTTGCCCCAAAGAGGCAGATCGCGCACGCGGAGGTAATCTTGGTAGTCAATGAGCAGTTCCTCCAAGCTGGCTCTTGCCACATTGGTAAGCTTTAACTCCATTTCAGTCGAGGTGCTGGAAGCTTTGCTGCCCTCGGCAATGTTTTGTTTCCCGGACCGGGCCGCCTGCACCATTTGGTCAATTGTGCGGTCCCCGCGCTGGAGAAATTTCTCGCAAAACCGAAAAGTGAAGTCGTACACAATCTCCGATTTGCGGTAGGAAAGGAGGCCTTGGTAGTTGCCACCTTTCAGGAGGAAGCCGGGAGAATTTTCAGAGGGCATAGCAGAAATAGGTCATATAGGCCCTATAAGACCTATCTCTTCACGCCGGCTGATAAACCTCAGCGCCTGACTCGACAAATTCCTTGGATTTTTCCTCCATGCCAAGCCGTAGGGCCTCTTCCTCGGAGATTGCCTGCTCGGCCGCGTATTTGCGGACGTCCTCGGTGATTTTCATGCTGCAGAAGTGGGGGCCGCACATCGAGCAGAAGTGGGCGCTTTTTGCACCTTCCTGGGGCAGGGTTTCGTCGTGGTATTCGCGGGCCGTCACCGGGTCGAGGCTCAGATTGAATTGGTCTTCCCAACGGAATTCGAAGCGGGCCTTGGAGATGGCATTGTCACGGAGTTGGGCTCCGGGATGGCCCTTGGCCAGGTCGGCAGCATGGGCTGCGAGTTTGTAGGTGATGACCCCGGCTTTCACGTCTTCTTTGTTGGGAAGGCCCAGGTGTTCCTTGGGGGTCACATAACAGAGCATGGCACAGCCATACCAACCAATCATCGCCGCGCCGATGCCACTCGTGATATGATCATATCCGGGCGCAATGTCCGTCGTGAGAGGCCCCAATGTGTAAAACGGCGCTTCATGACACCACTCGAGTTGCTTGGCCATGTTTTCTTCGATCATGTGCATCGGGACGTGGCCGGGGCCTTCATTCATGACTTGCACGCCCTTGGCCCAGGCCCGTTGGGTGAGTTCGCCCTGGACTTCGAGTTCGCCGAATTGGGCCTTGTCATTCGCATCAGCAATGGAGCCCGGTCGAAGCCCGTCCCCAATGCTGAAGGAGACATCATAGGCCGCCATGATATCGCAAATGTCATCCCAGTGAGTGTAGAGGAAGTTTTCCTTGTGGTGGGCCAGGCACCATTTGGCCAAAATACTTCCGCCGCGGCTCACGATCCCGGTCATTCGTTTTGCAGTGAGAGGAATAAAACGCAGGAGAACTCCCGCGTGGATGGTGAAATAATCGACTCCCTGCTCCGCCTGTTCGATGAGCGTGTCGCGGTAAATTTCCCATGTCAGTTCCTCGGCCTTGCCACCAACTTTTTCGAGAGCCTGATAAATCGGAACCGTACCGATCGGCACAGGGGAGTTCCGAAGGATCCACTCGCGGGTGGCATGAATATTTTTTCCGGTGGAAAGGTCCATCACCGTGTCGGCCCCCCATTTGGTGGCCCACCGCATTTTTTCAACCTCTTCTTCAATGCTGGAGGCCACAGCGCTATTGCCGATATTGGCATTGATTTTGACCAGGAAATTCCGCCCGATGATCATCGGTTCGAGTTCGGGGTGGTTGATATTGCAAGGGATAATGGCCCGTCCGGCCGCGACTTCGCTGCGCACAAATTCTGCCGTGATTTCCTTGGGGATGCGCTGAGGAAACCGCGAAAACACACTCGGTGTGTACGGGGAGGGAGGGGACGGCTGTTGAGCGGAACCCGCATGTTGTTTGCCAAGTTCGTCGCGGGCAATGTCCTGAGCAAAATCTGCAATCTGAAGGTCGCCGTCTGAGATGGCTTGTCGGCCCATGTTTTCGCGCAGAGCAATAAATTCCATCTCTGGCGTGATCATGCCCTGACGCGCATACCACAGCTGGGTCACGGGATGACCGGCTGAGCCACGGAGCGGGGTTTTGGAAAACTTGGGATTCTGGATTTTTGCGCTGCCGTTTCTTGCCTGAGCATGAACCTCGGAAAGGTAACCGTCATCAAGGGGTTGGGTTTTTCTCCCCTGATATTCCTCGACATCATTGCGCCCGAGAACCCATTCCCGGCGGAGTGGTGGCAGGCCTTCTTCGACAGAACCCTCAAAATCAGGATCTCCCCATGGCCCTGAGGTGTCATAAACTCGCACCGGATCGTTGGCCGCCAATTCGCCTGAGAAGGATTTTGTTGCTGCCTGGGTGATTTCTCGCAGAGGCACTTGGATGTCAGGGTGAATCGACCCGGAGACATACACCCGTGAGGAGTTGGGAAGAGATTCCGTGCTGTGAGGTTCGAAGGACGATTTGTTTGCGATCATGGGTGCATGGATTTTCTGCACGCATGGTTGCCTTCAAGGCCGCTCCCTACGCCGGTGTTGGCCGGATCAGGTTCCTAGGGTCTTCTCCGTTGATCACCAACGTTGAACTCTCAGCCATCGGGCTCCCCTGCGTTGCGTGCATCCTCGGACCAAAGGATCGCGACGTCAAGTCATGCGGATAGGCAATTTGTGGCGCGAGAAAAGACATTGGTTGGCGAACCCATGGCTTGAAAGCATGAAAAGCAAGAGTATGGGCACTTCACTTAAGCTCGCTTTTTTGCCAAAATGATCTCGTATTTCCCATCAACCTCCGAGGAACTCCAAGAGCATTGCCAAAGCCGCCCAAACATCTCGTTTCGATTATTATTGCCGCCGCACTCGTGTCGGTGCTGGTGGTTTCCACAAAGAATACGGTTTATAACGCGGTAACCAACTCCTGCCTCAAATCAATAGCCGCCCACATAAAAAGTACTCACGGCAAAGATCTCGGGACCATTCATCGGGAGGGCGATTGGGTGAACCTCAATAACGAGCAATTAAAGGATTTCCACAGAGCAGGAAGGGAGTTTTTTGATTACAAGTCCCGATGTGAAAAAATGGTCTGCGACGCTTGGGGCCGCCCTGTGGACATCGCTTATAAATTTGTTGGAGATTCGCTCTATGTGAAAGTCTCCTCCATGGGCGCTGACGAAACTCCTTCAAGTGATGATCTCTTGGAGGAGGTGGTCTTCGAAAAAGCTTCTCTAACCAACATCCTGGCTGCTCCAATAACCCTTCCCTAGGCAACACTTGCTCTCAAGCTTTTGGAGAAATCAGCTTTCTTTCTGTGACCTCGTTTGCTGAGATAAAAAGTTCAATCCTCTCGTTCTATGTCAAAACGCACACTCAACGTCGGTCTCATCGGTTACAATTTTATGGGCAAGACCCATTCCAACGCGTGGCGACAAGCTCCGCGGTTTTTTGACCTGCCGGTGGATGTGGCATTACACACCATTTGTGGGCGCTCGGCCGATGCGGTGGAAGAGGCGCGTCAGAAGTTGGGGTGGCAATTTGCGAGCACCAACTGGAAGGAAGTCGTTTCGAATCCTGAGATTGATATTATCGATATTTCAACGCCGAATGACAGTCATTGCGAAATCGCAATCGAAGCTGCCAAGCACGGCAAGGCCATCCTCTGTGAAAAGCCCCTGGCCCTCAATGTGGCGCAGTGCGAAAAAATGGTGGCGGCGGTCAAAAAAGCGAAGGTGCCAAACATGGTCTGTCACAACTACCGGCGCATCCCGGCCATCGCCCTTGCCAAACGGATGATCGAGCGGGGGGATCTCGGTGACAGAATTTATCATTATCGCGCCAGATATGCCCAGGATTGGATCGCTGATCCGATGTTTCCCCTGGTGTGGAGACTGCAATCAAAGATCGCGGGCTCTGGAACCCATGGCGACATTGATGCCCACATCATCGACCTTGGCCGTTACCTCGTCGGCGAAATCAAGGAAGTCACGGCTCTGATGGAAACTTTTGTTAAGGAACGCCCGCTGTTGGAAGAGTCTGGCTCGGGGCTGACGGCCAAAGGCGCTCAAAAAACCGGCAAGGTCACCGTGGATGATGCTGTTTCCTGGATCGGACGTTTCAAAAATGGCGCCATCGCGAATTTGGAAGCCACGCGCTTTGCGTATGGTCGGAAGAATCACATCACCATCGAGATCAACGGCAGCAAAGGTTCCCTGACATTTGATTTTGAGGACATGAACCGGCTGAAGTTTTACAATGCCGCCGACCCCTCAGATGCCAATGGTTTCAAAGATATTATTGTTACGGAGGGGAACCACCCTTACGCCGGAGCATGGTGGCCTCCAGGACACATCATCGGATATGAACACACCTTCGTGAACACTTTTGCGGATTTTATCACCGCTGTTGCCGAAGGGAAAAGCGTTCACCCCACCTTTGAGGATGGTTTGAAAACCGAGAAAGTCCTCACCGCTGTCAGCGCCAGTGCGCGAAGCCGCGAGTGGATTCGGGTCAGTTAACGACACCCGTAAAATCCTGGTGAGTGTGACTGCAGCCCAGATTGTGTCTCTGAGCGGCACATGGAACGTTCGTTCCTCGGACGGGTCCCTGCAGCTTGTAGGGACTGTGCCCGGCTGTGTTCACACCGACCTTCGCGCTGCAAACCTCATGGGAGATCCGCATTGGAGAGATGAGGAGAAACACCAACTCTGGATCACCGAGAAGGATTGGATCTACGAGCGGCGGTTTTCAGTGACCGAAGCATTCCTGGAACACGAACACGTGGAGTTGGTTGCGGAGGGACTGGACACGCTCACAGAAATTCAAATCAATGGCAACGTGTTGGCGACAACCGATAATATGTTCCGCTGTTACCGGTTCCCTCTGAATGACCGGTTGAAGGCTGGCGAGAATTCGATCTGTGTGACCTTTCGTTCCCCGCTGCCACTGTTGGCTGAGAAACATGCCAAACGGCCGTTGACGACATGGAATGTCAACGAGGCAGCCTATGCCAGTCGTGGATACATTCGCAAAATGGCCTGTAGCTTCGGGTGGGATTGGGGCCTGATGGGCGCCACGGCAGGGATTTGGAAACCAATCAACCTGGAGGCTTGGGATGCAGCAAAGCTGGATAATGTTCGCTTGCAGCAGGTCCATGAGGACGGACTGGTTCGTTTGCACGTCGTCCCTGAGTTTTTAGGGGCTCCCGCCGCGAATGAGCAAGTCAGGGTCATCGTCGAAAAAGACAGCGCAGTTGTCTGTGATGATGCAGGTCCAGCGGATAAAGCGCTCACTTGCACCTTAACCAATCCTACGCTGTGGTTTCCAAACTCCCTTGGTTCCCAACCGCTTTACACCGTTCGGATTTTATACACCACTGGTGATGGTTCCGTGCGGGGTCAACTCGCGCGAAGAATCGGTCTGCGGACCTTGGCTCTGGTGCGTGAAGCCGATGAATACGGGGAATCCTTCACCTTCTCGATCAACGGCAGGAAGGCCTTCATGAAAGGTGCCAACTGGATCCCGGCGGAATTGTATCCATCTGCGGTCGATCGGCAGCGACTGCGACCATTGCTTGTCGCGGCTAGAGATTCCCACATGACCATGCTCCGGGTTTGGGGCGGCGGAATTTATGAGTCCGAGGACTTTTATGATCTGTGCGATGAGTTAGGCCTGTTGGTGTGGCAGGATTTTGCATTTGCTTGTGGATCGTACCCGCTGGATGACCCCACATTTGTTGAGAATGCGCGCATGGAAGCCATCGATAACATTCGTCGATTGCGCCACCGTGCTTCCCTCGCATTATGGTGCGGCAACAATGAACTCGAGCAGGGCATTGTTGGTGGCGAAAATTATGAGGATGGCAGGATGCCATGGAAGGACTACGTTGCATTTTTTGACGGAGTTCTTGGTGCCACAACGGCAGAGTATGATGGGGTGACCCCATTCTGGCCCGGAAGTCCCCACACTCCGGCTCCGGGAGATCGGCTGGATTTTAATGACAACAATCGCGGCGACACCCACATGTGGTCGGTATGGTTTGGTGGGAAGCCCTTCGAGGCCCAGCGTCAGTGGACCACCCGTTTTATGAGTGAATTCGGGTTTCAATCATTTCCAGAAATGAAAACCATTGAGGCTTTCACCGAGCCGGAGGATCGCAACCTGACGAGCTACATCATGGATTTTCATCAGCGGAGCGGTCCAGGAAACAAGACGATCCTTTCTTACATTGCCTCGTGGTTTCTGATGCCAAACAGCCTCGCTTCCACGGTGACTCTCAGTCAACTCAGCCAAGCGCTCTGTGTCGAGTTTGCCACCGAACACCTGCGGCGGATCCAACCACGTTCCATGGGTGTCCTCTACTGGCAACTCAATGATCTCTGGCCCGCCCCCACATGGTCCTCCATCGATTACTTCGGCAGGTGGAAGGCCCTTCAGCATTTTGCTCGTCGATTTAATGAACCCCTTCACGTTTCGCTCTTGGAACACACCGAATCAACACCTCAGATGGCCATCCATCTTTCCAATCAACGTTTGGATAGCACCGAGGCCGATGTGCACTGGCGGGTTGTGACGACTTCCGGCGTCACCGTTGAGCAGGGGAGCCTGAGGGTTCTGATTCCGGCTCAAACCAATGAGGAGATTACGCGCCTGGATTGTGAGACACTGATCCAAAAATTTGGCAGAAGGTCGCTCCTTTTCTATTCATGGGCGCAACGTTCAGAAGATTCCCAGACAGCCATCGTGATGAATTCCTTTAGCCGACCCAAACATTTGACGCTTGAGGATCCAGGTCTTGAATCGCAAACCGTGACTCATGACGAAACCCGAGTGGACATCACCCTGCAAACCCAACGCCCCGCTCTTTGGGTGCGTCTCTCCCACCCCGACCCAGCAACTGAATTTAGTGACAATTATTTTCACCTGCTTCCCGGGCAGCCGAAAACCATATCCGCAACCACGGCCACAGCCCCCACCGGCCCGTTCGTGGTGGAATCTCTCATTAGCTGGAGTTGAGGGCCCCACCGAACCAAAACGGCACAACGATTGACATCCATCTCCGACACGTCTAACAAACCCGCAATGAGATTGGTGATCCCCGCTTTGCTTTTGAGCTTGGTCCTTGCAGGATGTGAGGAGAAAAAACCGCCCGCTCCCATGCTGTCGGTGACCGTGGCACCGGTTGTGACCAGTGATGTGGTGGTTTATCAAACCTGGGTTGGCCTGTTGAATGGATACCAAAATGCTGATGTCCGTGCCCAGGTGACCGGATATCTGCTTTCTCAAAACTACAAGGAGGGCTCCCTGGTAAAGGCTGGGGAGGTTTTGTTCACGATCGATGCCCGCCCTTTTGAAGCCGCCCTGGCGCAGGCCCAGGCTGACTATGCCCAGAAAGTCGCCGAGGCTCAGTTGGGTCAGATCACCCTCGACCGCCAGACACAACTTTTCAAAACCAAGGTGATCAGCGAGCAGGAATATGACACGGCCGCCACCAATGCCCAAGCCGCTGTGGCTTCCGCGGCTGCTGCCCAAGCCAATGTGCAATCCGCTCAGGTGAACCTCAACTACTGCACCATCACGGCGCCTTTTGAAGGAGTCGTTGGAAAAGCCCAGGCACAAATTGGTGATCTGGTTGGCCCCGGAGGAAGCTCCACGGTTCTGACCCAAATTTCCCAGTTGGATCCCATCAAAGCGATTTTCTCAATCACCGAGCGCGAATATCTCCTCGCCTCGGAGGTGCTCTCCAAACTTCAGGCTCGGGACCGAGAGAAAACGGATGGCAGAATTTCGATGACCCTTGCGGACGGCGAGAAGTATCCAGAACTAGGTAAATTCGATTTTGTGAACCGTCAGATCAACGTCGCAACCGGCACAATCGAGGTCGAGGCACTTTTCCCCAACCCGGATAACGTGCTGCGTCCCGGGCTGTTTGCACGAATCACAGCCCCCGTGAAAAAACTTGAGGGTGCCCTCCTCGTGCCTCAGCAAGCGGTCGTAGAATTGCAGGGCAATCATCTGGTTTCGATTGTTGGTGCTGACGATGTGGTGACCACGGTGCCAGTCAAGACGGGTCCAATCGACGGGCCCAACATCGTGGTGATGGGGAAACTCAAAGCTGGAGATAACGTGGTTGTGGGTGGCGTGGAGAAAGTCCGCCCTGGCATGAAGGTGAAATCCTCACCTGTCCAGGCAGCACCATCACCGACCCCGCCTGCCAAGCCCGCCACATCAGCTCTCTCGATACGTTCCTTGCGGGCCCTTTCCTGATCACCCGGCATGTCGAATTTTTTCATCAGACGCCCGATTGTTGCGATGGTCATTGCCATCATCACAGTCATTGTCGGGCTTGTCTCGATGGCGGGGCTGCCCATTGCCCAATTTCCAAACATCGTTCCACCCCAGATCCAAGTGGCGACGACCTATGTTGGGGCGGATGCGCTGACCGTCGAGCAGTCAGTTGCCACGCCTATTGAGCAACAAATGAGCGGGGTTGAGGGCATGGAATACATGTATTCCGTGAATGCCAGCAATGGGGCCATGGCCCTGAATGTGATTTTTGGCATCGACACCAATCCGACCACGGACCAGATCCTCGCTCAAATGCGCCAAACCCAGGCCGCATCCCAATTGCCCACAGACGTGCGCAATTTTGGTGTGACTGTCACCCAGGCTTACGCGTCGCCGCTCGGTGTCTTCGTTTTGTATTCCCCGGACGACTCTTACGACCCCGTCTTCCTCGCGAACTACGCTTACATCAATATCAACGACCCGATGACCCGCGTGAACGGCGTCGGCCAGGTAAATATTTATGGGTCTGGTCAATACGCAATGCGTATCTGGGTTGAGCCCGACCGCTTGGCCACGCTGAACATCACAGTCCCCGACGTGATTAACGCCATCAATGCCCAAAACAATGTGAACCCTGCGGGCCAGATCGGTGGAGAGCCGGTGCCGGATGGGCAATTGTTCACGTACACGGTCAACACGACCGGCCGTCTCGTCAGCGTTGAGGACTTTGAAAACATTGTCATTCGCGCCTCGCCAGAAGGAGCCATCGTTCGTGTCAAAGATGTCGCCAAGGTGACCCTCGGAGCCCAGTATTACAACCTCCGCGGGCGTTTTAATGGCAAAAATGCCGCTATTGTCTGTGTGTATCAGCAACCGGGCTCGAACGCCGTGGCCACCATGGCCGATGTCCGCAAGCTGATGGAAAAACTCTCCCAGGATTTCCCCGGCGGCCTCTCTTACACAGTGGCTCTGGACACCACCGAGGCCGTCACCGAGGGGGTCAAAGAAATCATCAAAACCCTTTTCGAAGCGATGATCCTTGTGATGATTGTTGTTTTTGTTTTCCTACAAGGCTGGCGGGCGACGTTAATCCCATTGATTGCGGTGCCGGTCTCCCTGATTGGCACGTTTGCGATCTTTCCGTTGCTCGGATTTTCCATCAACACCCTCTCGCTCTTTGGGCTCGTTCTGGCGATTGGATTGGTGGTGGATGACGCCATTGTGGTGGTTGAAGCCATAGAAAGTCACATCGAGAAAGGTCTCTCGCCGAGGAACGCCGCCATCAAGGCCATGTCCCAAGTGTCCGGCCCGGTGGTGGCCATTGCGCTGATCCTTGCGGCGGTGTTTATCCCGACGGTGTTTATCCCCGGAATCACGGGCGCTATGTATCAGCAGTTTGCGGTGACCATGGCGGTCTCGGTGATCATCTCCGCATTTAATGCGCTCACTCTCAGTCCAGCCTTGGGCGCTCTCCTCCTGCGACCGAAATCCAAAACCGCTTCCCAAGGAATTTTGGGCAGGTTCTTTGGTTGGTTTAATCGATTTTTCGACAAGGTCACCAATGGATACGCCTCGGTCTGTGGAGGTTTGATGCGCAAATTGGTCATAGGCCTCCTGATTCTGGGTATCCTTTCCGTTACCGGTGTCGGTATCGGATCGAAACTTCCATCAGGGTTCATTCCTGAGGAGGATCAGGGATACGTGTTTGGTGCGGTGCAACTCCCCCGGGCCTCGTCCCTCCAACAAACTGACAAGGCTTGCCGGGAGGCCGAAGCTTTGCTGCTAAAAACCGAGGGAGTGGAATACGTCACAACCGTCGTGGGCTTCAATTTGCTCAGCGCCGTGCAGGCCACCTACAACGGATTTTTCTTTATCACGCTCAAACCTTGGGCGGACCGAACTGCTGCGCAGTTGCAGGTTGATGCCATCATGCAGCGCATCAACCGGGAATTTTCCGGGATGAGCATGCCCACGGCGGCGTTTGCATTCCCCCCTCCTGCCATCCCCGGTATTGGAACATCCGGTGGGGTGACATTTATCTTGGAGGATCGTACGGGGGGCGATGTCCAATTTATCGCAGAGAACACCAAAAAATTCATTCAGGAAGCCTCAAAACGTCCTGAGCTATCCAGGGTGTTCACGACGGCGCTTTGGGATGTGCCGCAAATTTATATCGATGTGGACAAGGCCCAGGCCATGATCCAAGGAGTGAGCCTCTCGGATGCTTATGAAACCCTGCAGACATTCCTTGGCGGGTATTTTGTCAATTATTTCAACCGCTTCGGCCTCCAATGGCAGGTCTATGTGCAGGCGGCCGGGGAATACCGCACGGACATCAAGAATCTTGGGCTTTTTTACGTAACCAACAGCGATGGAGACTCCGTGCCACTTTCATCCTTCGTGAATGCCAAGGAGAGCTTCGGCCCTGAGTTCACCATGCGTTTTAATATGTATCGCTGCTCTCAAATCAATGCGTCCGTGGCCGAGGGCTACAGCACGGGCCAGGCCATGGCCGCTTTGGAGGAGGTCTTCAAGGAATCCATGCCCAATGGGATGGGTTACGATTATTTTGGCATGTCATTCCAAGAGAAACAGGCTGCGGAAGGGGTGCCCCCCACGGCGATCTTTGGGCTCTCCCTGTTGTTCGTGTTCCTGATCCTTGCCGCCCAATACGAAAGTTGGTCGCTCCCGTTCAGCGTGCTTCTCACCACCCCAATTGCCGTTTTTGGGGCTTTCGCCGCTCTCCTGTCCCGCGGGATGCAAAACAATCTTTATGCCCAGATTGGACTCGTGATGCTGATTGGTCTTGCCGCCAAAAACGCGATCCTGATCGTGGAATTTGCCAAGGATGAATATGAAAAAGGCAAACCGCTTTTTGAGGCCACCATCTCTGGAGCCAAGCTGCGGTTGCGGCCGATTCTTATGACAGCCTTTGCATTCATCCTGGGTTGCGTGCCGCTCGCAACAGCCTCGGGTTCCGGGGCCGTCTCCCGCAGAATCCTTGGCACCACGGTCATCGGCGGGATGCTGGCTGCCACATTTATCGCGATTTTTATTATTCCTGTGACGTTCTACATCGTTGAGAAATTTTTTGTTGGCAAAAAGCATGACCCCGAGCCTTCCGCGGCCCTGCCATCGGAACCTCCTGCAGAAACCTGAAAAGACTGGCACTCTTGGCCGGTTGCAGGGATGATTCACACCTTCATGATCGCTGATATTGGAAAGGTCTTGTTTCACGAATCCACCATCCTTGCCCGGCTGGATGAGATTGCTGCGGAGATCACCAAGGACTACCGCGGGAGAGAAATCACCGTCGTGGGGATCCTCAACGGGAGTTGTCTGTTCCTTGGGGACTTGCTGCGACGGATTCCTCTTCCCCTCAAAGTCGATTGCCTTGGTGTCGCCAGCTACCATGGAGGAACCAAATCGACAGGCACGGTTTCTTTCCGTCAGCACGAACTTCCCGATGTGGCCGGGCGGCATGTGCTGCTTGTTGACGATATCCTGGATACCGGTCGCACGCTCTCCGCGGTCAAACGAACCTTCCTGGAGGCCGGGTCGGCCGAAAGCGTCCGTTCCTGCGTTCTTCTCGATAAAAATGTGCCAAGGGAGGAAGACGTGTCTTCGGAGTATGTCGGGTTCACCATTCCCAACGAATTTGTTGTCGGCTACGGCCTCGATTACATGGGCCACTACCGCAACTTGCCATTCATCGGCGTCCTCACCGAGGAGGCCATCGCTCGAAAAGGGGCTTCTTTGGGATGAAAAAGGGCAAAAACCACTTGCAAGATGCCTGTTTCACACGCAACGTTGCGCCGATGATGCGTCCCCTGTGTCTTGGATTCTTCCTGTTGCTTGCCTGCGTTGCGACCAGCTCCGCAAGCTGGAATGTCGTGACCTATGAGGGCCGGCGCTTTGTTCCCATCGATGACGTGGCGACCTTCTACAAGATGAACCAATCGGTGACCGGAAAAAACTCGTTCCGATTGTCGGCTTCGGGGAGAAGCATTGAGGGAAAAGCCAATGCCCGCGATATCCGCATCAATGGTGTCAAATATGTCCTCTGTTTCCCCATCGCGAGCAAAAATGGCAAAACCCTGATCTCCGCGATGGATGTCACCAAGATTATCGAGCCCGTCCTGCGCCCACAAAAAATCAAAAATGCCACCTCCGTCAAAACGGTGATTCTTGATCCTGGTCATGGCGGACATGATAGCGGAGCAACCGGTCCCTTGGGGCGGGAAAAGGAAGCGGCCCTGGACGTGGCCCTTCGTGCCAAGCGCATGCTAGAGGCCAAGGGGTTTCAGGTCATGATGACCCGCTCGACGGATGTGTTTATTCCCTTGGAGAAACGTTCGGCCTTCGCCAACAAAGTCAAAAATGCCGTCTTTGTGAGCATCCACTTTAACAAAAGCAAGGGAACCGCCGGAACGGGAATTGAGACTTACTGCCTGGCCCCACGGGGCGTTCCATCAATGGATGAGGAAAACCTGAGCTACAGCGATTTGAAATTGCACCCGGGCCACGCCAAGGACCCCGAGAACATTGCCCTGGCGACCGCCGTCCATGCCTCCATGGTTCGCAGAATCCCACTGCCCGACCGCGGAATCAAACGCGCCCGCTTCCATGTCATTCGTGCCACCGCCATCCCCAGCATTCTGGTGGAGGGCGGGTTTATGAATAATCCCACCGATAGTCGCATGATCTCCGGGGCTCCGTTTCGTCAGAAAATGGCAGAAGCCATTGTCTCAGGGGTGGTGCTCTTCCGGGGGGCTGTCAGTGGAGTGACACAATTCCAGCAACCTTCCGCTGTGGCATCGGCCACGGACTCGACCACAGTGCCCAATCTGGCCCGGGGAACCGTCGGAGCGGATACCGACGCATCCTCTGCAATTCAAGCTGCGGCTCAGGCCCTTGCCAACTAACTCCCCGCGGAGCCGCCGGAATGGAATCATTGGAATCTCCCGATCCGCGGTTGGACCCCATCGGAGTTTTTGATTCAGGTATTGGGGGTCTCACGGTGGCGGCAGCGCTTCGCGAACACCTTCCCTCCGAGCATATTCTTTACATCGGCGACACTGCCAGGGTTCCCTATGGTGGAAAGAGCCGCCGGACCGTGGAGCGATACGGGATCGAAATCGGGGGTCTCCTGCTCGCAGAAAATGCCAAAGTGATCGTTGTTGCCTGCAACACCGCCTCCGCACTGGCTGTTCCGCGCATGCAAAAAGTTTTTAATGTTCCCGTTCAGGGCGTTGTTCGCCCCGGAGCCGCCGCCGCTGTGGCTCAGACCAAAAATGGCAGGGTGGGAGTCATCGGCACCCGGGCCACCGTGGCCAGCGCGGCTTACGAGCAGGCCATCCATGCCATCAGCCCAGACATCTCAGTTTTCAGCGAAGCCTGCCCCTTGCTGGTGCCGTTGATTGAGGAAGGCCTCTTCGAGGACCCCATCACCGATCAGGTGATCGCCAGATATTTGGAGCCGCTCCTGCTCGAAGGCATTGACACCTTGGTGCTTGGCTGCACGCATTATCCTCTGGCCTATGATGCCATTGCGCGGGCCGCAGGACCGAACATCACATTGGTCGATTCCGCAGAAAATTGTGCGCTTTCCATTCGCCAGCTTCTCACCCAAAAAAGCCTCCTGGCCCCTCCGGAAATTCTTGGGCGCCTGGACGTTTCACTCACGGATGCCACCGAAGGATTCCTCCGCACGGCTGAAAAATCTCTTGGCCTGCACATTGGAGATGTTCAACTCCGTGCCGTACAATCCTCAGAATCCTGAATGTCTCCCAACGACCCTTCTTCCACCCTCTACCGCCCCAATGTGGCGATGATCCTCCGCAACGCGGTCGGGAGAATTCTCATCTGCGAACGAGCGGACTGGCCAGGATGCTGGCAATTTCCACAAGGTGGAGTCAAGCGCAAGGAAAGCCCTGATGAGGCCCTGGAACGTGAGGTCTTGGAAGAGCTTGGTCTGCCGGCTTCCACCTACAAGGTCATCTCATCCAAAGGACCCTACTGCTACTTGTTCTCAGGAGGTTCCAAAAGAAAGGGGTGGATCGGCCAGGCCCAAACCTACTTTCTCGCAGAGTTAACCGATGAAGAGGCCGTTCTCAAATTGGATGGTCCCTCCCCGGAATTTCAGAATGCCCGATGGATTCTTCCCCAGGAATTCAAACTGAACGGTATCCCCGCCATGAAACACGGCGTTTATCAGCAGGTCTTTTCTGACTTTTTTAACCTAAAAATCTCGTAAACCCTGACATATGGAATTTGGCGACGACGAACGTTTTATGGAAGAGGCCCTGCGCCAGGCCCGCAAAGCCTATGCTGCTGATGAGGTCCCTGTGGGTGCGGTGATTGTGCGTCATGGCGAAATCCTCGCCAAAGCATGGAATCAGGTGGAAATGCTCAAGGACGCCACGGCCCACGCCGAGATGCTGGCCATCACGATCGCAGAAAATGCCATCGAGGATTGGCGTCTGAACGAGTGTGATCTCTACGTCACCAAAGAACCGTGCCCGATGTGCGCCGGCGCCATTGTCCATGCAAGGCTCAGGCGGGTCATCTTCGGCTGTCCGGACCCCAAAGGCGGTGCTGCGGGCGGCCTGATCAACATTCTCCAACTCCCAGGGCTCAACCACCAGTGCGAGATCACCGGCAGCGTCCGTTCCGCTGAGTCCGCAGCGCTCCTCAGAGAGTTTTTTGCCGCAAGGCGGTAAAGGTGGCGGCTTCGCCGCGTTGACGCCTCAGCGGAGTGAGGCGGCTACAATAAACTCCGGCATCATCAAAGACTTGGAAGATGTAGCCACGGCGCTCTGCTGCCGTGTTCCTCACCACGCGCGTGCTTGAGAAGCGCCGCTTTCGAAACTCACAAAACCCGACCCTCGAAAGCCGTTTTGTGAGTTGGCACGACATTTGCTTGTAGGGGTTTCGCCTGATGGATCATCCATCAGGCACAAACAACCAAAAATCCATAACTACCATGCTCAAACGAACCTCGAAGCTTGCCTTCCTTGCAGCGATCCTAGCGACCGCCTCATGGCTTGCAAACCCCACCGTCGCTTCCGCTCAGGACGCACCCACAACCACGATCGTCGCTGAAGAAA
>JBGTAR010000117.1:0-70519 GCA_041749815.1 Terrimicrobiaceae bacterium
CACAATCGCAGGTGGACGTGCCGATGACCTTGACCAGTGTTCCTTCAGAAATCCCGCTACCAATGGCTCCGTAATGAACATCCATCTCACCAATCGCAATCGGGATTCCCACGGGAAGTCCCAATTTTTTTGCCCATGCCGACGACAGGTTCCCGGCGGCAGTTGTGGCGTCATGGGCCTTTTGAAAGAGGCGGTCCCGGAGGGCGGCAAGTTTGGGATCGAGGAGCGTGAGAAATTTTTTGTCAGGCAGCCCGCCCCACTCGTCGCAGAACAGGGCTTTGTGACCGGCGGCACAAATGCCACGTCGCACATCCTGTGGGTTCTCCACGCCGGCAAGAACGGAGGGAATCCAGTCACTGAGTTCCACCCACGAGTGAGCGGCATCAAAAGCGGCGGGATCCACCTTCAAGCATCGCCAGATCTTGCTCCAAAACCACTCGGACGAGTAGGTATTTCCACATTTTGCAATGTATTGCGGACGGTGTTTGGCAGCGAGCTCGGTGATGCGTGCCGCTTCCTGCCAACTGGTGTGATCCTTCCACAACCAGCACTGGGCATTGAGATTTTTTTTCCACTTCGGGACCATCCCAATCGCACGATTGGAGGCATCGACCGGAATGGGACTTGAGCCAGTGGTATCAATGCCAAGGCCAATCACCTGGTCGGCTCGAAAACCCTTGGTTTTTAAAGCCTGCGCCAAGGCAGCACGCACACTTTTCCCCAAACCGACGAGGTAGTCGCCTGGATGCTGACGTGCCAGATTGTGGTCGCGGCCATCAACAAGAACCCCTTCCTTGCCGGAGGGATAACCGACGACCGCTGTGCCAAGTTCCTTGCCATCCCGGCAGCGCACAACGAGGGCTCTGACCGAGTTTGTTCCGAAATCAATTCCGATGGTATACATAGAGGGGTTGGGGGTCTTCGAAGGGGGTGGTGCTCGGCGGATTTTCTGCTGTTTTCAGATTCATAAAACACTGATTATTAGGCCAATCAAGCAATATCTCTCATTACTCCACCACTGCCAATCTATTGCTCATAAGAGACATTTTTAGGGGCACCAAAAAGGCGAGAAAGAGAGTTCCCCCATAACGCCCCTGCGGCGAGCAGTGCGGGGGATTGGGGTCGCAAAGCCCCCATCAAACTGGTCAGGTATTTCTACCAAAAGCCGAGGTCAATGCGCCGGAGACGTTTTTGGGTCAGAGGAGGATGTGGAAAAAGGGGAGCCTCTTTCCGCAATAAATCCTTGGAGTTGAAAATAAAAGGTGACCGGATCGCGGAAGCTACCGCTGAGGAAACCTGCGTGGGATGAATGTCGTATTCCGCCGCGATCTGCTGGGTGGTCTTCTGTTCTTTGAGCGCTTCCAGCCCATGAATGTTGTGTACTATCTTCTGCGTTTGGCTTTCATTTTGATGGTCTTTCAGGTTGTGGTTTTCCACTCCCGCAAACCATCGCTTTTTATAGCTCACCTATTAGTACGAATTTAGGGGTTCGCCTCAAACACCTCGCATTTGTATCCAATCTCAACGACCGCGAGATCGGCCTCTCCGCCCTCTCCGAAGATTTTGAAATCACTGCATGGACCCTCCACCGCTTGGTAAAACTGCTCACCTCCATCCCTTGAATTCACAGACGTACTTCGTTAAAGCCCGACGGCATGCTGATCTCCGAGATAATTTATTCTGTGCAGGGTGATGGCGAGTTGGTTCTCTACTGCGAACACATCCAAACCGTGAAATACCACAACGCCATCGCCAGCGGTGCAACACCAAAATAATCATGAAACGTCATGCCCACATCATCGGACTCAAACCCGAAGCCATCGACGAATACAAACGCCTGCACGCCGCAGTCTGGCCGGATGTGCTCGCAATGATCCACAAGTGCAACATCCGCAACTACTCGATCTTCCTGCGCACGCTGCCCGATGGCCAGCACTACCTCTTCAGCTATTTCGAATATGTCGGCGACAACCTCGAAGCAGACATGGCTCTGATGTCCGCCGATGAAACCACCCAGAAGTGGTGGGCGGTCTGCAAGCCCTGCCAACAACCGCTCCCAGGCATAGCCGAGGACGGATGGTGGGCGGATGCCGAGGAGGTTTTTCATGCGGATTGATGTCGTCCGAAAATGATATCCGCAAGTCCAGATTGGATTGCGTTTTGGCTGAGCGAGGCACGTTCGCCGGATCAACTCCTCGATCTTTTACTTTGCGCTCAGGGTGTCGATGATGGCCCCTTGATTGCAGAGGCATCTGGGCGTGTATTCCCTACTCCTGTTGATCGTTTCCTCGTCTGTGGACAATGTGATGTTCCGGGGATCAGGATTTATTCTATGCTTTAGATGCAGGTATGTGCGGTATGTGTCATGTGCCGCTGCTTCGGACTCAGCTTGTGAGGGCACGTCAAACAGCCAACCGGATGGCGTCCGCGCATTCTTGTAGGTGGCCGAGGAGGTCGTCGCCGCTGGCTTTTGTGGCTTTCAGGCGCAGCAGCGAGGCTGTGAGGGCGGCGATGACCTGGCCCTCGTGATCCCGCACCGGGACGCCGAGATCAACGATGCCGATGGCATAGGAGCTTTCGGCCTTCTCGTAGTTCCGCTGGCGGATGCGGGTCAGGGCTGTTGTCATTGATCTACTTTTTGCCGGGCGGGCGTCTGGGGTCAGGTAGTCAAATGCGTGGAGAATCCGCCCGGAGACGGTCGCATGGGGGTCGAGCCGGGCCCCAGCTTGGAGCGTGATGCGCACGAGTCCGCCGCCGGGGACATCACACAGCAGGAGTGCCGCGTCGCCATCCGGCACGCTAAGATGCACCGACTGGCCGGTCAGCCTCGCGAAGTCGAGCATGAAGGGGAGGGCGGTCCTTTGGAGGTGGAGGTGCGGCGGATGCGAATGTGCCAGGCGATACAACAGGCCGGAGATCAGATATGCGCCCGCAGAGGTTCGTTTGAGATAGCCCCGCTCCAGCAGGCAGGCTAGAGGGCGCTGCACCTCGGAAACCGTCAGCTTCAGAGCCTGCGCGATCTGCGTGAGCGTGAGCGGTTTGCTCTGAGCGGTGAGGAATTCCAACAGTGACAAACCGCGCTCAAGTGCGGGAGCGACCACGGGGGATTTTTTGGCGGCGGGTTTCATTGATAAATTATATTGTTAGCGATAAACTAATTTGGCAAGGTGATACCCATGACTTCCGACCCCCTTCCCGACTTTGACGACGGATATTCCGAACGTCTCGAGAAATGCTATTCCGGTGCGGTCTATGATGTGCTGCGAGGGATGGGGATGCCGGATCAGATTTTGCCGCGAACGATCCGTCCGCTCGATCCGTCCCGTCCGATGGCGGGGAGGATTTTTACGGTGAGCGGACACGCGGATTTTTCTGTTGATGGTCACACGACGCTCCTGGAGTGGACGCGCATGCTTTCGCAGGCTCCGAAAGGGGCGGTGGTGGTGTGTCAGCCCAATGACGACACGCTGGCCCATATGGGCGAACTCTCCGCCGAGACCTTTGTTTATAAAGGCGTGCGGGGATACGTTTGTGACGGCGGATGCCGGGACACGGTGCGCATCCTGGAGACCGGGCTGCGGGTGTGGTCGCGGTATCAGACGCCGCGTGATGTTGTCGGACGCTGGGTGGCGGACCGCTTGGGCGAGCCGATTGTGATCGGCGGAGTCTTGATTCGCACGGGCGATTACCTGATGGCCGACCGTGACGGGGCGCTGGTGATTCCTGTGGAGTGGATTGAGGAAGTCACAACCAAAGTGGAGGAAGTTCTGCGCACGGAGAACAAGGTGCGGACGGCGATTTTGAAGGGCCTGGATCCTGTGGAAGCGTATCTGAAGTATCGCAAGTTCTGAACATCATGGATACGATCCTTCTTTCTCCGAATGACAACATTATCGTGCTCACAAAGTCCCTGCAGGAAGGCGCGGTGGTGCGGATAGGCGATGTCGATTATCGGCTGCCATCCGCGCTCGGGCTGGGTCACAAGCTTGCTGCAAAGCCGATTCGTGCTGGTGAGAAAATCCTCAAATATGGGGCTCAGATTGGCTCGGCCACGCGGGACATTGCCGCAGGCGAGCATGTCCACCTGCATAACATCCAAAGCGACTATCTGCCGACCTACACGCTGGAACTGGGCCGTGAATTCCACGCGGCAACATGAAGACACTCACCACAAAAGCGATCGCCAGAGCCGACGGACGCAAGGGCCTCCGCAACACGATCCTCGTGGTGTACCTGGTGGAATGCGCCCACCATGTCGCCCGGGAAATTCAGCATCGGTTCCGCGAGGATGATGTCCACCTGATCGGTTTCAGCGGCTGCTATCCGAATGAATATTCCCACCGAATGCTCATCCGGCTTTGCACGCATCCCAATGTGGGGGCCGTGCTCCTGCTTTCGCTGGGCTGCGAGGGATTCAATCGCGCCGGGCTTCTGAGCAGCATCCGTGCCTCCGGGCGCCCGGTCGATTTGTTGGTGATTCAGGAGACCGGCGGCACGCGATCGACTGTTGAGGCCGGGCGTGCCTGGGTCGAGCGCACGGTTGTTGCGCTCGAGTCGGCTCCGAGAGTTGAGATGAACTGGAACGAATTGGTGGTCGGCACGGTTTGCGGCGGCAGCGATGGCACGAGCGGGATCACCGCGAATCCGGGCATTGGTCGTGCGTTTGACCAGTTGGTGCAGGAGGGGGCGGTCTGCATTTTTGAGGAAACCGGGGAGCTGATCGGCTGCGAGCAGATCATGGCTGCGCGTGCTGCCACGCCGGAGTTGGCGGAGATTCTGTCGGCATCTGTTGCGAAGGCTGCCCGATATTACGCCACACTCGGACATGGCAGCTTCGCGCCGGGGAATGCGGATGGCGGTCTGACGACTCAGGAGGAGAAGAGCATGGGCGCTTATTCCAAGAGCGGATCGTCGGCGATCTCCGGACTCATCAAACCCGGCGACGTGCCCGGTCAGGGTGGGCTCTACCTGCTCGACGTGGTGCCCGACGGCGAGGTGCGCTTCGGCTTTCCCAATATCAACGACAACGCGGAAATCGCTGAACTGATCGCCTGCGGTTCCCATGTCATCCTCTTTGCTACTGGTCGGGGATCCGTAGTGGGCTCGGCGATTTCGCCGGTCATTAAAGTCTGTGCCAATCCTGAAACCTTCCGGAAACTGGTGGGCGACATGGACGTCAATGCAGGTCGCATTTTGGAAGGTCACGGAACCCTCGACGAAGTTGGCACGGAAATTGTGGATCTCATTCGGGCGCTGGCGGAAGGTCAGGAAACCGCTTCCGAGTCCCTGGGCCATCAGGAATTCGTGCTCGGCTACAAATCCTTCGAGGCCATCGGTCCGGCCTGTCACCCAACCTACCAATAATCCCCTATGAATCTGAAACTCGAAAATCAAGTCGTCCTCATCACCGGTGGAGCCAAGGGCATCGGCGAGGGCATCACCCGCACCTTTGCCGCCGAGGGAGCCATCGCCTGCATTCTTGGTCGCAATCCTGAAGACGGCACAAAGGTTGTTCGCGAAGAAGAGGCAAAAGGCCGCCGCGTGGAATCCTATTCGGTGGAAATGACCGATGAGGCGCAAGTTCAAAAAGCGGTGGCCGACATCGTGGCGCGTCATGGCAAGATCGACGTGATCGTCAACAACGCGGGCGGCAACGACGCTATTGGTCTGCGTCACTCGGCGGCTGAGTTCCGGGCCTCGCTGGAAAAGAACATCGTCTCCTGCTTCCTGCTCGTCCATCACGCCCTCGATCATCTGATCGCTTCCCGGGGCAACATCGTCAATATTGGTTCCAAATGCTCGGTGACCGGACAGGGCGGCACGAGTGGGTATGCCGCCAGCAAGGGGGCCATGAATGCACTCACGAGAGAATGGGCGCTCGACCTTGGACACCATGGGGTTCGTGTCAACTGCGTCATTCCCGCCGAGGTGATCACTCCGCTCTACGAACGCTGGTTGGCTCAGGCTCCCGATCCGGCAGCCGCCCACGCCCAACTCAACAGCACGATTCCGCTCGGACGTCGCACAACAACCGTGCAGGAAATCGCGGATGCAGTCGTCTTCGTTGCCTCCCCGAAATCTTCGCACACCACTGGCCAGTTGCTCTTCGTCGATGGCGGCTACGTCCACCTTGACCGAGCCTGCACCCAGCCCACCTCTCATCTGAAGACTTCATGATAGATACCCACCAACATCTCATTTATCCTGACCGCTTCTCCTATCGCTGGGCGGAAGGCATTCCGGCTCTTAGTGGTGCATTTCCGCTCTCTGACTATCAAAAGGCGGCGGATGGCTGTGGCATCACCGGGACGGTTTTCATGGAGGTCGATGTGGGGGAGTCCTCCGACGAGGCGCGGTTTTTTTGCGAGCTGGCAGAGGAGTCCGAAAATCGGATTCTGGGGGTCATTGCAGCGGCTCGTCCGGAGCAGGATGGGTTTGAGCAATATCTCGACGACACCGCACATCCGAAGCTCAAGGGCATCCGTCGCGTGTTGCACACCCAGCCGGATGAGTTGTCGCAATCGCCGATCTTTCGCGATAATGTCGCCCGTTTGGCAAAACGCGATCTCACATTCGACCTCTGCGTTCTTCAGCGTCAGTTGGGAATCGCGTCGGAATTGGCGAGGGCCTGTCCTGAGACGACATTTGTCCTGGACCACTGCGGGGTCCCCGAGATCGCTGCTAATGATGCGCTGGGAGGCGAAAGGTTTCGGAACTGGAGCGAGAGAATTCGCGCTTTGGCGGCGGCTCCGAATGTGTGCTGTAAGATTTCGGGACTCTGTGCCTACGCCGCCTCTAACGTACAAGAAACTGCTACGTTTGTGCCCTATGTGGAAACCGTGCTCGAGGCGTTTGGTGTCGAGCGTTGCGTGTGGGGAGGAGACTGGCCTGTGTGCAATCTGGGTGCGGGATTGCCCAAATGGATTGGCATGAGCCGAGAGATGGTGCAGGCGCTCACTCCGGACGAACAGCATGCGGTTTTCACCGCAAACGCCCAACAAATCTACCACCTATGAGCCACGCAGCACTGACCTGAATTTTTGTTCCAAACATCGTCCTCTACGACGCACAAGGCCGGATCCATGAAGACGAATTACAGAGGATCATCCGGTGGATCGGCGGCAAAGGGGTCACGGGATTCTATCCCAATGGCAGCATGAGGGAGTTCATTCGATTGAGCTACGAAGAGAGGAAGCGGGTAGTGGCCATCGTCGCCGAAGAGGCCATCGGGAAGCCGATTCTCGCCGGTGCCGCTGAGCTGAATGTCGATCTGGTGCTCGATATGTGCCGGTTTTGCGCCGACCTCGGATGCCGGGCGGTCTCGATCACCGGCCCGTATTATTACAAGCTCACGCAGGAGAGCACCGCGACTTTTCTTCCCGCCCCTCGACCCTCAAGACTCGAATGCCTCGAAGCCCAAAGCAGCTTTCATCCACCTCCACACTGCCGGTGAAAGGGGGGGACTCCGCTTCGGCCAACTCCACGATCCGGGAGCGCAGTAGACCAAAGAGTCGATGCGTTGTGTTCTTGTTGACCCCTACCAATTTACTCGCCGTCAGTGCTCCGACATCCGTGCAGAACATCTTCAAGACCTCCCTAAATTCGGACTCTCAAATACGTGCTTGGAAAAGATATTTGTTTCTCACTGTCTTTCAGTAGATTATGCGGTTTTACGCCACTGTATCTGGGAAAGCGCCGTCGTTATTTACGAAATCTGTCAAAATATTCGAACGCCATTGTAATAAAAAGCGCAAGGATTCAGTTCTTTTGGTTTACGGACACCGCAATGGTTCGCGACGAACTAGCCAGGTCACTCCGAACTTGGAGAAAACGAAATTCCCTGAAGCAATAGACGCATAGAGCGCGAATCACCAATATGCCGAACCTCACAAGATGATGACATCCACCACAGACTCCAACGGCGCACAACGCCTGTCGCTCGCTGCCCTGAAACGCTGGGAAACAATGCGCTACGGCATGTTCATCCATTTTGGCATGAGCACCTACGAGGGCAAGGAACTGCCCGATGGAAACGCCCCGCTGTCGCTCTACAACCCCGACAAGCTCGACGTCGATCAATGGGTCAACGTCGCCTGCGATGCCGGGATGAAGTATGCGGTCCTCACGACGAAGCATGTTGCCGGACACTGTCTCTGGCCCAGCCGCCATACCGACTACCACGTCGGCAACGGCCCCGTAAAAACCGATGTCGTCGAGGCTTTCGTGCAAGCCTGCGAACGCCGCAGAGTCCTGCCCTGCTTCTACTACTGCTCGTGGGACAACCACCACCACTTCGGCTCCGTCACGCCAACAGATACGATGGCCTTCGCCGAGTCCCCGGAAGTGGACAAACACTACGCTGAGTTCACTACTCGCACCTACCAAGAGTTTCAATCCGCCCAGATCGAGGAATTGCTCACCTCCTACGGTCCCATCGCCGAAGTCTGGATCGATATCCCGATGATGCTGCCGCGCGGCTATCGCCACCAACTCTACAGCCAGATCACCACGCTACAGCCCGAAACGGTCGTGATGATGAATCACGGCATCGGCGACGGCTCCAAATTCAAAGTCAAAGACGCCTGGCCGACCGATCTCATCGCCATCGAGCGATTCCTTCCAAACGCCGCCACTGGCCATGTGAAATGGCGCGAAATCGAGGGCAAAAAATACTACCTCCCTGGCGAAGTCTGCGACCCCATCGGCAAGGAATGGTTTTACACCGACGATGATCGGCCACGCTCCGACGCCGAACTGCTCGGCATGTATCTCACCACCACCTCGCGCGGTGCCAACTTCCTGCTCGATGTCGGCCCCAACCGGCATGGGCTCATCCCCGAACGCTACGTCGCCGCGCTGCAACGCCTGCGCAAAAATCTCGACCTGCTCGGGATGTAGATCCACACCTCACACCAAACATGAATAGCAATCAAACACTCCCCTCCCCTAAATTCGTCGGTCCCAGCTATGAATGGCCTCCCTCAGCGGCCTCGTGCTTGGCGGGCCACGCGGTTCGCTCTTCGGCGTGCACGTGGGCTGGATCGATGCCAGCAAACTCATCAACGCGCAGCACGTCGAGGATCACCTCGATCGCACCGGCGACTATTGGAATTGGCCGAGGCAACCCGAAACCCTCGGCATGGACTCCGCTGTTGGAGTATCACCATGACCGACATTCATACCCAATGGACGGAGAACCAGGCGGTGCCCAACCGCAGCCAGCATGCGGTGGCCGGGCGCATTGCTGAGACGGAAGCGGAGGTGCCCTTTCCGATCCTGGGCTTCGACACCGACAATGGCGGGGAGTTCTTAAACTGGCATCTGGTGGACTACTTTCGCATCCGCCCCTGGTGTCTTTTTTCATTGAGTCAACACGGTTTCTTATTGATTGAATCACTTTTTTGGAATAACTCCCTTTTTCACTCAAACGATCCCATTCTTGAATTTGTTCACCTCCCGAGTCACCGATGGCGGAGAAACAATCACCACCGCATTCGAACTATGAAAACCAACATCATTCCAACTCCCTTGCCGCGCATTTCACGCTTTGAAGAGCTAGGCTACGGGCTGTTCATTCACTGGGGCCTTTACTCGCAATTGGAGCACGGGGAGTGGATACAATCGCATCGAAAGATTCCAGCGGAGGAATACCGGAAAATGATCAACCACTTCACTGCGGCCGATTTCGATGCCAGGCACCTTGCGAAGCTGGCGCGAGCGAGTGGCTTCAAATATGCTTCCATGGGCACCCGTCACCACGAGGGTTTTTCGCTCTACGATACGCGCGGACTCTCAGATTTTGATTCTATGCACGCACCCTCCGGTCGCGATCTGGTGCGGGAATTTGTCGATGCTTGTCGGGAGGAGGGTATAGTTCCTTACCTTTATCACACGCTGCTGGACTGGGAAAGGAACTCCGCAGAATGCTCGGACGCTGAATTCGACGCCTACCTCGATTACCTTCATGGTTCGGTGGAAATCCTCTGCACCCACTATGGTGAGTTAGGGGGGCTGTGGTTCGACGGCACATGGTCCCGCGAAACAGACTGGAAAGAGGATCGTCTGTATGCGCTCATCCGTCGTCTTCAACCGGAGGCCATTATCATCAATAACACCGGCCTGGGGGCCTTGGGGCAGTCCGGGCATCCGGAACTGGACAGCGTTACCTTTGAACAGGGGCTTCCCACAGCCCCGGATCGTAGGGGCTGGCCGAAATACCTGGCAGGTGAAATGTGCGAGACTCTGAACAGCCATTGGGGGATCGGAAAACTCGATTTCAACTATAAGAGCGTTGGGGAAATCATTCGACACCTCTGCGCTTGTCGGAAAACCGGATCAAACTACCTGCTCAATATCGGACCAACAGCAACAGGTGGCATCCCTTATTATGAGGAGGCTTTGCTCAGAAAGGTCGGTGAGTGGATCGCCCTGCACGGCGACCTGCTGTATCTTGGCCGCCCGGTGGCTGTAAATTGCCAAGCCAACGACTTTGTGCTTACCCATGCAGGCAAATACTATTACTTCGCCCATGATCTTCACCGAAGAGGTGACACCCATGTCGTGGCAGGCTCCACGCAGACCGGACCGCGAGCCATCGATGGCTTCCCAGCAGCCATCTCCGAAGTGGTGTGGATGGATGAAGGTGAGGTCGGGCGCTTTGTGCAGTCGGAAGACAACAAGCTGCTGACTTTGGACTGCGCTGGATTTGACTATGGCAATGATCTGGTCGTCCGGGTGGCAGAGATGCGTCCTTAGCTCGCTTATTTTTCCATGACCAAAAGGCCTCGTCGCGCCTCGATTTCACGGCGAATCGTGGCCATGCGTTCCTGGGTAAGAGGGTAGATCCAGATCAAAAACAGCCCGACCGCCCAGAAGCCTAGCGGAACAAAAAGGTAGGACATAAACATGCGTTGGTGGATGACGGGGTCGGCGGAATTGACATTGACGACGAACCCCGTCGCTTGAAGCAACCATCCTCCGAGACCGGCTGAGACGGTGACAGCAACCTTAAAGAACCAGGAGAAAAACGCATTGATCGCGCCCTCGCGCCGCCGTCCAGTTTGTAATTCATCGAAGTCCGCGATGTCGCCTTTCATCGAAGGAATCAGAAGCCAAATGGCAGTGAATCCGGCTGACTCGAAAATGCCAGGGATGATGGACAGATACGGATTCGCTGGGGTGATGAGAAAATACCCAAGGAGATGACCGAAGACCGAGATGAACAGAGTAATGATGACCAGCGTTCGTTTGTCTAAAAATTTCGCAAGCCATGTCCAAACCGGGATGAGAGCGAGCCCGCAAACGGTAATGACGCTTCCTTTCCATCCGCCGATCACACCGGCCAACGCAAGGTCGCCGTTGGTAACGTAATAAATGAACACATAGGTGCCGACGCCGCCGATCACACCCAAGCCGGTCACAAGGAAAAACGTGATGCCGATCACAATCCAAAGAGGTCCATTGTGCAGCGACTCCCGGATGTTTTGCCAGAAGGATTCGCGCTCCATTTTTCCTTCCTTGGAACGCGGCGACAGCGTCCGTTCTTTCACAAACAGCGCCGGCATGATCCCAAAGATCGCGATGCCTGCGGCAAAAACCCAGCAAAGATGCCTGATGCCGTTTACCAGATCAGGTTCCCCCGTCAGAGGATTTGCAAACATGCTGCTGGCCAGCCATGCCATATGCCAGCCCATGATGATGCCCATCACGTTGCTGACGACAGTCATCCATGCGGAAAGGCGGGTGCGTTCGTGGTAGTTCGGAGTTAGCTCCAACTGAAGACCGTAATAGGGCATCGCCCAAAAACTATATGCCAGGTAGAAGGCCATCCCGCAGACGAGGAGATACAAAAATTTTCCGGTATCGGAAAGCGACGCCGGCATGAACCAGAAAAGCGGGAACAGCACGGCACAGCCAATCGCGCCCACCAGCATGTAAGGGCGCCGTCGGCCCCACCGGGTCGGGAAGTTGTCAGAGATATAGCCGACAATGGGATCCAAGCATCCGTCCCACGCGCGCAGAAGCATGAGAATGATGCCGATGGCCACAGGTGTCATCCCGAACCCAATATTAAAAATCGGCAGGAACAAATTCGTGAGAAGGGAGGCCCCCATAATCTCCAGCACGATGCCAAGACTGAATGCCCCCTTTTCCTTGAGAGGGATTCTTTCCGTCTCCGGAATCAGTGCTGTGGTCATGCTGGCAGTTCTGCGGCAGTGGGTAGTTCATCCGCCGTCCACGGGCAGAGATGAAAATTCGGATATGTCAGCAACACACTGGCCTGCTGTGCAGGGTTGGTCGAGGGAAGTTCGACCCGGACCCGATGTTTCCCAGGAGACACGCTCACCATCACGCGTGAGCCTTGAGGGCAACGATGCGGGGCGGGCACGTAGGGCAGGCCGGGGGGACAACACAGTGCCACCTCGTCATCGATCCAAATCTCGGCGCCCTCCGTGGCCAGACACATCAATTCGCGATCCACGTTGCGATCCACCTCCCACTCCCAGATCGCACCGCCCGCAGCCTTGACCTCCCGAGGCAACTCTCCATTTGCCCAGAGAACTTCTTTGACCTGGCCTAGCGGGCCAATTGAAATCGTTCCGGGCAGTCCGGTCAATTCCATCGGCGGAGGTAAAGCGTTCCATGCGTCGTGAGACCATGGCTGGCGGTCCATTTTTCCAATGAGAGCCATCGTTCTATCCGTTAGTTCCTGGACAGTGAGCGGAGCAGAGATCCCTTGGATCCCTGGACCGATGAAAATTCTGTCGCCGATGGGAGTGCTCCATTTTTGCGGAATTCCCTCACTCCCCAGAAACAGTCCGAGGGTCGCACCGGCGGTCGCGGCTGTGCAGTCGGTATCGTAGCCGCCGTTGACCGCCAGAAGAATGGTCGTTTCAAAATCATCTTTCCCATAGAGCAATGCCCATACCGTCAGCGCCACATTGAGCGGAGCGTGGGTGAAGTTGTCGCTATGGTGGGCGGCGATCAGATGCTCGCGAGCTTCCCACGGTTCGACCTTGCTCTCAAAGTCCCTCTCCACCAGTCGGATTGCCCGTGCGGTCTCGCATTGCTCTGGAATGTAGCCTTGAGCCGAGAGGATCGCCTCTCGAACCACGCACCCTTCGGCCACCAAGGATTGCATCACTGCGAAAAACACCTCGCCCGCGATTCCTTCGATGCCATGGTCCAGTGAGGCGTCCATCGCGGCATAGTGCGCCGCACTCTCGGGATCCCCGACAAAAAGACAGGCCCAAATTTCTGATCGAATCGGAGACCCCATGCCTGCGTGAAACGGATTCTCAAAGCTCCCGACGCATTCTGCTGGCACCCCCCGGCGCAAATTCCATCGGCAGCGTCCATATTCGTCCCACATGTAGTGGATGTGATCCCTCCAGGCCCGGGCGAAATCGCCTTGGGTGAGCGTTGCCCCCGCTGATTCTACCAGATGGAGCCACACCAACTGCAGTTCCAGATCATCATTTGGGGGTGCAGTTACGGGGATCGGATCGTAAAACGAAAAATGCAGACGTTCCATGCGACCCTCCGCTGGAATACCAAGAGTTCCTCCAATCGATTTGCCAAGCCAGCATCCCAAAATTCTTTTTTTCAATGATATCTCCATGCTTGATCAATAAATAGATGGTTTTTATAGTTATTCAATGGTTTTATATGGATTTCGCTTAATTTGAATTGGAGGGCCGTTGGTTGGGGTGAGGCACCTGATCATTGGGCACAGTTGATACGTTACCTGCTGATTCGACCAGCCCATTTCAATCGCTTAAAAAGCTGAAATTAACCATTTAATTCAACTGTCGGATCTGGTAAGTTTACCTATCATGGCTAGATTATCGAGCAAGGTTGGTCACATTCACGAGGCTCTTTCTAGCCGCATCCTCAATGGGGAGTGGAAAGAAGGGGAGCGCATCCCAACATCGGACAAGTTGGCGCAGGAGTTCGATTGCAGTATTGGCACAGTGAGCAAGGCACTGGCGTTGCTTTCCCATGAGGGGCTTGTACTCCAGCGGACAAAAGCGGGCACGCGGGTAACCTTCAACTCCAGCACTTCTGCTTCCCGCGAGACGGACCGCTTCGCGTTCATCTATCCCAATGAGGAACATGAGGGAATCTGGAGGCTTGTGCGGGGGTTCCAGGATGCTGCGCGCGAGGCGGATCGACGAACGGTCATGCTCACCACAGGCACCGATTATCGGAAGGAACTGGACTTTATCCGGCGGCTTTCGGAGTTCGACGTGAAAGGTGCCGTGGTTTATCCAGTGCTGCCGACCTCGGATGATTTGGTCCAGTTCTCCAAGATGGTTCTGAACTCGAGATTCCCGCTTGTGCTAGTCGAAGTCAATCTTCCCGGTCTCGGGTGCTCAGCGGTCACCGTCGATAACTTTCATGCAGGATACACTATGACCAAGCATCTGATCGCGCGGGGCGCCAAACGCATCGGCTACTTCTCCAACTACGCCAGCGCGCCGACGATGCGGGATCGGTATCAGGGCTACCGATGGGCTCTCGCCGAGGCCGGTTTGCCCGAGGCCCCGGAAACGGTCCTCCTCGAATCTTCCATGCATCCGGATTTCAGCAATCCGACCGCCGAGCCAATTGAATTGGCCGGAAAGTATTTCCGGGAAGGAATCCGGCCTGATGCCGTGGTGTGCGCGGGCGACTTCCTAGCTATCGGCCTTCTCACCGTCGCCAAGACAATTGGAATTCGCGTGCCGGAAGATCTCCTTGTGACAGGAATGGACAACTACAAGCTCTCGCATTCCGACGGCACTGCCCTCACGACATTCGAAATCCCGAACGAACTCATCGGAAGGAAGGCGTTTGCCGCCCTCACCGATCGAGTCCACAACTCCGCAAAACCATCCGAGGAACAGGTGCGCGGAAATATCATCATCCGGGAAACTGCGTAATTTTCATTTTATGATTGATTTATTGCCTTAATCCAGGTCTTATTGAATTCCCAACTTCAGCGGGGGTCGAGAGATAGGATTGTGCCACGCGCAACCCCGGATTCTCACATGAAAAACGTTTTGATAACAGAAAAGCACACACACCTTTTCGCCATTTTTTGGCCTGGATTGTTGCTGCAGGGACATCGGCGTTGGGGAGCAAATTGATGAGTCCACTGCGCAAGCATTTTGCTTCCGCATTGATCGGGGTATTGCGTCAGCCTAGTGGATTTTTGCAGCACCCCTTTTTGGTTCCGGGCGGGTTGTATGGGGATGAGCAATGGGATTGGGACAGTTACTGGATGGTTCGAGGATACCTCAAGCTGCTGAAGGGGGCTGACGTCCTGCCGACTTTTCTGGATCACGCTCGGGGAACCTGGATCAATTTCTTTAAAAACCAGTCGGAAAACGGATCCGTACCGATCATGTCGAAGAGCAACAATCCGGATTTCTTCCGTTGCTGCACGCCCAGCGATAGCGAGAAGAACCAAGCCAAGCCGGTGTTTGGGATGCTTGCGTTGGAGGTGTCACAAGCGAGTGGATCCTTCGAGTGGGTCAGGCCCTATTTTGACCAACTGCTGTTTTACTACGCGCGTTGGTCGGGCCATTATCGTTCGGGATGCGGGCTATTGGTATGGGGATCCGATATAGCGATCGGGGTGGACTGCGATCCGACGACCTATGGGCGACCGGATTTTTCTTCCGCCAACTTGCTGCTGAATTGTTTCTTCTACAAAGACCTGCTCGCAGCAGCAGAGATTGCCGAGAGCCTTGGCCGGGGTGCGGATTCCGAACGGCTCCTTTGTGAAGCTGCGGTGACCCGGGCGGCGCTGCAGAGGGAATGCTGGGACGACATTGATGCCTTCTATTATACCGTTGATGTGCACTGTGTGGATCGGCGCCATGTTCAGTATCCGACACTCAAAAAGGGGATGGACATGTCGTGGAGGACCATTCCTCTCAAGACAAAAATGTTCACCGGTTTTCTTCCCCTCTGGTGCGGTATTGCGACATCCGAGCAAGCGAGGTTACTGGTGGAGAGGCATTTGCGCAATGAGCAGGAGTTCGCCGCGCCGAAGGGAATCCGGACCATGGCAATGACCGAGCGCATGTACGACGCGACGACAGATTCCGCCAATCCCAGCAACTGGCTGGGTCCTGTGTGGGTGGTGGCCAACTACATGGTCTATGAAGGACTCCGCGGCTACGGATTCGATAACGATGCCAACGACTTGGCCCGGAAGACTCGCGACCTCCTCACCGACGATCTCGAGAAGACCGGCACCCTACACGAGAACTATCACCCGGAAAACGGTGCACCGAATTTTAACGCGGACTTCCTGAGTTGGAATGTGTTGGCTGCCATTATGGATTGAGCCATGATCCCGTATCTCAAATGAAATCTCGCCCAGAGGTGCCAGGACGCAGAGAAGAGGAGGCTATGATAAATTGAGCAAACATCTCACAGGAGACCGGTGATTTCGTTCCTACTCTCTGCGACTTGTAGGGAGTTTTTCTTCTTCTATTTTCCTTTTTAGCTCTCCTAAAATCCGAAGCCTACGACGAGCGGAGTCTGCAATTTACGCCACGATTTACTCTAGCAAGCAGTCCAGTGTTGTTCCTTTGAGGATTTCAATTTTGAAAGGGCGCTACAATTCGGAAGAATAAATCATTGATTTAATGTTTTAATTTCTTTATTCATGCATCTTTCACCCTCCAACCCCACCCCCCACACAATGAATCCTCCCCTCACGGCTTCAACGCTAATAAAATTAAAGAATAATTCGCTGGATTTTATTTTTAAGTCCGTACGAACACTATCTACCACCCTTTTTCTAGGTTGGTTGCTATCCGATCCCTGCCAGGCGAAAATATTGGTGAAAACCAATTTTGACGATGGGTTCGGGACAGGTTCTCTGGCTGAGCAACCGGCAATTCTAGGCAACCCGAATGATGCCGGATTTAGCGGGGCGTTCACCTATGCGCCGTGCTCGGCCGATGTGAGCGCGGGCAAACATCTCGCGGTATCCAGCGGCGTGAATTTGACGTACAACGTTTCCGGAGGCGGCACCATTGTTGGAGGCACGAACGCGGTGAGTTTTACGACATCGTGTTTCTCCGATTCCACGACAGCGACCCGTCTGCTGCCGACCGCGATCACCGGCCAGGACGTCTACGTTTCGATTGTCCTGGACCCCATCGCGGCGGGTCAGTCAGCTACGACGGACCTTTTGTTCACGCTCGGAAGCCCTTCGATCTACTCGCCGTTTATAGGGATTTATAATAGCAAAGCTGGTGCGGGGTTCTTCGGGGCCTACGGGGCGAGTGCCTCGTCCACCACGCCCATGACCTCCAGCAGCGGCCCGCATTTGTTGGTGGCTCGTTTCGTGTGGAATAGCAACATCAACAAATACGATTCCGTGCAGTTCTGGTTGAACCCGACAGCGGGAGCGTCCGCCACCCCCACCTCAAGCGTCACCGATACGGCCCATGCGTTTGCCAGCTTCAATGCGATGGGATTGTATGCCACCAATATGACGACCAATAGCGAGTACGCATTTGATTCCCTCGTGATCGGCACAACCTGGAACGATGTCATCCCGGTGGCGGGGGCGTCTGAAACGGACCCAACCGGCGGAGCAGTCATCAACTGGGAGAATCCCAATTGGGGAGGGTATCCCACCGGCCCCACCCTATGCAGCGAAGCCTTTAGCCAAGCGGGGAAAGCGACCATGACTGCCGCCCAAGGAGCAACCGTTCTGGACTTCGAGCAAACATCCGGATTTCAGGCAAGCCCATATCAACTGGGTGCAACCGGAGCTCTGAACCCGGTGCCGACCCTGTCCACCAACAAGGCATTGACGGCAGTCACAACCCCGAGTGGCACTGCCAAGATGGAATGGCGCAGCTACAATATGACCAATGATATCCTGAGCGCGCCCGATGCGACCCAGGGGATCTATTTGGCTAAGGATCGCGCCAGCGGCAGCGCCACGATGGTTTCTGGCTCGCAGGGGATCACGGCGAGCGTGCTCGCTGGAGTCAACGCCGGGACGTATCTTACTTTCGACAAGGACATCTCCAAGTTCAGCGTCGTAATCAATAGCAATGCTGAAGACTACCAGCCTCTTGTCGTGCTCTTCGACGCAAGTGGTGTGGCGATTCGAAAGTACTTTTTCGGTGGTGTGGGTAAGGGATTATCCACCTATTTCGGGATCATATCTCCGAGCTCCCTCATTCGCAGCGTTTGGATTGGCCAAAATGGAACCAACGCAGGATTAGTTCTCGATGATATCGCCTTTGTTCCGGGACTAGCGCCATCACCAGTTCAGACATTCTCCTTCGCAAATGGCGCTGCAGGATGGAGCTCCACGAGCGGAACGGTTATCGGAGCCAATTCCACCTACACCTCGCTGCAGGGCCCGAGCGGCCCGAGCGACGCGAAACTCTACCGCTCCATTACCTTGAATGCTGGCACCTATGAAATCAAAGGCACAGGGAATGGGGTATCAACCTGCGTCTGGGTCTCGCCCCTATTCGATCTTTCCTACTTCATCGGTGCGCTCAACTTGACGCAAAGCAGCACATGGAGAACTGACCACCAGCGATTTAAGGTGTCGCAATCGGGGACCTATTTGTTGGTGATTCCGGCGGGGGCTGCTCCGGGCTATAACAACATACAGGCGGTGACTATTTCACCGGTGACGCCGACGCCCTACAGTTATGATACGGGAGCGATGGCCACTCAACGCGCGGCGCTTGGAGTTTCCCGTGGAGTGCAATGCCTTCAACAGTGGGAGCCGCTCGGTGCGCCGTTCTTTGCAGATCTGAAAAATACGTGGAAATGCAATGTGGTTCGTTATAATCTTAGGATGGATGGTACGCCAGCTACTCTGGCGGCGAGTCTGGCCAGAGCGAAAGTCGATATGGACTCGGCTCCGGCGGGACTCAAATTTGCGATTGCGCTAGCGGGGCCGCTGAATAACCTCCCGGCAAATATCGATTATTCCTCGCACGCCTATTGGAGTCGTGCTGATTTGAATGAGGCTTACTGTGAGACGTTGAAGATGGTCGTCAGCACTTTGGCCCCGACGCATTCGGCAAGAATCTGGGGCTATGATATTTGGAATGAGCCGCATGATGTTGACCAGATGCCCAACCCGCCACGCGAGTGGTGGCCGATAGCGGTCAATGTTCTACGAACCATCCGGTCGATTGATCCATACGCGTGGGTGATCTACGAAACTGGTCCCGGCGGCCAGTTCAGCGGTTTTTACGATCTTTCTCCACTGCCGGACACTGCCAACCGTATTATCTACTCTGCCCATTTCTATGAGCCAATGCCCTTTACTCATCAAGGAGTGTATTCCTCCTTGGCCGACTTGAATTGGCCAAACGCCAACGATCCACTAAGCAACTACTCTTCAACGACAACGAATCTCGCTGCTTGGCTGGCTCCCGTGGACGATTTTCTAGCCAGCTGGCCCGTGCCGATCTACGTGGGAGAATTCAGCGTCGTCCGCTGGGCCCCGAAGGCCGACGCCATCGCCTGGATGCGGGATGCTGTCGCGCTGTTCGAAGCGCGCGGATGGTCCTGGACCTATTTTGCCTGGCAGTCGTGGAATGGTTGGCGGTTGGACATGGATAATGTCTACGGCAAAGAACATTTTGGCCCGTTTAATGCGCCTATGACCACTGTCCCCTATCTGCCCCCTGGAGACACCGACTCCCGCGGCAAGGTAATTTTCGACGCACTAAACAACCCGCCCACACCGTAATGGGAGCCTGTCACTGCCGCTTGGCAGGCAAAAATATTCCAAGAGAGCCGTTGCGGGAAAGCTGAGGCCCACTATGTGGGCTGTGCTCTGTTGACGACTGGCTTGGTTGGACTGTTCCCAGCCGGTGATCACTCCCGTTTCGTGGCTTCCAGGAAGCCTTTCAGCAGCTCTTTAGCATATCCTGCATGCCCGGCATCATTCGGATGCCATTTCACGCCTGGGCTTCCGCCTGTTCCGCTGCAGGCCGGGTCGAGCGCGTATTGTTCCACCGAAGCAAAGGAAATGTTCATTTCCTGGCAAACCCGGGACTGGATGGTGTCGATCAGGGCGGTGCGATCCGAGTAGCTTTTCTGTCCCAATTGGGGATTCCAGACTCCAGTGGCGATGATGATTGGGGGGGGAGTAAGTTGCTGTAGCGCAGATAGGAGAGCGGCATAATCTTTCTCGATCTTCTCCGCGCTGTCCTCTGGATCGACGTGTTCCCCGAGCTGCACAACCACAAGGGAGGGCTGGAATCTGATCGCGTCCGAGAGTCCCGCCAGAGCAGATCGGGGATCCCCGCCTTTACCAAAAAAGAGTCGGACGGGCTTTCCGTCCACCCGTGATCCGACCGCATCGGCCAGCAAATGCGCGTAGTCCTTGTCTTGGCTGCTGGCAGCCATCCCGGCAGTGTGGCCCCATTTTAAGCGTTCGACGGTATCCTCATTGAAGCCGTGCATGGTGATGCTGTCTCCTATGAAATAGATGCGGAACTCATTTTTCGACGGCACAAAATCGTCCAAACTGCCATGAACCTCCATCTGGGAAAGCTCCTTGCTGCCGATGTCCAGCGAGTCCTGGGCCGGGAGACCGCCTGGAAGGATCAGGAGCGCTGTGGCCGCCATGAGGTTGGGTTTCATTCGATCGTAACGGAGAAATCCTGGACGCTTCTGGCGTTTGTGGATTCCCCGAAAGACGAGAAACCTGCACTGCTCAGATTTGGGGTGAAGCCAAAAGTTGTTAGGCTCGTTGGGTTGAGGACCATCCGCTCGTTGATGATGCAACTCAGCGTGTTGTCTTTTTTGTCATAGATTAAAGTGATCGAATTCATTTCCGATTCATTAAAGTTGGGGAGGCGCGTGCCGGAGGTCACCGCGTCTTGGGCCCTGGCGAGATATACTTCATAGCCACCATCGCCATTGAGCAGGAGGAACATGCCCTCGGGCCATGTGTTGTCGAGACCGGTTTCGGGTTTTCCGATGCCAACGGCGATCCACCCGCCCGGCGTCGGCTGCACGCTGGCCTGGACCTCGATCACGTTCCCTTCCGAAGGCAGTTCGACGGCCGCCAAGGTTTGTCCCTTTGCTGCGAATGTGGCATAGGAATCGCCCTTGGTTCCTGCGAACTGAACCGTGTTGGCTTTGCAGATCCAGCTCACATCGCCTTGGGGCAGTTCGGTCCCGTCGATTGTTTCACCCGAAGTTCGATCTCCCCCCGAAAGGGAAAAGTCCTCTTTAATGAGGGTTTCGCATAGGGCAGATCCCCACGGGAGAGCTAACAGTGAAAGAGCGGCGAGGAGGGTGACATTGTGATGGCGGCGGCTGTTTTTCATGATGTTTTATTGAATAATATTTTTATGATAGGGATAGTTATTGTGGGCCGTTCCCGTTCCAAAACGGATTTTCATTGCTCGGGCCGGGACTCATGGCGGGTGAGTCCTGTTTTTCGGAAGTTATATGGCCATCGACCCAGAGGACATTTGCAGTCTTTCCGGGATGGCGGAACGAGACGACATGATCCCACCGCCCGAAGCTCGGTGGCCGAACGTAGGCCCGCCATGCCAGGAATGATCCGTCGGGTTGACTCAGATTTTCACTGTCACAAAGAAGAACCGTCTGGCTTGGCTTGGCGACTTTGACATTCTTTGGCATCGCGCCGCCGTTGAGTTGCGGCCAGCTCAGGTAGTTGTAGTTGTATCCGTAACCAAACTGGTTCGGATTGGCCGGACAGACGAATACCGGCAGATCCTTGGCCGATGTGAATGGGGTGGTTTCCGTGCGTTCCAGATATGGGGCCAGGATGCCAGTGATTTGGTTGAGTTCGGTGGCTTCTGCATCCCCAAAAGCCCCCGGAACGATGGCACCATCGTTGTCGGACGACCAGGCCTGTGCTGCGACATAAATTTGGCGCAAATTCGACATGCATTTCGCTGAGTGCGCAGCGGCCCGTCCGCGCCCGACCATGGGAAATGTCAATGCGGCGAGAATCCCGATGATGGCGACGACCACCAGCAGTTCGATAAGCGTGAAAGCCAGGCGATTTCGGGGTTGTCGGGTTGGGATCATGGATGCGTTTTGCGAAATGATTGCAGGTGATCGATATTGTGACGCAGACGTGCAAGAGCCTCTTGCATCTGCCGGGGGATCAGTCCGTGTTTGTCAGGACCCACATCAAGAAGCAGGTTTGCTCCGCGGCTTCGCGTGACAAGATACATCCCGAGCAATTCATCGTCACTGCGAGGGCGGTCACCCTTCACATGAAACCATTCCTTCCCGAGCGTGTCGCAGACTTCGTAGGGAAGATAGTAATCCTTTACGCCATCGATTTCACGCCATTTGTTGCAACCGGTGAGGCTGCCGGGAAGGCCCCGCTCGATGGTGATCACATCGGTCGGCCAGGTGTTGTTGGCGATGAATTTCGACCCATCTCCGTAGCCGTGATTCATTGTGATCACGGTATCCGGCTGCCAGGCGGCAATTTGATGGTACAAGTCAGAGCGGTAGTCGCAGGGGAGGACGATGGGGATGTCGATCCAAACTTGGGCGATCTTTCCATATCCGGTCAGCAACTCCTCCAACTGGGCGGTTTGGAAATCCTGATACACGCGGGTCGTAAAGGCCTCGCGCATCCCGTCACACTGATCCATGCGTCCACCCATGAGGTTGATATGATCCGTGGCGGTGAACGATCCGAATTTGTGTCGGTTGTCCCAGGAGCAATAATACAGCCCCGGAAGAACTCCTCGCTTTTCGCAGGCGGTGACAAACGCTTCCACGACATCCGTTTTATTTCCGCTGGTGCCGACATTGTAATCGGTCAGTCGCGACGGCCAAAGGCAATGCCCGCCAGAATGCTTTGCGGTGAGAACGGCATATTTCATCCCGGCGTCGCGCGCGATGCTGACCCACTGATCAACATCCAATTTGTCTGGAGCGTAGAGCGCGGAGGGCTTCGTTCCGCTGGCCTGCTCGGTTCCTTCGAACGTGCTCATCCCAAAATGGATGAACATTCCATAGCCGAGAGTTTCCCAGGACTGAAGTTTTTTAAGCGACAAGCGCTGATTTCCTGTGATGGCGGTTTTTTTCATGCGGGTGATCAATGAAGGCGCTCAGGGGGCGGGCACGAAGCTGATATCGTCCAGCACGAGGGCCGGGTTGCCGCCATTCTGACCGATCCAGACGCTGCGTATGAGGGCATTGGGGGAAGCAATTCCGAAATAGGTGGCCTGTCCCCAGCCGACTCCTCCGAAATAATACCGACGAATCGGCAGTCCGTTGCCATCGAAGAGGATGACCAGCGGGGAGTAGTTGTCGGCATTGCTATTGATCACGACACTGAATTTGGACAGATGCCTTTGGAACGTGAGATAGACCCCACCATTAACCCCGGTGGCTGCGGTGGCGAGGAGGCCTTGCGTGCCAGAGACCATCGTTGGCGTGCCGCTGCTGCGATCCCGAATCACATAGACCGCTTTTGTCGCATCGGGGGCACCCAACGTGTTGGTTGCCATGTCATAGCTCCGCCACTCGGCATTGACGGTACCCACTGTGGTCGAGAGCACCTTCAAACCCTTATCGGTCGAGAGCACGGGGGACGGATTTAGAACTCCTGAAGCATTCAATTGATAGGGCACCGCGCCGAACCCGGAAGAAGCCTCGAAGTCCAAGATGGTGGCCCCCTGTGCGGGCGTCATGGCGACCGAAGCCACCGGTTCAAAGGGTTCAGAACTCAGGTCGCTTCCCGAGAAGTTGAAATGGGGATTGTTCCAAGTGACGGTGGCACCTCCGGCTGGATCGATTTGGGTGCCTCCCACAACCTGCAGAACGCCTGAAAGATCCGTCACCTTCAGTCGCATGAAGCGTTTGTCGGAATTGCTGAGCGGCTGGATATCCCTTGCCACGATGGTTTCCAATCCGACCGTCGGGAAATTGTCGGTGCGGCTGATCTGATTGGCCGGTAGAAACGGATCAAATTCCGTCCAAGCGGCGCCCAAATCACTGGTCACCTCGACCACCGTGCGGACATCCGTGGCCAATTTGCTATGGACGAAAGAGAGGCTGAGATAGTCCACGTCTCCAACCGTGCTGACTCCCACAAGAGGCATGCGGGTCGGCGGGACGAGCAGCGGATTTCCACTGGCATCGTTTAAAGGAATCCCGATGGCATATTTCATGAGGTTCGGAATCCCGTCCCCGTTGGGAGCGTCCAGATTTCCGCTCAGACCGGGAATATAGACTGTCGTTCCGAAGGTAGAATACTGCCATCCCGCAAGGGAGGTCGGCACAAATGGCATTGACGATACCACAGCACTCGGTGTTCCTGTATAAACAGGGTTTGAAGGCAGAATCCGATAATAGCGATATTCTCCGGCAGGCAAGTTAGCATCGGTGAAGGTCAGGCGAGGTGCTTCTACGGTGGCGAGCTGATAAAATGGACCGGCGGCCGATGAGGCCACCTCAACCGCATACATCGTCGCATTGGGCTCGGCATTCCAAGACAAATTAATTTCCGCGATCTTCGCTCCGGGAGTGGCAAGCACATTTGTCACAGAGCCCACCGGGGCAAAGGGATTATATCCCTGTGCCGAAGCGACTTGGGAAAACGCCGAATTGTTGCCCGGGTTGAACGCCATCACACGGTAGTAGTAGGTTGTATTGAGTTGCGGACAATTGTCCGTGTAGGAGAGGACGGGAGCAGTGACCGTGGCGATTTTTGTAAACCCTCTCCCCGCTTCCGTGGATCTTTCGATTTGGTAGGTGGTCGCGTTGCTGGCGCTGCTCCAGTTCAGAACAACTTGTCCCGAGCTTGTCCCGGTTGCCGCTGTGAGGCTTGAGATCGCGCCGACCACGGGCTCGCTTCCGGTATTGAGCGTCACACTGTCAAACTGGGCGTAGCCGAGGGGCGCGCTGCCCACCTGCCCCGAGGCGAGGATGAATCCCACATAAGCAGTTCCGGGAATGCCTGCCTGAGTAACGGGTGAGCCAATCGCCGCCCAAGTCGATCCATTCGTAGAGGTAAAAGTCGTGGTGGTGTTGCCGCTTCGCACGATTCGCAACCACTGTTTGACAGACATGTCAAAGGATCCGACCCAGGAAAATCCTGACTGCAGTGTGGGGGAGGAGCGGACATATCGTCCAAAGCCAAAGTCGTTCCCGATAGTCAGCATGTCCATCGCCGCGCGTCCAAGCTGCCGCGCAAAGCAATTCCCGCGCAGGCGGAGTTGGCGCCGTAGATGGCATTGAGCGGGTAGTTTGTTACCCGTGCGGAGAAAGTGAAATCTCCGGTGACCGGGCGGTAGAGAAAACGTCCGGAATCGCTGGTCTGCAGCAGCACAATCGGGCCGCTCCTCACCGCGAGGCCAAATGTGCCGTCGACTTGCTCCGCATAGCCTGCATCGCTGATCGAGCCAAACGTAGCGGAGGCCCAAGGCGAGGGCAGGGTTTGCGCGGTCGGATCATTGACAAAGACATAAGGGTTCAACTCCCAGCCGAGGCCGAGCCCGTTGGTGGGGTTGCCAAGGTTGACCTGAAAAATCTTTGTCATCTGCTTGCCACTGGGATTGGGCAGGGAGAGGTTGACCGGTTTGTATCCGCTTTCCCCATTGGCCCATGAGACCGTGCCAGTGGTTGTCGGGTAGTCCAGACCGGCAGTGCCCCAGATTCCGGCGGTCGAATACGAGAGTGAAACATTCCCGGCGTCGCCATTAAAACGGTTGATCCCAAGGGAAAAGACCCCGGCATCTTTATTGACGACCCGATAGAATCCCTGTCCATAAGCGATGCCAGGCAGGCTCTGGTCGGCACCCGCATCGGAGTAGCCGGAAGACCCGTTCGCGTTGGTCGCGCGCACCCTGTAGTTCACAATCTGGCCACTGGGTGCGGACGAATCGGTGTATGATGTGGCATTCGTACCCACGGTACCAATCTGGCTCCATAGACCGGTCGCCGCATTGTAACGCTCAATCAGAAAGCCGGTTTCATTGTCGGAATTGTCTTCCCACGTCAGCAAAAACGTCGAGCCTCCCGAGCGGCGGACGCTCAACTGGGTGGGTGCTCCCGGCGATGGAGCGGCAGCCAGGTGGGTGGTGGTGACAAACTCTCCGATGCTCTGGTTGGCGTAAGTGCCGGATGGCGTGCTCTCCATGCGAACAGCTTTCACGAGGTAGGTGTAGGAAACGCCAGCCGTCAGGGTCGAATCGTTGTCGGTAAAGGTGAGCGTGCTGGTATTCAGGCAGGAGCCGGTGGGGTTCGCACCATTCGCCGCTGTGCCGGTGATCCGGATGAATGGACCCGCCGAGTTCATAGAGCGATAGACATGGTAGCCGCTGAGTCCGAAGTCAGTCGAGGCCTGCCAACGCACAACAACCCCGGCACCCGAGGAGGTGGCGGTCACCCGGCTGGGCGGTGCGATGCTGTGCAAGCGCAACGTGGGATCTCCCATCAGTGCGATGTGCGTGCCGCGGTAGGGACCGCTTTGGAAGAAATCTCCCGTTCCCGCTCCGTTGTTGATAGCCTTGCGGGTGGAGTAACCAACCGTATCGCCCAGAGCCATGTGGTACAACGGAATCTGCCCTCTCCCCGACCAGGCGCAGCTAAGACCCAAGGAACCGTTCGTTCCGGCCAAGGGGGCGCGGAGAAAGTTTTGCTCACTGTCCCAGTCTCCAAAATAGCTTCCGAAAAGCTGGGTGAAAACCGCTTTCGAGTCCTGCCTCCCAAAGTTCCACTCCGATTCGCCTACGCCATTTGCGCCATAAAAGAGCCCTCCCCCGCAGCCATAGGCGAACAGCATCGGGGTGGTGGGCAGCACCGTGAACCAATCTGCTGCGTCCATCTGCCCTGGATCACGTCCGAAGAAACCAAATCCAGAAATCCATGCGGTTTGCGCATAGTAATTGAAGTTGTCGTCCACGATCCCCCGCCGCGCCACATTGTTGAAGGGCGCTTGCACCCGCCGAAACCGGTTGTCACGTACCAAATACTGACGCAGCAGTTCGACCTCGGTCATGCCTCTCGGAACCGCGCTCATTTTCGTAAGATCCACGCGTCCGCATTGGATTTCGACATCGGATGGCAGGGTGTTCGTGTCGAATTTTCCGTCCCCAATCTTATTCACGTTGCGTTGGTCGGCGAAATTGCTCGTTCCTGTGCTGACATTAGCATCCGTCCAGTTGCCATCCACATCGGCATAGTAGCTGTCTGCTGGCCAGGCACCACCATGATCGCCGTGACCGTCGATGGCACTGTTGCCAGAGTAAGGGACAGGGATGCGACCGAAGAGGAGCAGTGCCCATGTGTTGCCGGGGTCGGTGTTGTAGTCGGCCTGCACAATGGCGCGGATATTCTGCTGCTCCGCGATGCGGGCGGCCCAGACCGAACTGTCATTGTTGCTCGGATCGACGGTCTCGCGCGGCACGTCATGGCGCAGGACGACCCACCCATCCGCCACCAGATTTTTCTCGAGCTGTTGGATTTCTGCCGAGAGCGGCGCAACCATGGTCTGGTCCACGAGCAGGATGACCTTGCCGCGGCTCTCGACCAACGGAACATTGTGCCCCGCCACGATACCGCCGATGGAGCTAAAGCTTTGGGGGGACATGGAGTATTCGTAAGCCACACCCGGCTGCGCGGTCATGTCGGCGTAGGTGTAGATCCCACTCGGAAGATTGACGGGCGCCTCCCAGACCGTCGCACCTTTCACGCGGCGATAAATCTGCGTCGGCAGGGTCGGCTGCTTGTTAGTCCAATTGAGCGTGATGCAAGGAGCCGTGGCACTCGTCGTCGCGGTCGTCTCCATTACGTTGCTGCGCGAATCCGCCAGCAGTGGCCGGAGCGGAGCAAGGCACAGAAGCATGCCCAATGCCGCAGGCGTCCATTTGCGGACGAAAAGTGGTGGTAGTGCAAAGGCAGTCGCGGGCGAGGGACTTTTCATTTTCGTTAAGGGGAGTGAATTTGTGGGGAACGGGAGATGGAGTCAGCGTCTCAAAGAGGAATTTCGCGTATATTAAGCATTAAATAAGTAAATTAATAGGCCCTTAACATCGCACACACAAGAAATTTCTCAAAAAATAAAGAGTTGGATACCGCCGGTTCGAAGCTCTCGTTAAGGACTATCCGCCTCGCACGAGCGTTTTTACCAAGGTCTGGATTCCTGCGCGATCAGAGATGGCAGTCAGGAGCAAAGTGCTCCACCGGGAAACGGCAACGACTTCCTGAAACGACAATGGCTGACCGTGGCGAGGCGTGGTCTGGGTTGTCCAGTGGACAGAGATGCCCCAGGTACGGCTTTGAAGCTCGGGGATGACCGGTGTGACATGCTGGAGCCGGATGTTGAAATCTCTTGAATGGGATGTTTCGGGGAAACTTAATTAATCCTTCTTGTCGCCCGTCCGATTTTTTTCCAGCGCCTTGCGGATCACCTTGGCGCGGTCGGTGATGTAATTGACCGGCGTTGGGGCCGGTTCGGCACCAGCCCACGGGATTTCGTCGTGTTCGAGGCTCCATCCATTGAACTCGCGGAAGGCGTGATACGTCCACGACCAGCCCCTCTCTTCAAATATCTCAATCGTGTCGTTGAGCCATTTTACAGCATCTTCCTTCGGGGCCCAGCGGACGACGCTGAACTCTCCCACATAGATGGGAACGCGCCATTTTTCGGCGAACTCCACTGTCGGCGCAATCGCCTTCAGGTGTTGCTCCTGGTCGAAATAGACTCCCTTGATTTCCGACGGATAATGCACGACGCCCTTTTGGCCCACATCCGTCTGATCCAGCCCGCCCACGAATTCGAGTCCCTGGCTGGTGAACTCGGCCGGGTAGTAGGTATGCACGGTATAGATAACGCGCGTGTCCGGGAGAGGCACCAATCCATCGTAGCCGCGGTCGAGGGCTCCGGGTCCGGGCGAGAACACGATCCACACATCGGGATCGATATTACGAATGGCTTTCAGCAACTTGACGGCCAGCGGATACCATTGCTTCGGTGCCCAGGGCAACTGCGAGCGGTCGAGCGGTTCGTTGTAGAGGTCGTATCCCCAAATCGTCTTTCCATAAGGCTTGAGTCGCTTGGCAATATCCGTCCACACCCGCAGAAAACTGCTTTCGAGTTCGGGGTGACGCCATAGCTCCGGTTGATCCAACTGCGACTTTTCCATGATTTCCTCAATCGGTGGGGCATGGAGATCGATGATGAGTTTAATGCCATATTTCTCGGCATTTTTCACCGCCTGCTCGATGTCGTCGAGGATGAGCGGCCAGGCTTCCCAGAGGGGTTTCTGATGACGCTTGGCCAGATCGACTGGCGAGAACTGCAGCCGCGCGGCATTGGCTCCCCATTCCGCCATGTCGCGGAAGGTCCCCTCACCCCAATCCCCGCCAAGCATGAATCCCCGCACAATCGGCGGCGTGGGACGGGATTTTCCCAACTCCTCGGGAGTCGGTGTCCTTGGCTGATCCAGATTCGCAAGCGGGGACGACTCGATCTTCATCCACCGCAACTCTGCCCATTGGCCGGGGTTTGGAATCCATGCGCAGAGGAACCTCGAGTCATCGGAGGCGGCGGGAATCGTAAAATCCACATAGTCCGTGAATGGCTCTTTCGCATTCAAAACAAGATGCACCTCCGGATTTTCGTCGAGGTTTCGGAAAATTAAGAGCTGCACGTCTCCCTGGGCGCGCCCATAGAGAACATAACGTCCGGGCTTGAGACGAATAGGCTTATAGATTTTGGCATCCCACTCGTTGGCCGTGAGGATGATCCCCTCTTTTCCCTGCGACCACTCAATCGAGGACGTTGAAGACCAGTTGTCGATTTCCTTTGGCTTGGAAAAATCGAATGTCTCGGAGGTATTGATGCGCTGAGTCTTTGCCGGCGCGGCCATGAGCGTGCAGAGGGCGGGGAGGAGGAGAGCAAGGAGGATGTGCGTGGCTTTCATGAGGGAGAACGTTCAGGAATTCCGGGGGAGAGGAAATTACCAAGGGAGTTGACACCCCGCAATGGCAATCAGGGAATGGAGAGGCGGCATCTTGCCGCTTGCCACCTTTGCAAAAAGCGGCGGGACGCCACGCCTCTTCCACACTGCCACACCAAAAAAACAGCGCACTGCAAAGGCCGAGCCTTGGCGAGTGCGCTGCGGATTCGATGGATGTTAAGCGCGGGTGTTCGCTTTGCGACGACGGAAGGCCAGCACGCCAGCGCCGATTGCGAGAAGTGCGAAGGCCGAGGGTTCCGGGACGACATCGGCAAAAGACGTGCCGACTGCGAAAGAGTCAAAATTGGCTTCGAAAGTTCCCAGATTCACGCCATCCAGTGTGAAGCGATCAAAGGCGGATGGACCATCGGCAATTCCTAATTGCGACGCGGTAGCCATCCCCGGCGTAGCTGACGATGGGTTCAGATACAAATTGACCCCGTCATATTTGCCGGTCACGTCATTCCAGATGTATTCGCCTACGAGCATCACTAGTTGGCCATCTGCAGCAGTAGTGGATGAAATTGCATTTGTGCCAATAACCCCGCCTAATCCTGCTGCATAGTTGCCTGCACTGATTCCAAGATAAGGAGTGTTTGAGCCGAAAATCCCGCCGCTATTCAGACCGAACGTCAATGTCGGGTTTGCCGAAGCTGTAACCATAGAGAATACCACGCTGAAAAAGATGTCCTGGCCAGTGATAACCGAGTCAAAGCTTCTGGACAAGAGATAGTTGAACGCATCACCATTGGTGGTTGTCAGGTTCACCGAATTCGCTCCACCGTTTTTGACAATGGAACCCGAACTGTAATTTAGCCCGCCGGAAACCACGTTTAAGGTTGTATCCGCGAGAGGCACAGAGCTGTAAGTCCCTGAAAGCCCCAGATCGCCGCTGCCACTCTGTCCGGCAAGTGCATTTCCCGCCGTATACCCCGTGTCAAAATTCGATTGGACAAGGAGAGTTGCATGGGCGGAGGGGAGGGAGGCCGCTGCGAGAATTCCGACAGCGATCATCAATGGAGTGGGACGGATTTTCATGGTGTGTTGGTTTTTTAGGTGGTTTTTTTGATTCCTCTACCTGCTTTTGAAATGAAGGCTGAGGGGGATATTTAGTTGTTTAATTGGTTATTAAATTTTCGGCAAGAACTTTTTTGAAATAAATTGGGATGGAGCCCCTCGGAGTCCGAACGTTGCAGAGAGCAGAGAGAACAGGCGTCTGGCTCCACTTCGCTCCGGTTGCCTTTCCTGGCCCCCCATCGAGTTTTCTGTCTTAAAAGATAAATAAACGATTGAAAAAAAATAAACGGCACGTCAAGGCAAGGTGGAAAACACGAGATGGGTTTCCCATTCTGCTGCGCCTCGAGAGACTTTCTTAGGCAAGGAAAGGTGAAGCTATTTCTCCCTGGGAAGTCGAATGGATTTCCACTTCCGTTGTCGAGCGCGGCAAGCCAGGTATTCGCAGTTTTATTGGCTGGAATCTGGCCGGACTGAAAAAAATTGGTAGGTCCACGTCCACGTCTTCTCCTCCCCCGATTGGAGATCAATTTTCACGAACGGTTCCGGGCAGAGGACTTCTGGGGTCGCCCAGAAGACGAGGGCTTGGAGATCATTTTCTAAAGTGATCTCCAGTTTGCCGCCGGTTTGAACATTGGCGACCGCAATACGGAGCGGAGACTGCTTCTGCGCTTTGGTCGTGAATGCCCAATTTGTCACGGAATCCAGTTCCTTTTGGAAACGCCAATGGGAGTTCTCACGGCCGAGCGGAGCGGGCACCTCGCCCTTCACCGGAAGTTCGGGGTCAACCTCGATCCTGTAGGCCGTCCCCACAGGAGTGCCGTCAATATTCAGGAAATTGTGACACATGTGGACGGTCTGAAAAGCGTGCCTTCCGATATTTTTCAGGCGATGGGTCACGATGAGGGTTCCGGTCTTCCCATCGATCGAGACCGTTTTTTGATACCAAGCGCCGAGGTCGTTACGGATGCCAAGCTCATGCGTGAAGCTGACGGAGTTTTCACTTTTCAGGGTTTTCCACACCCCGGCATCGACAATCGTGTAGGGCTTGAAGGAATTGTAGTGCTCGTCGGAGTCCTTTTGCAGCCATCCCACGCCGATTTTTAAAAAAAGGTCGCTGGGCTTGGCCGAGGCATAGCCGGGAGGGGCGATGGCGCCCTCCGTCGAGAGATCGAACTCCTCCGCCGGACCAGCGCCGTGATTGATCTCCGGGTAGTCCGGGCTTGCCCACTCCGAGAAATACTCGTGGCCTTGGTAATGCACCGACGAAATCATGCCGGACCAATCGAAGCGGGTTCCGCGGTAAAATCCGTGCTCGGTGTCCGGCCGGAAAGTCACCACCCGCATGGAGCCGCTTTCCAGGACTTCCGTGGGAGGCGGCGGCGATTTCTCCGAACCGCTTGCGCAGAGGCTCCCGGCAAGCATAAAGAAAATCCCATATCTGATCTTGTTCATGAAAATTGTGGGTGTCTTTTTGACTTGCATTTAACTAATTAAATGCTTTTATTCTCCAGTGCCAAGGAATTTTGCCGATCTGAGACTGGCTTTTTAGCCTTTTGATGCGTTCTCCAAATTCTGAAGAACTATTTAGGTCCCCCAGCTTCTATGAAATCCACCCAATCTCGCCTCCTGCCCCCCCTCATTGTCATGTGCCTGCTTGCCATTTCCTCCATCGGATTAGCCCAAACCTCGCCGAAGGAAGTTGCAACCAGTGCCGACTTCTACGCCCCTTTCGACGGGAGCACCGTGGCGACGAACAATGCCGAGCGCGAGGTGAAGCCCTCCTTGGAGCAGGCCCTGACCTTTGTTCCGGGCATCAAAGGCCAGGCGGTTTTTGTGGGGGGAAACGGAGAAACGGACTGGGCGGAGGCTCCGGCACTGGAATACCCGTCCGACTCGCTGTTTGAATCCGCCGCAGGGACAGTGATGTTCTGGGTGCAGCCCGATTGGAATGGCACGACCTCCCCGCTCAACAACCTTTACCGGTTTTTCTATGCCGGCGAGCGGTGCAATATGTTTATGTATGCCTGGCTTCGCGCGGATCTGGGCGTGGTTCCGCAACCCGGAATGGAGAACGACATCGCAAACCTTGTCAGCCCGGTGCGCGGCTCCTGGCGGAAGGGCGATTGGTGGCACTTGGCACTGAGTTGGGACAGCACCGGATGGTCCAAGCTCTATGTGAACGGCATGCCGTTCACGACCGGTTTCGGCTACCGCTCCGGACCACAACTGATGCGACAGGCCTTGGACCTTGGCAACATTGACAAATTCGCGGTCGGAAGCTCTTTTCAGAATTCGCCTTTTTCCAACATGCGGGGCAATGCCGCATTCGATGAATTCAAAGTGTATCGGAGAGCGCTTTCCGATGATGAGATTGTTGCGGACTATCGCAGGTTCATGCCGGTGGATATCGTTTTTGAACGCCGATTCCTCCGGGCCGGTGAGTCTGAGCAGCTCTCTCTGGACATCTGGCCAGGGGGGCAGATGATCCGTCCCCCGGTCGGCCAGCAGGTGCCGACACCGGTCACTCTTGGACTCGATCTCATTGTTCGCCAGCAGGATACCGACTTGGAAATCACGGAACACTTCGACCTGACGATTGAGCAACTCAAAACCCTCACCCTCCCGTTGCCGAGCCTCGAAGAAGGCCGATACGAACTGACTTGCAAGATTTCCTACGGCGGGGGGACGTATCAGACAAACTACCCATTTTTCGCATTCACTCAACTAGCCGCCGCCCCGCCCTCGCAGGAACCGCTCCAACTGGGAGAGCCGATCCTGACGATCGATTGCACCAAAGAGACGGCGATCGCGAGCGGTGAAACCACGGTCCAGACTCCCGACGGCGTGGATGCCTACCGGGAATCATCCCCGGATCGGGACTCACGTTTTTCCTATGTGTTGGATCTCAAAGACTCCGGCCCATGGAAGGGGCAACCCATGATGCTGGAAGTCTATTGGCCGGATGACAAACCCCGCACGATGGGACTGTATTTGTATTCCAAGACCAGCGACAAGCAGGACGACCGCGACCGGCTGGCTGGAGGCGTCCAGAGCGGCAACGAGTATGCGCTGAGTGGGAAAACCCAGGTGACCCGCTATCTCTTCTATCCGTGGATGAAGAATTACCTCTTCGAGGCTCGGACCATCGTGCGCGATATGCCAGCGGCCGTTTCAAAGATTGTGGTGCGCCCGGTGATCGGCCGCCTTCCGAATCTGGCCATCAACAAACCCAAGGATCTGCCAGGGCGGTATTTTGGCAACCTCGACGAAGACCAGTCGTTCGACGTGCTGATGACTTTAGATATGAAAGGGATTCAGGAGCGACGCCGCGTCCACCTGATGGAGATGCTTCTCGATTACATGGACTACACGGGGCAAAACATTTTCAGCTACGCCTTTGTCCGCTATGGGGATGTCAATTATGAAATGCCCGGCCTCATGACGGGGGGAGACTATTTTTACCAGATCGCCGGATGGCGGATGCTTCTTTTGGACATGCTGGAACGTCGCGGGAAAAAGTTCAACATGATCATCAATCAACACTCGATGGATGAACTGAACAAGGTGCCCGACCGGCATGATGAGCTTCTGTCATCGAACTACTTTCAGATCGATCGACAAGGGGAAACCGTCAAGAAATTTGGAGACCGACTGGCTGGCAATCCCCTGCACCCGCAATTTCGCAAAGAATTGCTGGGGCACATGGACGAACTCCTTCGGAGATTCGGCAACCATCCGGCCCTGCTGGGCATCGACCTCTGGACAAGTTCGGTCGGGGTCGGCGTGGACTGGCTCATGACCGATCTCAAAACCGGATACGACGATCTGACCATGTCGCTTTTTGAAAAAGACACTGGGATCCAAGTGCCAAACGAGGGCGACGACCGCTTCGGGAAGCGCTTCGCCCTGCTCACCGGCACCCACCGCACGGAGTGGCTCGCGTGGCGCGCAAAGAAAAACACGGCGATTCTGGACGAACTCGCCGAGCGCGTCCGTGCGACGAACCCCAGTCTGACCCTCAACGTGGTGGTCTGCGGAGATCCCATGGAAGGCTCGACCGATGATCTCACTTCAGATGCGCTCGATTTCTCTCAATATTACTTCGAGAGCTACGGGCTGGACCTCCCGGCGCTTCGGAAGATGGCTGGCGTTGTCGTCACCCCGATGCGATTTTCCACCGGCTACCGCTGGTGGTTGCACCGGAATAATCAGATCAGCACCGTGGATGAACTGCGCGCCGACATGACGCGGCAGAGCATTTTCCGCTACCCTTCAGGAAGCCACGTCTATAGCTACCCGGCCTACTTCGAGTCCTACACGAACTCGCTCCTGCCGGAGGATTACAACTGCATGTTTCAAAGTGCGGACATCAAACCTCATGGACGGTTTTTCCTTGAGGAACTGAGCCAGGATGTCGGGTCGGTGGATCCTGCTGTCATCCTGATCGGCTCACAGCCATTGGGAACGAGCGGACGCGATGACGAATCGCGCGAGTTCTCAAGGGCGTTTTTGGCGCTACCGCAGGGAGATTTTCAAGACATGGACGGGCTGGCGGATCCGGTGATCGGGCGATATTTGGAAACCCCCGAAGGCACCTTCCTTTATCTCCAGAACATGATTGCCGCCGACGTGGAGGTGGATCTGGCCCCGCCGCAAGGGGCCGCGATCACCAACCTGTCCAACGGCCAGGAGGTCAAACCGGGAGCGGCTGTCTGGACGATCTTCCTCAAGCCTTATGAGCTTCAGTCCTTCAAGCTGTCGAAAAGCACTCCCCTCGCGCTCAAGGCGATTCGCCTCCCGGAAGGCTTCGCCAAACCCTACACCGAAACGGCGGCCAAAGCGGAAGCGAACCTCGCACTGATTGCCAAGGCCGGTGGAGACACCTCCACCTACCGGGAAAAAATCGATGCGCTCAACCTCGCCATCAAGGAAAACCGGATGGCGGAGGCCCACCGACTCGCATTCAGCAAGATCTTCCAGCAAATGCCGTTGCAGGCCGAGGAAGCCAGAACCGGATGGCTCAAACTGCAAAACAAAATGATCGCCGAGGGCAAATACGCGATCAACTGCGGCAGCCAAGCGTATTACTTTATGGACGAGTCGAGAAAACTCTTCTTCCCCGACCAAAAATACCTGCCCGGCGGCCACGGGTTTGTCGGGAGCCACAAGTCCGGGGCTCACGACATCAGCGTCCTGGATCGCTCCTCCTTCGACCCCTTTCTGATGGCCTCGGAGGCTTATGATGTCGAGGGGTATGCCTTCACAGTTCCCAATGGCACCTACACGGTGAAAATGCACAATTGGATCGGATTCGAGCCCGATGCCGCTCCCGGGAAAGTGATCATGTCAATGGACATCCAAGGCCAGCGTGCCTGGGACAAAATGGATCTCTTCGAGGCTCAAGGACGAGATCGCAGCAAAGCCCTCGTCTCGGAGTTCAAAGACGTCGCCGTCACCGATGGCGTCCTGCGCATCGATTGGAAACCCGTCAACAACCGCCTCGGCTGGTGCAACGCCATCGAAATTTATCCCCAGACGCTGGAAAGCCCCTGATCACCTTGGATGCAACCCTGTTGAAACGACATCCGCGCTCGTTGTTTCGGTCAGTTTCCTGAAAAACCTGCCATCAAATCGCCAATGGTATCTCCCCAGGAGCTTTTAAGGTCTTGGGCATCCCAGGAAATTGTCAGCCCGGCAACCTCGATTTCGAGCGTGGGGTCTTTCGTCACCGATCCCAAACGCAGAACATCGATCCCCCGCCAGGAGAGCAACGCCTCCACGGCAGCGGCATTTTTTGCGCCAACCGAGATGAGAGCACGGGATTGGGACTCATTGAAGAGAATCACATCCGTCCGCTCCGATGAAGCTGGAATGCGAACTTTTGCTCCTTGGACAACATCACTTGAAATTGAACATTCCGCCAAAGCCACGGCCAGCCCACCCTCGCTGCAATCATGGGCAGATTTGATCAGGCCCATACGAATCACAGCGCGCAGCGCGTCGTGCAGGGCGATTTCCTTGTCATAATCCAGTGCGGGAGGCGCCCCCTTTTTCTGGCCATGAACAGCCAGCAAATAATGAGAAGCGCCGATTTCATGGCCCAATCCCCCAAGCAAAAAGATCACATCGCCGGGATCCTTGAAGGCCTGGGTCGTGATGTGGGCCGCCTTGGCGATGAGGCCGACCATGCCAACGGTCGGCGTCGGGTCGATGGCCCCTGCAGGGCTTTGATTGTAGAGGCTCACATTTCCACCGGTGACAGGCGTTTCAAAGCGCCGGCAGGCCTCGGCGAGTCCCTCGACGGATTCGCGGAGTTGAAGAAAGTTTTCTGGACGGTGAGGATTTCCAAAATTTAGGTTGTCAGTCACCGCGATAGGAACCGCCCCCGAGCACGCAAGATTTCTGGCAGCTTCGGCCACCGCAATTTTTGCTCCCTCGCGGGGGTCTTGGAGGCAATAGATCGCATTACAATCCGTGGTCGCAGCAAGGAACTTGTCGGCTTCCCGCACATAAAACACGGCCGCATCCGAACCTGGTAAGACGGCAGCCCCCAAGCGCACCATGTGATCGTACTGGCGCCAAACCCAGCGTTTCGAAGCAATGCTGGGATGCGAGAGCAGGGAGATCAGCGCCGCCTCCAAGGCAGGTTTGTCCGGGGAAGCGATGTTCTCCAAAAGCGTGGCTGTATCGGAAGGGTGCGGCAGCGGTTTGGGTGCAGCGTCCCTCACATAAATGGGGGCATCGTCGGCCAGTTGCTTGGCTGGAATTTCCACAACTGTTCTGCCGCCTTCTTTGACCCGCATGAACCCGTCATCTTTCACCTCGCCGACTTCGGCATAAGGAAGATCCCATTTTTCAAAAATCTCACGGACGGTGGCTTCCTGGCCCTTTTTGACAATGACCAACATGCGCTCCTGCGACTCGCTCAAAAGGATTTCGTAAGGCGTCATTCCGGTCTCACGCTTTGGCACAAGCTCCGTGTCAATCTCGACTCCCGTGCCACCCCGGCTTGCGGTTTCGCAGGTCGAGCAGGTCAGACCGGCAGCACCCATATCCTGGATCCCGGCGACGCACCCGCTGGCCAGCAACTCCAGACAGGCTTCCAGCAACAATTTTTCACGGAAGGGATCGCCCACTTGTACGGCAGGTCGATCTTCTTTGCTTTCTTCAGTCAGATCCCGTGAAGCAAAGGCCGCGCCGGCCAATCCATCACGTCCGGTTTCAGCCCCCACATAAAACACCGGATTTCCAACACCGGACGCCGCGCCGCGGGCGATTTCTTCATGACGCAAAATCCCAAGGCAAAACACATTCACGAGGGGGTTCCCTGCATAGGAATCATCAAAATAAACTTCGCCCCCAATGGTTGGAATCCCAATGCAATTTCCATAGTGGGCAATGCCCGAAACGACGCCTGCAAACAATCGACGATTTGTGGCACCCGCCTCGCCGCGAATGTCTCCAAACCGCAAGGAGTTCATAGAAAACACGGGGCGTGCTCCCATCGTAAAAATATCGCGAATGATTCCGCCAACTCCTGTGGCCGCGCCCTGGAATGGCTCGATGGCACTTGGGTGGTTGTGGCTCTCCATCTTGAATGCCACCGCCCAACCATCTCCGATATCAATGACCCCGGCATTTTCCTCACCGGCTTTCACCAGCACGCGGTCTCCCTCCGTCGGGAATTTCCGAAGTTCAGGTTTCGAGTTTTTGTAAGAACAATGCTCGCTCCACATCACGGAAAACACTCCCAGCTCCGTCAAATTAGGAGCCCGTCCAAGGATGCCTTCAATGCGGGCATATTCCTCCGGCGTGATGCCGTGTTTCTCGATCACTTCAGGTGTTATGTCAGTTGCCATGAATCAAACTTTCAAAAATGACGCGTCCATCCGTGCTGCCCAAAAGTGCACCGCAGGCCCGCTCCGGGTGAGGCATCAGCCCAAACACATTGCGGGCCTTGTTGGTGATGCCGGCGATGTTATCGCAGGACCCGTTTGGATTCGCGGCGGCGGTCGTACGGCCCTGCTCGTCGCAATAACGCAGCAAAATTTGATCGTTGGCCCTCAATTGCCTGAGCGTGTCTTCATCCGCAAAATAACACCCCTCCCCATGAGCCACGGGGATTCTCAAAATCCCACCCGTCAGTCCCGCGCTGGTGAATTTTGTGCCATGACGCTCCATCCGCACCCCCACATGCTCGCAAATAAAATGCAGGCCCTTGTTTCGCACCAAGGCCCCTGGCAACAACCCCGCCTCACACAAAATTTGAAACCCATTACAAATCCCGATCACTGGTCCCCCAGCCGCAGCAAATGTTTTTACCGCGGCCATGATGGGTGAAAACCGCGCAATGGCCCCGCACCGCAGATAATCGCCATAAGAAAACCCTCCCGGCAAAATCACCGCATCGAATCCCTCCAGCGACGTGTCTTTGTGCCAGACGAAATCAGCTTCCACGCCTTCGAAACTCCGAAGGGCCAGCACACAATCCTGATCACAATTCGACCCCGGAAATCGGATGACAGCAACTTTCATCCCTCGATCCGGTAGTCCTCGATCACCGGGTTGGAAAGCAGATCCCTCGCGACCTCCTCCAGCTTGGCACGATCCGGAGCCTCATCGAACTCGATCTCAATCGACTTGCCCACACGCACCCGCCCCACCCCGGTCAACCCGGAATGCTTCATCGCCTCGGCCGTCGCGGCCCCCTGGGGGTCCAACACCGACGGCTTCGGAATCACAGTCACAACAACTTTTGCCATTCCCCCATGCTCCCGTTCCTCCCCTCACCAGACAAGCGCAAACTCACCAAAACCCAAAATTCCCTGATGTGACTGGCAGCACCCTGCGGTCACAATAGCCATAAGTCGGTGGGCGTGGGACTACCGCGTCCAACGCGCGAAGCGATCAAATGATAATAGGGCTTGGCAACTTGCCTCGCACTTATGCTCTGCTTCTCTTGAAAGAGGTCTTGGTGTAGCCTCCAGTCTCTTCATGCTTCGGGAGGCTCAACTTCCATACTTCATTACTTAATGGTCTTGCATGCCCCCCGGCCAACCATATTTCGTCTTGAAATACCCAAGCCGCTTGAGCATGGCGGCCAGACCAGATGGATGGAGTGTCCAGACTTGTCCAATTGATGCCGTCGGGCGAATACCAAGCATCTGCCCAGTCGTGAAACGGCTCTTTGGACCATCCCCCCAGAACCCAAAGGCAGTCCCGGTACACTAGTGCTGAAAACCAAAGGCGCGGTGCCCATGAGCAGTCCGTAGAGACTTGCGTCCATTCGAGGCCATCGGCGGAACACCAAACATCATTAAATGCCTTATATTTGGGAAGGTAATTACCACCTCCAAGAACCCACATTTTATCTTGAAACACGACGACTTGGTGAAAAGCCCTCGGAACCCAAGGAGCCGATTCAAGGACCATTTGCCAATTTTTCCCATCGGTCGAGGACCAAACGTCATTCTTTTGATCGCAGACACTTCCTTGAAAGTAGTTTTGAACACCTCCAAAAACCCACATCTTTCCGACGAAAGATACGGCCGCGGCCCCGACCCGGGGCGACCATCCAGCGGACGAACACACAGAAGTCCACAACTCTCCATCAAAAGTCGACCAAACTTCGTTGCCCGGGGCACCATCCGGCATACGACCATTGTACCATCCTCCCATGACCCACAGCCGGTCAGCATGGCTTAATGCGATCGGGAAATCACTGAACTTCCATGGGGCAACATCAAGAGACAAATGCCAATTCAGGCCATCGGAAGAACTCCACACATCTCGTGGACAGGGAATCCATGAATCAAACCACCCCCCGAGAATCCAGACTTTTTCATTAAACACTGCGTATCCCATGGAGTCACGGGGCTTCCAGGGGGCGGAGCCAACATGAACCCAATCCGGGATGTGGCGTGTTCTCATTTATATGCGAAGTAACATACCTTGGAACATCACCCATTCCCGGATGCGCCAAAGGCCTTCCAGGTGTGGATCGGTGAATGACTCCTGTTAAATCTAAAGGTTCAATGTCGCCGGATCCACCGTTTGTAAGTCAACTTTATCGGCACCAACATAGAATCGGAGCAGTTCGCTCTGACTTTCTGGATCCCAGATCTTCACCCAGCCCGCGTTCAGAGTGACCAGTTCATCGCCTTTAATACCATCGACATCGGCTACAGCGATTGCCCGAGTTGCATGACCAACTAGGAATGAGTCGGTCGTGACATCGTTCTCTTTCGCAACAACGTTCCAACCTTCAACCTGCAGAGATTTTTTGCCCAGCATCGCCGGTGCACCTTGCTTGGGCCAATCAATGGGGGACGATGTCTCTATGGGCTTCCCGGTCACTGCGTCCCAAGCCGTTACTTTTTCTCCATCGGTCGTCAAAATCACGCGGGGTACCGTTGCATTTGGATTCGGCACATCGTCTTCTTGGCGACTCGACCATGTCCAATCTCCTGCGTCCAGGGCTGCGTTGGCTTGGCTCCAATAATCCATCATTGCATCAATCCAGGCCTGTTTGTCAGTCCACGGTTCTGGGAGCCACCAATCTGTCCAAATCCAGTAGCCATCGGCGTATGCTGCGCTGTTAAAGGATTGTCGAGTCGTGAACTTATACGCCGAACCATCTTTTGGCCCAGGTGATTGCGGATAATGTCCCGCGAGCACCACAATCGGATAACCGCAATTCTGAGCATCCCTCGACATTTTGGAGGCACTCACCAAAGCCCACTTCAGTCCAGTCCGAGCGGGCTCTTCGGCGTCATATCCCCCATCAAATGCATTACTGTAGATTGTGCGTCCATATAATGTTGCATCAAGATTAATCACAGGCGCTTCCGTCGATGCTACACTTTGCATGATGTGCTCTTTGAAAGCACCCCAACCATACACACCAATTTGAAATTTCGGATTAATTCCATCGACGGCTTTTCGTAGTTTTCTTGCTTGTTCAGCAACCTTCTTAGCTTGAAATTCAACGTAGAGGGAAAGCACTTGGAGGTCGTCAAGGTATTTCCGTCGCTCGCTGGCAGCCGGAAGCGGATCCGGCACAGCTCTTTCCAGCATTTTAAGGAAAGCTGCGAACGTTTCATCATCATAGGATTCACAAAATCCATCAGTTTTATTCTTGTCGTAAATTTCGAAATCCAGCAACGCCCCCTTCAAATTTGGATATTTTAGGGACAGCTTTGCTTGTTCAACCATTTCTTCCGTCACCTTCGCCCAGCTAGCCTCACTTGTTGGGAGGGAGAAGCGGGTTGTCTTCCCCATCCTCGTCACCGTGCGATCCACCTTTTCATCCTCGCTCGCATTGGTCATTCCCATCTGCCAGGTCATAACCGCAAGCCCGGCGTCAGCCGCCTTTTGGCAAAATCCCTCGACGTCTTCCATCCAGCGATCGACAGCCACGGTGAAACCTGCGTCAGCAAGTTGTTTAAAATCAGCCTCTGTTAACTTTCCGTGCCCAGGATGAACTTTTGTCACGAAAAGACGGGAGCCAGGGCCAATCCCGTCGTCAGCGCTAAATCCATTTAATGTGGGTGCCAGCAAAGCAAAAAGAAAGAGAGAGCGAGTAAGGAGGGTAGAGAACTTCATAGAAAAAATGATCAATTAATGGAAAGTAGGGGAATGCCACGCAAACGGAGCGGTGGCAAAATGCATCTGGCTAATGTCATTCCAGATGCAACACTGCACCCGCCTGGTTTATCTTAGATCACAAAACAAGCGGGTGCGCGTATTACTTTGCTCTTAGCAAGACCGGCGGCGACGGACCAACAGAGCAGCAGCTCCAACAGCAAGTAAGGTAAACGTTCCGGGTTCTGGAACTGTCACTGCTGTTAGATTCAAAGAATCAATACCCGCGCCTGCTCCAGTTGAGATCTGCTCAATCAGGATCCGAAAGCCTACCTGCCCGGGGACAGCCGTGTTCCAACGTGAACTGTCGATATCTGCTGTGTCTTCGTCAAATCCTGATCCACCGATTGTCAGATAAAATGACCCTTCTGGCCAAGAATCCGTATCATAATTGTAAGCAAAAGATCTTACTCCCGCCCCTCTCATGACCGTGGTGATGGATAGTGAGGTCAAAAAGGATGCATCAACGGGAATGATGAATTCGTATTCGATGAACCTACCCGGAACTTCGAGCATAATCACATTTCCGATACCATCCCATTGTTCGGCATCATATGATACAGTGCTATTCGCCCAAGTGCCCAGAAGAGTTTCAGGATTGGCCGGAGGGGCAGGCGGTTCGTCGCGCCACCGATATTCGTCTGTAAAAACGTATGTTCCGGGAATAGATTCCGTCATGGTGACAACATTTCCAGGCGAACCGATAAAGACGGTAGCTGATGCGGTGTTGATCCCCAAAAGAACGAGGAGTGCCGCAAGTGTTTTCGCTAAGGACTGATGCAACGCTCGCTTCCAAGAGCGATCTGAGTTTGCTCCGCTGCTGAGTGCCGATCGTAAGGTAAACGTGTTCTTTTTTATGGTTTTCATGTGATGGGTTATTTTTGATGGTGGTAATTGCAAATTACTGCTACACGTGTTGCGTAATAGACAGTAGATATATTAATTTACATTTTTTTGCTTTATATTTAAGATCGGATTTGATGTCAACAATAAAAATAAACTCTTTTCGTTGGAGATTTGGTGGTGGCTTTCAAACCAGCAAAACAAGCCCCTTCCTCCTGGAAATAAGATCGCAAAGGCAAGCTCACAGAAACCGAATTGGAGACAAATAACAAAAGTTTGACAGATTTCGCAACTCGTGTTGTATTTTATGTTTTTATGGTCGCATCACCGAAAACCATGAAGCAGATTGCCAAAGACTTGAATTTGAATCGGGTCACGGTTTCTCTTGTGATGAACGGACATGCTAGGGTGCGCGGGGTATCCGAACAGACAGAAGCACGCGTAAACGAATATCTTAAAAAAGTCGGTTACGTCGCATCACGTGGGGCGATTGCGCTACGAACAGGAAAGCGCGCCGGGGTGGGGATTTTGCACAGCGGGCATCTATATACCCACCTGACGCAGGCGTTTAATGCACTGACCAATACGTTTTCCGAATCCCCAAATGGATTGGAAATTGTGGTGCGTCCCTCAGCAGCAATTCTGGACGGGTTACGGGAAATGGTCTCGCGGGGGGTAGAGCGTATCATTTGGGTACATGGAGGGGGCGTTGCGATCTCTCCTGAAAATCGTGAAGAAGTGCTCGCTTTGGCGGGTCAACTCCGCACGGTGATCTATAACTTTCGATTTGACCGGAAGGACGAGGACAAAGAATTACTTGCGCATGGATTTAGCCTAGTAGGAATGAATCGAAGATCTGGCTATTCGCAAATGGCTCGCTTTGTCAAAGGTCTTGGGCATCATCGTATCCTTTTGGGAGATGCTCATGAGGATACACCGCTCTCCCTCGACGGACTGCTTCTTGAAGTGATGCAATCCCATGGCTTGGACGCCACCCTGACTCCACCTCTCGCCTCCCCTAGTCCGGTGTTATTTGAACGCTCGGTGGAATTGGGGCGCAAAATTGCCAGATCCGTCATAGAGAAACATTTTTCTCTGGTCTGTTTCCGGGATGATGAGGTCGCGGGCATAGTCACCGCAGAAATGATGTCACGAGGCATCCGCGTACCCGAAGATGTCGCGGTTATCAGCATGGACGGCCATCCTCTTTCTGGAATCTTTCAAGTTCCATTAACAACATTCGCCGTGCCAGTGAATCCGATGGTGGCGAAAACAATTGAATTGATCCAAGAGGACGAAAAACCGGGAGCTTTCACATTCCCCTACAAGCTCATCCGACGGAAATCCCATCAACAAATCCAGTGAGACCAACACCACAGAAAGCATTGCGCCTAATGACCGTCAGATTTTCATAAATAATGATTAACCATCTAGTCATATTTCCCATTGATTCAATGAGGCTTCGCTCGCAAGCCCCAGTTTCCTTCCAGATGGTGCCACTGCTGACAAACAAAACCACAAACCTTCATAGATTTGGATGCCCGGACCTATGAGCCTAATTCTCTCCACAATGAATCCCCACTACAGTTGCCCTCCCCCCCCTCCGCAAAAATACCGTACATCCTTCGAGGCACCCGAGAGCCAGGTCGAGTTTCCAACTCAGCAACGCCGTTGGGATGACTCGGAGCGTGAACAACTCGCCAAAACAATCGATCAGTCTTCTCTCTTTTATTGGAAGGGGCCCCAGACGGCTCTCCTGATCAAGAGATTTCAAATGTATTATCCTCTCGAGTATGTGATGCCATGCTCCTCTGGAACCGCCGCAATTCACATCGCGATTGCCGCGATTGGAACTCAACCTGGGGATGAGATCATCACAAGCCCTATCACCGATGTCGGCACCGTTACAGGTATTCTCTATCAACAAGCTGTTCCTGTGTTTGCTGACATCGATCCTCATGGTTACGGATTGGATCCTGCAGACGTCCGGCGCAAAATCACCCCTCGCACCAAGGCTATCCTGGCAGTCCATCTCGCCGGAAATCCATGCGACCTACGATCATTGCGAGAAATCGCTGACGAACATAACTTGGTCTTGATAGAAGATTGCGCTCAGGCTTGGGGTGCCATGTACCGTGGGAGACCTGTTGGCACTCTGGGACACATAGGGTGTTATTCGTTTAATGATTTTAAACATATCAGCTGCGGCGACGGTGGGATCGTTGCGTCCAATGATGAGAGATTTGGTCCACGACTGCAGAAGTATGGTGACAAGGCCTATGACCGGGAAACCGAAACTCGCAGGCCAGAGTTCCTTGCCCCTAATTACAGGATTAGTGAACCACAATCAGCAATCGCCGCAGTTCAGATGTTGCGAATGTGGGAGTTGACAGGACGCAATTCAGAATTGGGTATAAGTCTGAGCAGAAAGTTACAAGGGATCCCTGGGGTGCAAACCCCTCGGGTTGACAAATCAGATCGTTGCACATTCTGGTTTTACATGTTCCGACTGAATTTTCATGAACTTTCATGTGATCGTGAGGCCTTTGTTGAAGCGCTACACGCAGAAGGCATACCAGCAAAAGGCGGGTATATTTCCGTTCCCATATACAAATACCCACTATTTCAAAATCATAATTTTTTTGGAGGCAGGTGGCCGGTTAAAGAGCTTGGATTAACATCAATGGATTACACCATGGTTTCTTGCCCGGAGTCAGAAATTCTTCTAAGCGATGCCGTAACAACGCCAATTCATAAATCGATGGACGAACGCTATATTGAAGAAGTTGCAAGAGCAGTTCGGTATGTAGCCGAGTATTACGCCAAAAATCTATGACCATCATATACTCCATAAAATCAAATCCTGTAGACTCCGACAATCGAGGCTTTACCTTGACAGAGCTTTTAGTGGCTATCGCCATCATTGCTATCCTTGCAGCCCTGCTTTCAGTTTCAGTTAAATCGATAAGGGAGAGGGGAAATGAGAGTGTTTGCGTGGGAAATCTCAGACAGATCGGCGTTGCTAACAAGCTGTATCTTCAGGATAACTCGCAAACCTTCCCGAATGGCGTAAGCGACAAGTGGTTCAACGACTTGGCACCATATCTCTACGACAGCCAGAATCCGCTGCTAGCAAAACAGCTTAAATGCCCTTCCCAAACCGCTAGTGACATATGGTACGACTTCCTCGGTTATTCGTACAACATGGACCTTTCCCTCTACGTCAAAAATGCAGCCCCTCTTTATGGGAAGGAGAGTTCCAAGATTCTCTGCTGGGATGGGAGCTTTGTCCATAACGGGATATGGTGGGGCGGATGGGCCGGCATTCCTCAATACACACCGAAACGGCACAATGGCGGGTTCAATGCCGTCATGCTTGATGGCCATGTGGAAAAATTCAAGCACAACGATATGAACACAAAAAATTGGCGGGTTTATCCGTATGATTACCCCGATTTTTAGCACCTTATCTACAAGTTGCCAGCTCGGTTTGAAAAACATGTTATGACACTATGAACCTGAAACTAGATTTGTTGAGGGAATGTCTGCTGCTCTCGGCGGTTCTTATACTGATTCATCAGTCGGCTGCAATCGCACAAACCACCTTTTCCGTAAAAATGGACAAGGCGGACAGATCATTCAGCGCTCTCCGCTATATGGATGCCGTCTATTTTGACGATCCAAAATCGACTAAAATCAATGGTGAGGATGCAGTCGCTATCAATCTCCATGCTGTAAATCCAAGTCTTATTCTTTTACTCGGCTACTGGGGCGAGCCCGAAATTTCCGACGATATGGTTCTTTATGTCGAATATGCTTTTAAAAACACAGTAGAAAATCCTGAGCTGGCCATAGAACTGCTGGTCAAAGATGGGATAGATGAACAACAAAAGGGCGACGGTCGGCCCTGTGGTCGTTATATCGTAGAAACAGAAACAAAAGATGAAGAATGGTTCTGCGCTGAGGTGGACATCACGCAGCTCGGTTCCCAAGTCGGAGAAACATTGACGCGAGTATTTCTCTATCCCAAAACTGAGGGCGGACAAGGGCAATTTCTTGTACGACAACTGGCAGTTTGTCCTAGAGGGACATTTGTAGGGTCCGGATCTGCCAAACCCGATATCACCAAGACCGACGCCACTGCGAAAGGAGGAATCAAGCATCTGGCGGTCCATCCAAAAACCTTGTGGTATACCGATGAAGATGCCTTCTTTTCCGAGGAAGCAGTTCGTGAAGTAGCGGACCATGGTTACAATATTCTCGGTTGCCCGGTACATCCTCCAAGTGCTCCTCCCGAAAAGTGGCAGGCCGATTATGAGATGTATCGGGAAACGGCTGATCGCATCGCAGGGTTTCAAAATATCAGGCTTAAAATCATGATGCCGATGTGTGTGACAGTGGACGCAGATTTTCCTTACTCCAAATTGATAGAGGCTTCGGGAAAAGAGCGGATGGTTCCTTGTCCCGCCGATGAAAAATATTGGCAGGAAAGAATCATTCCTTGTCTCCGGGGCTACGCCGAACTATCAACCGATATTCCAACATTTGCTCTGATGGTGGATTGGGAAATATACGAGAGCGTTGGCAATTCATATAGTTTGTGCTATTGCGACTCCTGCTGGAAAGCATTTCAAAGCGGCTCAAGTCATGCAGCCCCGGATGACCTGCCCGCTGCTGAACGGCATCAGTGGGTGTGGAATAATGATCTCGAGGAATCCTACCAGAAGACGTTCTACGGTCGGATCGAGAAGCTGGCAAGAGACCTTAGAAATTCTATTGATGAAATCAACCCCACGCTCTCCTTCTGGACCTTGCCCGGAGTTTTCATTGGGAATCCCTTCTGGGAGCCCTTTATCAAGGGTGTTGCTACAAAGGCAGCTCCAGTCGTTGTCAGTAACGAATACACATATGGCAAACCTGCTGACGCAGCCACGGACGAAGCAGGTATCGAGGCAAACGTAAAAACATGCATTGAAGATCAAAGGAAACTAACAAAGATAGGGGTCCCGTTTTTATATCTGGCTGCCACTTATAATGATTGGGGTTCTGCCGATTATCATGGTCGCGCCGCTGTGAGAATGGCTGCGGTCAGCGACGGTCTTTGGTTCTTCGAAGATGTTGGGCCCTATGGGGAAGGAGGGAATATGGATCGAAATGAACTTTGGCAAGCATACAAGGATGCCAATGAGAAAATTATTCTGGATGCTCTTCCTGAAAAGAGCCGACAGTAAATTGGTAAACGGCAAAGCCGCACAATCTTTTGACGATGAGAACCTTTTATGTGGATTTAGATCGCTCCCCCCTTGAATTAAGGCAGGGAATTGAACATCTCTCGAGGAAACTAAATCTCGCTTTCTCGGAAAAACAATCTCCCGAGATTGTGTTTTGTCCTGGCGGAGAGGGAGTTTCTGTTTCTGAAGCGCAGGGTACAATTTCAATTTCTTATAATGAACCCAATGATGCATTTCGCGGGCTCGGATTATTGAATGCGACGGAAGGCTACAGCTGGAAGAATATAAAAATCAACCAGAAGCGTCACATGCGTAAAACGTGGGTAATGTATGATGCTTCAAGGAACGCTGTATTAAATGGTCAAAGCGTCAAAGAGTGGCTCTCGTTTCTTGCCCTTGCAGGAATCAACGGCCTAATGTTCTATACCGAGGACACCTATCGTGTTCCTGACGAACCGCTCTTTGGCTATATGCGAGGCGGATACTCGGAGTCTGAGATGATTGAATTTGATGACTATGCCCATTCTCTAGGCATCGAGTTGGTCCCCTGCATTCAAACCTTGGCGCACATGCAGCGCGTTTTGCGATATGAAGCTTATGAATCCCTCAGAGATACTCCTTCCGTCATGCTTTGTGGAGAAGATCAAACCTATGCGTTTGTCGAAAAACTCATCAAGGCGGCATCTGGTCCGTTGCGGTCGCGACGTATCCATATAGGAATGGATGAAGCTTGGGATCTGGGGAGAGGGAAATATCTCGATATCAACGGAAAAATGCCGGGCTTTGAGATCATCTCCGACCATCTTGAGAGGGTTCTTTCTATCGTCCATTCCTTGGGGCTCAGGCCGATGATGTGGGGTGATATGTATTTTCGTGTCTTGTCACCCACCCACGATTACTTCGACACGTCCATCCAAATTGGAGAAAAAACGAAGAGTAAGATTCCAAAGGACGTTGATCTCATTTACTGGGATTATTACCATCAGGATCGTGCTATCTACGATGGCATGATCGGCAAGTATTCCGAGATGGGCAAAGCCCCAATCTTTGCGCCGGGAATATGGAGTTGGAACCGATTCTGGCCTGCGTATTCTTATGCTGAATCGACAATGTTTACCGGCATAAAAAACTGCCTGCAGCATGGTGTTCCAGAGGTGCTGGTGACGATGTGGGGAGATGATGGTACTGAGTGCGACATGTTCGCAGCCCTGCCTTTGCTACAATTGGCATCCGATATGGTTTTTAACGGGGAGCTTTGTCACGAAACAACACGAAAAAATCTGCAAGGAAATCTGGGAATTTCGTTTGATGACTGGGCATTGGGGCAATCCATTGACCGACCTCCTTTTCTCCCTCCCGACGGAATTTCCAACGTTTCGAAATGTCTTTTATGGGAAGACCCGCTCCATGGCCTTTTTCAGCCACAACTGGACGGGCATCGCTTAAATGATTTTTATGCAAATCTTGCGAGCTCCTTTGAAATCTTGATCGAAAAACCGGAAAATGATCGCTTACGCCTTCCTTTCCTTGTATCCAAGGTTCTCTCAAGCAAGGCTGATTTGCCGTCTGAAATTCTTCAGGCTTACAGGAGCCGTGACCGGTCCGAATTGGAAAGAATTTGCACTTCTGTTCTCCCTAATCTTATAGAGAGCGTTCGCGACTTGAATCGCTATCACCGTCAGCTCTGGCATTCGAACTATAAATCTTTTGGGTGGGAGGTTCTTGAGCGCCGCTACGGGGGACTGCTTGGTTCGTTTGAAAATTTGATTTTTCGACTGGACGCCTACCTCTCAGGCACGGAGCAATACTTGACTGAGCTTGATGAAGCTCGCACAAAAATGTATGACTTTGGGAATGGCAAATCACAAATTCTCTGCCACTGGCAGGTCGTAAGTACCGGTGAAATTAATCATGGTTGAAATCCGACACTCGGACTTCATTTCCCTGTTCGGAATAAACCAGAGTTCTGCATTACGTATTGTCGTACCCGCAATGATTCTTAACCAAGCACACCGTAGGTGCTTAAGGCAGATGGAGTGACCACACATCGTTGTGCAATTCTTTGCCGTCAAAACCCCCCATGATCCAAATCTTGTCGTCCTGCACGTAAGCTGACATTTCATGCCTCGGACCCCAGATGACATCAAATGATGCTTGTGTCCAGGTGGCCCCGTCAGTGGAAGTCCAAACGTCGTTGAGATTGCCCTTCCCGTCCTTCAACGTATAACCGCCCAGCAGCCACATCTTGTCGCGATAAACCACGGCGGAAGCCCAAATTCGTGGGAGCCAAGGAGCCTCGGAGGTTTCTTTCCGCCAATTCACCCCATCGGAGGAGGACCAAACGTCATTAAACTCCTGAGGTTGGGGTTGGTAGTTCCCACCTCCAAAAATATAAATTCGGCCATTGTAGGATAGTGCGTTATGAAAGGCTCGGGGTGCCCAACCGGCATCTGATGTGGCCTGTATCCATTTCTGACCATCTTCGGAATACCAAACATCATTACGCAAATGTTGAGGCGTCCCGTCAAGGTAGCGTTCCAAGCCGCCTAGAACCCACATTTTGCCGTCGTGTTCGACAATTCCAGCGGCCAACCGCGGGCTCCAGCCAGCAGGTCCTTCGTTCGTCCACTCAACTCCATCGGTGGAAGACCAAACCAAGTTGCTTGCCGTCGCGTTAGGCAAACGGCCTAAATCATATCCGCCCATCATCCACATGCGATTTTTGAATGTGATACTCATGGGCAAGTCGCTGTGCGCCCAAGGCGCCTCGGGCTGCACTTCAGTCCATGTCATCCCGTCAGCCGATGTCCAAACGTCCTGCAAGGCAGGCACGTGCGAACTGATCCAGCCCCCAAAAATCCAGAGTTTGCCATCATAAACCGTCTCCCCCGCCGAATCCCGTCCGCACCACGATGCGTTGCCTACGGGAACCCAATTTGCCTTCCCCGAAGCCAAAGCGCCGGGGGTTGTTTCTCCCATAGTTTCAGCGCGTAATGGGGCGAAGACAAGGAGGCTTAATGAAAAAAGAGTCAGGGTCAGACAAAACCAGCGGGATTCTAATAAAAACACTCTGGAACGTTATCATCGCAATCCGATTTGAATAGCTTTTACTTTTGGTGCTGAGCAAAAAACCATCAATCACATACCACGGGGATCGTCTCATTCTTAACGTCGAGAAAGAGGATGTGGCAATTCAAGAACAAGCAACATGTGGCTGGAGTTAATATCTTGGAAGCTTTGCTAGAATGGGTTCACTTTGCAGCGTTTCCGATATTCTCCCGGCGGCATTCCGATTTTTCGGGCAAACCATTTCGTAAAAAAGTAGGGGTCCGCAAATCCCAATTCGTCTGCGATGGTGGAAATCTTGTAATTAGTGCCCCTGAGGTACTCTTCCGCTTTGGCCAGACGAAGACCAAGCCAATACGCTTTCGGCGATAGTCCACGGGATTTCCGGAAACGTCGGTTCATTTGGCTGACACTTAAATGAGTTGCAGCAGCAAGCGCGCTTGCATCAAAGTCTTTGCCTAGGTTCTCAATTCGCTTTGCCAAAACCGTCATGGAGTGATCCTCCGAAGGGCTATGAGGAACGGTCTTTGAAAAAACCATCCAATATTTTGCAATTAACGGTAGAACCACCGCTCCCCAGCGGAGAGTGTAGGCCGGATCGGCTTGTGAAAGTTGGAACGCATTTATCAAACTGGCCTTAATGCGTCGGAATTCTTCAGGATAGAATATCACCGGCAAATTGTAGCAGGCATCAATGGGGTGCCCGCTTGAAAGCGTGAGACTGTAGTGAATATTGAGCATCTCCCAAGGTATCCCGGCGATCTTCGTAAAGGTCCCCAGGGTGAAGGGAGGCAAAGCAATAACCGACCCCGGGGTGGCCTCATACATTTTACCGCCAAGCTGCAGCCAGCCCTGGCCGCGCAGAGTGTGAACCAGATGATGGTCACAGTTATATTGAGGCACGGACAGCCTTTGCTCGCTGCCATGTCGAACCGACAGCAACGAAATCAGATCAAAGCGTAAAATGGGAGGTGGTGGCATGCGTGAAAACAACAAATGGATGCGCTTCTACTCCATTGTAAAGAAGCTATTCTCCATGTAGGAGTGTTTTATCAGCCACCAGTTTCGGCAACGACGTCGCAAACAGGAGTGCAGATACTATGAGCTCAGATATACAGTCTCACGATCCAGTTTTATATTTTGACGCCTTGACCAGGGTCGGCCCCCGAGCAAATAAACACGCGGCCCATCCATGGAGACTAGAGGAACTAGAGCGTGAATTGGCACATTGCTCCATCTCAGGAGCTTTGGTTCTGTCAACAATGTGTGTCAACTACGATGCGATGCACGAAAACCTCCGGTTGGTCAGGAGCTTGGAAAGCACGCCGCAGTTTGCTCCGGCGTGGAACGTGATGCCCGAGGGGGACGAATTTCCAGACGTGGGAACATTGCTATCGAAAATGCGGGAAAGCGGTGTCTCCGCAGTTCATGTTCATCCCTTGACAAATGGATGGGAGCTTTATTCACGAGAATCGCATCGCCTTTTCAACGGACTTGCCGGGGCAGCGGTTCCGACCTTTTTTTCCCGCTCCGAGTTTGCTACATACCGCGATCTTGAGGAAATTCTCGATAACTTTCCCACCCTTCCAGTGGTCCTCACGGGAGCGCATTGGGAAGAGCAGCGCAAGGTCCTCCCATTGGTCCGTGCCCACAGAAACCTGCACCTGACTTTTGATCTGTTTCAAATCCACTATGGTTTGGAGGAATTGGTTGGCGAAGGTTTGGAGAATCAGTTAATTTTTGGAAGCAACGCACCCCAGATGTCAGCTGGTGCCCACCGTGCCTTTGTGGATCTCGCAACAGTCCCGACTCAGGCTAAGCAAAAAATCGCAGGAGGCAACATACTCCGACTCCTTAGGCGAGAAGCTCCTCCCGCAGCAGACAATCATAATGAGGATGTATTTATGAAGGCCGTCCGAGAGGGATTGCCTTTGCCGATTCCGTTCCTTGACATGCACATGCACATCCTTGATGAGGGGCTGCACGGGGCTGGGGGGTCGTTTCGAATGCACCGGGGGGGTCCTCTCGGTGTTCATGCTATGCTTCAGCGTATCGGTTGCTCAGGTGGCGGTTTCATGAGCTGGAATGGGACGGTCGGCTGCGACATCTTAGAAGGAAATCGCTGCACTCGTGCTGCTCTTGATGCCAGTCCCCCGGGTTTCTGGGGACTGGCCTCTTTCTCTCCAACTCACTTCTCGGAGTCAGAGATGGAAACCCAGATTCGGTCAGTTTATTCCGACTCGCGCTTTATTGGCATGAAGCCTTACGTTCGATTTGGAGTGGAATACAGCGATCCCTGCTACGCGCCTTGGTGGGCCTATGGGAACGAACAAGGATTTTACGCAGGCATTCACCGTGTGAGATCCGATTTTAAAGAGATCGATTTTCTTGCTGAAAAATATCCTAATGTTAGGTGGGTCGTCTATCATTGCGGTGAAAGTTATGCGGTAGCAGATATGGCTATCGATTCTATCATGAAGCATGCGAATGTTTATGCGGAAATCACACTCACTCCGGTTCCCTGTGGGATTATCGACTACTTGGTGACCCACCTAGGAGCAGATCGGGTAACCTATGGCAGCGACCTGCCCATGCGTGACCCTCGCCAACAGCTTGGTTGGGTGGTTTTTTCAAGACTTACAGAGGAAGAGAAAAGAAAAGTCTTGCGAGAAACGGCGTTAAAGATCATCGCCCCGTCTTTCGATAAGCTACCAAAGGCAACACGACAGCATTTCCAAAATCACAAATTATGAGCACTTCAACTGAAATTGGCATCCGGCTAGACGAGGCTCTTACGAGGTGGGTGATCGGCTTAGAGCAGATCCTTTACCCCGTAGGATTCGGTGATTATTATACCCTCACTCCGATCCGAACGGACCGGGACGTGCCTTTCGATGCCGTGGCCGGAGATCAATTTGCTGCGACGGCTGTGGCTTATTGGATGCACCGCAAGAACAAGACATTGCAGCATGGATGCAAGCTCTCTGGTCTCGTTCGATACAGCTTGGTCACTCACGTGTGCAACTCGCCGGGCACTGAATTTCCCGCCGGCTCGATTTGGGGAGCAACCATGAGCGACGGCAACGACTGGCACGCAAACCTGTTTCCCTCAATCTCCGGAGCGTTAATGTGGGATGGCCTGGACCCAAACCACCGTGCAATGCTGGAACGCATCCTCATATGGGAAGCCGACTTCCACAGCAATCTGCCGCCGGGTGCCATCAGTTCCTACCCTTACAACAACCGTAGGGAGCCCGGCTTTTATGGACGAGATTCAAATGGAGAATCAATGGCGTGGGCTACAACTCTTCTTGTGGCTGCCAGGTGGCGGACTCCAGAGAATCCTAATCACAGCGACTGGACGGAATCGGCCATTGCACATGCGATTAACGCAACCGGCATACCGGAGGATCGCACTAGTTCACAGACCATAAACGGACGTCCACTGGCTGATTGGCACTGTGGAGCAAATTTCACGTCGGCATTCCTTCAGTCGCACCACTATTTCCTGCATCCCGGTTACATGGCTTGGCCGCTGGCTTCACTGGCTTTAGCCCAGCTTATGGACCGGGCATCCTCAAACGAACCCGGGGTTGGTGAAGCATGTCTTCTTCACTGGCAGGAGATTTATGCTCGTTTGATGCAACTTTGCCTGCACAACGGTCGGCTGATTTATCCTTCGGGGTATGATTGGAACCTTTACGGATATGGCAACACCCGCCTGCTTTCCGCTTCGATCTTTGCCGCGGGACATTTCCAGGATGTCAATGCTTCACGGTTTGCAGTAGAGTATTTAGGGTTGATCGAAAGCCAGCAAAGCCGCAATGGCGGCTTGGTCCAAGCCGACCGCATGGTGACACAGCGAGTCCTTTTTCCTAATCGGTATGCCTGGTACGAGGGGATTGAAGGCCTCACCCTCGCCGAATCTCTCTGGATGCTTGAGCGGCTTCCAGATTTGCCACTAGCGGCTGACGAAGAGGAATTCCACGCATCCACTGCTGGCGATGTATTGGATGAAGATACCTCCGTTGTCTGGCACCGGGATACCAAAGCATTTGTTTCTTTCTCGTGGAACACCTATCGAGGCGGTGGCCAATTCCTTTTTGTTCCGCTTCGCGACCCTCACCTTCTGAAATGGAATGCTCAAGCCACCGGGCGGCTCGCTGTTCGCGGTGCCGCTCAAGACATCGAACCCTGGTTTTATTGGGGCAACCCAAAAGAATCGATCTGGCCCAAAGAATTCCTCCGCAATCTGCAGTGGCGCAAAATTAAGTCCTTTGATGGAGGTGGGTTCCTATTTCAAGCGCTGTTTCACTTGGGTGCATGGGAGAATAAGCGCAATATGCGTCCCCTTGTCCGGCAATGGCTGACCATCGTTTGCATGCCGGGGCATCCGGTCGTTTTTGTGGATCGGTGTATGGCGTTCCAGGAAATCGAAGTTGATGATAATTTGAGCCTTCAAATTCGGCTGGCCGCTGATTATTTCAACGGGAATGAACTCCATCTCGTGACAGGCTCTACCAAGCGCTGCTTTCCACAGGCTGAGGAGGACACTTGGCACAGCTTGGGCCGAGGACCTATCACCGTCAATAAATCGCTGAGGATTGTTCCCCTGGCAGGAGACGGGGAATTCCATCTTATGCAAAAATCTCGGCGCCAACCGGAAATTCCGCGCATGATTTATGGCGAATTGTCCCAAGCGGCAGAGGAATCGCTCGTTGCCCACGAGCTCTATTGGGGGGACCGGACGTCCCGCTTGATCGCAGAAGGAACAGAGTTCCAATGCAATGTTCTGGCTCTTGCCGTCCAAGATGAAAACCAAGAAATCAGCCGAGCGCTTCCTTTGGTCCAAATGGAGAGAGACCATATCCGGTTGGGGTTTGCAGATGAGGACGAACTGATCCTCCCCCACTCTCCAGATTAAGCCGCTATCAATCTGATTAAGACAGCGATTGGGAAGAAAGCCAACCGCGAGTCCCACTCACTTGCGTGCTCGTGGTTGTTTTATTGAACGCTCATGCTGGTCCTGCCGAAGCGGTCGCAAGGTGGTGGGCGAAAAAATTCCGGGAAGCGTTACCTCCCCAGGCGTGCCCACCGGGGAAAAAATCGAGCATGAGCCGATCGCTGGCTCCAGCAGCTTCATAGATCGCCTTGACCTGCCGGAAACACTCCATGGCGTTATCGATGTGGAAGCAGGTATCCTGTGCACCAATATCTATAAGCAAAGGAAGCGGGGCCAGCAGGCCCTGAAGGTCCGGGAGATCTACCAATTTAAGAAGGCCGGGAGCCACTTGCATGCCGCAATAATTCAGGTCACGAATACCAAAGCGTTCCCACAGGTCGCTGTAGCAAATGATCTCCACGGCTCGGAAGCGTTTATCGGTAAGAGCGCTCCAAAGAGCCATGGTGCCGCCCCCGCTCAGTCCCATCACTCCAAGTCGCGATGCGTCCACCTCCGGCAGGGAGCAGACAAAATCCGTGGCCGCCCGCCCGTGCGCAAGGTTGATAGAAAGGCTGGTCATGCCAAGCATGGTTGCATGCAAATAGTAGATATTGCACCAATCGCGTCCATGATCGTGATTAAAGAAGTGTGGTTTCGCATTGTCGTTGCGCTCTCCGCAGCCAATCCAGTCAATGGCAAAGGTCGCGAAACCTGCTACTGCCATTTGGTGGCCGTAATCGTAGTTGTAAATTCTGATCTGGTCTCGCACAGCTTCGTTTGAAGCATTTCCCATGACGGTGTCCTTGCCGTGTTCCCCGTGACCGTGCCAGCAAAGCAGCCCAGGCTGCGGACCTTCAACATTTTCAGCGAAGTTGACTTGCAGCGCTGCGGAAATATGCGGCGCCACATCAATCAGATAGCGTCTTTTGCGTACCCCCCTGTCAATCCATTCCGCGACAAGGTCGGCGTCAGCATCCACGCGGTCAGGCCATTGCCCCAGCGTCTGCAAGACTCCAGGCATGGCTGCGGCCTTCCAGTCTGTAAAATTGACGCCGCAATCAGGGAAATGCAACTGAGGAAATCCCTGACCTGCAATCTCCATAAACATTTTAAGGGGGCTGAGATTCCTGCTTTTCATTGGTGTTTTGCGGCTTGCATGCCAGATGCAACACGTGTCAGATTATGTAACAATAATGGAATTGGGAATTTTTATTTCGGCCTGCATTGCACTATGAAAGAACCTTTTTCTGCCCGTCATGTAGCGTCCAATATGTGGTAGTGAGATTTGGGGGTCAGCCGGAAGTGGTAAAGGAGCGAGCTCCGCAGGAGGAGCGAATAATCAGTTCGCAAGGAAACTTGATGGGAGCGGAGGGAATGCGTCGACCCTGGATTTTTTTCAGCACAAGTTCGACAGCCCGCTCCGCCATGGCCCGGCTGGGCTGGGCCACGGTGGTCAGGGGCACATCGAGATAGGAGCAAACCGCAGTGTTGTCGAAACCCGTGACCGCTACATCGCGGGGCACTTTGAGCTTGGTTTCACGTAAGGCGGAGAGAGCACCTATGGCCCAGTCGTCATTGCCGCAAATAATCGCATCAGGCAGCGGGTGTTGTGCGAGAAGATCCAGTGTCGCCTCCCGAGATTGTCGAAATGGATCGAAGCGGTCCGAAACAAATTCCAATCCGGCTATCACTCCCTGGATACCACTACGCGTTGAGAGGAACCGATCCGTCTCCCGTCCCTTTGCTGCAGCCAGCGCATTCTTAAAGCCCTTGAGGCGCTCGACACCGGCCCAGATATAAGCCCCCTGCTGAATGTGATGGGTCAGTGAGAACAGCAGCAAGAGCCGTTTGCGGCCAAGAGTGATGAGATGCCGGGTTAGTCGTTCAAAGGCATCCTGAGCATCGGCTCGAATTTGAGGGGTTCCGGGAAGTTCATTGCCACTAAGGGTAACAATGGGGATCCTGGCCGACTGGAAAATTTTCAGTTCGATCACGCTGAGTGGATCGTTTAATCCGGCGACGATCACACCCTCAACCCGTGCGTCCATCATGGCCTCGCAACCGGCTTTCACACCCCCCGGAGACCAGGAAGCGTCATTGGCCAGGACTTGATAGCCCGCTTCCTTGATCGCGTGAGAGGCATGCCAGACGCGCTCGGCGGCAACCTGAGCAAGGCCGCCAAAGTGGAAAATCCCGATCAATCCGCTTTTACCTGCCCGCATAATCTGTGCGTAACGATGCGGTCGGTAGTTCATATTTTTTGCCTCGCGCAGAACAAGATTCTTAGTTGCGGTCCGCAGTTTTACCGTGGAATGCGGGTTTAGGACGGCGGCCACTGTCGAGCGCGATAGCCCGAGTTTTTTGGCAATTTGAGCTTGGGTGGTGGCCATGTGATAGCGAAAATAATGAACGCCCGGTCGCAGAAAAACAATCAACTAACTTTCCCTGAGCAGACAGAAACCCGCGGGCGAGCCGGGGGCGAGTTCACCTGGAAGACTCATTACCTGGGCAGGTTGAGTGGAAAAATAGTCCCACACTTTCTGCCAAGGCAGACCGAGCATACGCGAGCCGCGTCGAATGCCTTCAATAGGCTCCAACGCAGAACCTGCGAAACTGTTGGTCTTGGGATTCCGAGCCACCCGATCCGGCCCCACATCAAACTCGATTTCTCCAAGGGAATATCGGCCATTCGGAGCGCCAGCCGCTGCAATGGCATCGGTGGTCCAATAAACGCGGGAGGGCCCAAGCGCCCGATGAAGGAGACGGAACAACGATGGCGAAACATGATCGCCGTCGGGGATAATTCCAGCCGTGAGTTTTGTCTCGTCCAGCACACGCCAAAGGATGTTGTCATGCCTGTCGAGCTTTTGCGGGCAACCGTTTCCCAAATGGGTGAAGACACGGCCGCCCGCTTCGATAGCAGCGTGCAATTGAGCGGCGCTCGCGTCAGTGTGACCAAAGCTAACCACAAAACCGCAACCCACCGCCCCAGCAATCGCCTCGACGGAGTTTTTTCGTTCGGGCGCGAATGTCATGATGACGGGATCATTTTCCACAATGGTTTTTAAGTCCCGTATCTGTTCCGGTGAGGGATCGCTCATCCACCGGGGCTCATGCGCCCCGCTGAAACCAGGTTGGTCGGAAAGAAATGGCCCCTCGAAGTGCCATCCTGGGAAGGCGCGAACTAGGTCCGCGTCTCCCTGCACGACTTCCCGCAGGCGGGCGACTTTTTGAAGCATATGATCCCATGGACAGGTGATGAGTGTGAGCAGGGCGCGCTGGCAGCCATCGGAATGCAAAGCCTGGGCGGCCCGGCGAAGGGCCTCCCTATTGCATTCCTTTTGAAAGTCCGTTCCGGCATAACCGTTGACCTGAAGGTCGAACAGGGCAGGCGCGATCCATAGGTCTGTATCCGCTTCTGTCAGGGCCGGATCAAGTTTAATCAGACCGGTCGAATCCCATACGGCTACCCAGGAAGAACCGTCACGATAGTGACGCACTATCGCCGTCCCCTCCGGCGATGACGGGATGATCCAGGGATGTTTTTTTTCGCTTGAGTCCGACATGAGATCGCGATAACTATCACGTGCTATTTTTTTAGAAAGAAAATCTTTATGTCTTCAAGCCTGATCAAAAAATTTCGCTACGGCGAACTGACCGTTTCCGTCCACTCCAACATCAGCGAAATGGCTCAAGCCTCAGCGCGCCTGGCTGCGGCCCAACTGGGCGAATCGCTGGAGGCGCGCGGGGAGGCAGCGGCAATCTTGGCTACGGGCAACTCGCAGATCGCTTTTTTGGAGGCATTGATTGCGGGCCAAGGCAGGGAGTGGACACTGGATTGGTCAAAAATCACCTTGTTCCACATGGACGAATATCTTGGGCTGCCGGAAACGCATGCGGCCAGTTTCCGGAAATTCATGAAGGAGCGTGTAGAAGCCAGAGTAAGGCCCAGAGCATTCCATTACATCGAGGGTGATGCGCTGGAGCCATTCAAGGAGTGCGAGCGGTACGCAGGCCTGCTGGCGGCCCAGCCCATCGACTTGTGCTGCCTGGGCATCGGGGAGAACGGACATCTCGCCTTCAATGATCCTCCGGTGGCCAATTTTGAAGACGACCGCTTGGTTAAGATTGTAAAGTTAGACGAAGCCTGCCGCCTGCAGCAGGTCGGAGAAGGGCATTTTCCCGATGCGGAATTCGTGCCGCAATATGCCATTACGCTGACAATACCGGCTCTATGTCGGGTTGCTCGCATGCTTGCCATTGTTCCAGAAAAGCGCAAGGCGGGAGCGGTAAAAAGATTTCTGACTGGCCCGATTGGCACGGCTTGTCCCGGATCCCACCTTCGGAATCAGGGCCATTGCACACTTTATCTCGACGCGGAATCCGCCAGCCTTTTGCCAGATATCCTCGATGAGAACTAAGCCGGGGAGGCCCGTGCGACGATGAGTTTTTTTTCACCAATATCAAAACGCTCGCCTTCGGTCCGCGTCCTGCTCAATGGGATCTATGTGCTGCTGGCGGCAGGGGCACTTACCATGATCCTGCCCCTGATGATCACTTTCTCCGCCTCCATGTCGGGCGTTTACGATTTGGAGAGTGTCTCATTTTATCCCAAGTTCCTTGTCAGCGATAAGGCGCTTTGGAGTCGCTATGTGGACGCACGCTACGGAGGTGACATTGAAAATTTCAAAATGGCGTGGTCAGACCCCTCGCTCGATTTTTACAATCCTCCCACTCCGTCGGTGGAGGCAGCGAATTTGGAAAGGCTGAAATTATGGGATGAGTTTGTCGCCACCAAGGGACTGACTCCCAACGAGGCTGGACTGGCCTTCACCCGAACGACCCGCAGGGATGCAGCTCTGGAAAACCGGGAGTTCCGTATTTGGTTGATGGCGCAATATGGAAACAACCTTGATCGGCTAAATGCAGATTTGCTTCTGGAAGTGACCCAGGCCACGGAAATTCTTCCACCACGTCAAAGCCGCATCAGTCTCGTCGATGTGGAGACGCCATTACAAAATAAACTCGCGGAATATCTAGTAACGCTGCCGTCTGACCGGCGCTTGGCTTGGGATGTGGGGGGGTATTACCGAGCTGTTTATTTGCCACGGCTTTTTGGGGAGGATGTGGCGGCTTATAACTCAGCGACAGGAACTTCGTTTTCCTCCTATTCAGAAGTTCCCTTTCCCGCAACAGTGCCGGAAGTAGGGGAGGAGCCATGGATCCGGTTCGTGCGGGAAATGCTCAATCCTGGCTTGGTCAACCTCACTCCAGATGGTGAGAAGGCCTTGGAATCCAGTGGAAGGAACCGGGTGGACTTCATTCGCAGTGTGTCGCAACCCGAACAATTGAAGGTGGGAAGTGTGGACCATACCTTTGCAGATTGGGCGGCGCAGCGCGGTTTTCCCGAAGCCCGAATCCCCCAGCGGGAGGTGGATTGGCGTAATTTTCAAGCCACGAAAGGATTCTGGCGCTGGCAGTTCGCCATTCAAAATTACGTGTATGTGTTGGATGAAGTGATGATCCAAGGAAACGGCGTTCGCAACACCGCGATCCTGGTGGTTCTGACCGTGATCGGCGCTCTAACAATTAACCCCATGGCGGCATATGCCTTGTCCCGCTTCCGGCTTAGGCAGAGTTACCAAGTCCTACTCTTTTTTTTGGCGACTATCGCATTTCCAGCCGAGGTCGCGATGATTCCAAATTTTTTGCAGATCAAGGAACTGGGCTTGCTTAACACGTTTGGGGCGTTGGTTCTGCCTGGGTTGGTGAATGGTTTTTCCATCTTTCTGCTAAAAGGTTTTTTCGACAGCCTGCCCAAGGAACTCTACGAGGCAGCTGATATCGACGGAGCCAGCGAGTGGCAAATTTTCTGGGGTTTCACGATGAATCTGTCGAAGCCCATCCTTGCTGTAATTGCGTTGAACGCTTTTATCGCAGCCTACAGTGCCTTTTTCTTTGCTCTGATCCTTGCTCCGGACCAGGAGATGTGGACCCTAATGGTTTGGGTCTATCAACTTCGTCAGACGGCAGGCCCCGGTATTGTCTATGCGTCGCTTTTGATTACCGCTGTTCCTACCCTTGTGGTGTATTTGTTTGCTCAAAACGTCATCCTCCGCGGAATCGTGGTGCCAAGCGAAAAATGATTGTCCCCCTCTTTCTTGCCGCCCTCCTGCTAGCAGACGTGCCGGCCGAAGCAACTCCAACGTCTCCAACCACTACCGTACGCGTGTTTGGCCTTCCTTCCGGCACATCGGGATCGCCAGCCGACCTCGCCAATATCCGCGTGCTGCAGGAGTTTCGCCGTCGTCACCCCGGGATCGTTCTTCAGCCGCTGAGCAGTTTGAAAGTCGAGGGCCTGGGGGAGGAAATCGGACCACTCATGATGATCGCAGGAGGCATCGCACCCGATGTCTTGTATGTCAATTTTCGTAAAATTGACAGTTACGTTCGGCAGGGTTTTCTTTATCCACTAGACGAATTTATCGAAGCCGAGATGCGCAAAAATCCAGATTGGGAGAACAAGCGCATCCTGCCGCAGGTGGAGCCGGTGGTGCGGCGACCCGGTCCGGACGGAGTCCCTCATTGTTACGCATTGCCCATCCAATATTTGGTTATGGGCCTCTACTTTAATCGGCCCCTTTTCCGGGAGGCCGGGCTGCCCCTGAGGGGGCCGCGCGATTGGGAGGAGTTGGTTGAGTTTTCTCGCAAAATTAACGAGATGGATTCCCGAAACAAAGGCCTCGTTTTGTCGATGGGACAGCAGGCGTCATGGAATCTCATGAGTTTCCTCTGGTCTGCTGGTGGAGACGTGGTGAAAGAAGTGGGGCCGAACGACTGGCGGGGAATATTCGATTCCGATGAGGCAGTGACGGCCTTTGAATATTACTACAGACTGGTGGAGGGCGAACGCGTCGCCTCCAGGGGCAACGCGAGCGAACTCATGCGTACTAGTGAAAGTCGGCGAATTGGTATGGTTTTTAATTATATTGGCAACTCGATGGCTTTCGATCCAAACATTTGGGGTTTTGGCGCAGTGCCGATCGGTCCCACCGGCCTTCGCGGGGCCGAAATTAATGCGCGGATGATGGGTATTTTTTCAGGTGTCAAAGATCCTGATGTGCGGGAGGCAGCATGGAAGTTCATCGAGTTTTTCGGCAGCGATGAGGCCCAACGCATCCGCACCTCCACGCTCGTTGAACTCGGAATGGTGAACCAGATCAACCCCTCCGATCTGCGCCGCTTTGGCTACACCGCGCTAGCCGACATGGGAGAGCCGGGTTTGGAGAAAGAGATCGACTTGGCGATTGCTGGCGGCAAACCCGAGCCCTACGGAAAAAACTGCGACCTGGTTTACCTGGAAATGACATATCCTCTCGACCAGATCCTTCTTAGCCCTGCCATGGCGATTGCATGGTCAGCGGGCGACCGACCCGCCATGCAGAGGGAGATTAAAACCATCTTGCAAAATGCGGTGGCCGAGACAAACGAGCGCATGTTAGGCATTGTATCTCCAGAAAAAATGAAGACTCGCCGGACTGTGGCTTGGATCGTAGTGGCCATCATGGTGATTGCCTTCGGGTTTGTCGGGCGTGCCATCTTTCAGTCGTTTGCCCATGCCGGGCGAGCGACTTCGCGAGCTAGGGGCTCGCAGGTAATGGTGGCGTGGGGGATGCTTGCGATTCCGGTGGGTCTGGCCTTGCTCTGGAGTTATGTGCCTCTTGTTCGGGGCGCATGGATGTCCCTGCTCGATTACCAGCTTCTGCTGCGTTCGACCTTTGTGGGCATCGACAACTTCGCCAACGTTTTGTTCGATGCCCGGTTTTGGACCTCCATGTTGGCAACTTTTCACTTTGCGTTTTGGATGCTGACAGTTGGTTTCGCCACGCCGATCGTCCTGGCTTATTTCCTCCATCTCACTCCTCGCCATACCCTGCTTTTCCGGGTGGTCTATTATTTGCCCGCATTGCTGACCGGCACAGCGGTCTTCATTTTGTGGAAACAGTTTTTCGGAGCCAATGGCATGGTTAATGAAACCCTGAACCTGCTCGGGATTTCCATGCATCGCGCCTGGCCTGAGGATCCCAATCTTGCCATGCTCTCCTGCGTGCTACCCGGAGTCTGGGCGGGCGCAGGTCCCGGTTGCTTGATTTACCTAGCCGCATTGAAGACGATTCCAGAAGAACAATTCGAGGCTGCGGAAATCGACGGCGCGGGATTTTTTAGAAAAACCCAACTCATCGTGTTACCCGCCCTGATGCCGCTGATCATAATCAATTTCGTCGGTGCGGTTATGGCCGCCTTTCAGGCCTCGCAGAACATTCTCATCATGACCGCTGGTGGACCGAATGGGATCACCGAAGTGGCCGCGCTGAGGATTTTTTACCAAGCATTCATGTTTCTGCAATTCGGACCAGCGACGGCCATGGCTTGGATTCTCGGGTCGCTACTCATCGGTTTTGCCCTAATCCAACTTAAGCGTCTCAGTAGAATGGAATTCAAAAGCGGAGGACGCTGATATTTTTATGAATAAAATTAAATATGCGGCAGTGGGAACGGGTGGTCGGATCCCCATGTTTATCGATCCCATCGTCAGCCGGTTTTGCGACGAAGCCGAACTGGTCGGTATTTGCGATCCCAGCGAAGTCCGCCGCACTTACCACCAGAAAAGGCTTGCTCGTGCCTATAACATCCCACCAGTCCCTGCCTACGCGGAGTTCGACCGCATGCTTTGTGAGCAAAATCCCGATGTTGTTATCGTGTGTACACCGGATTATTCCCATCACGTTTATATTGTTAAAAGTCTGGAATACGGAGCGGATGTCATTTCCGAAAAGCCGCTGACAACGGACGCCGAAAAATGCCGGGCCATATTTGCTGCGGTCGAACAAACCGGTCGCAAAGTCCGCACGACCTTCAATCTACGATGGGGGCCGGGGGCGAGCAAGGTTCGCGATTTGATTGCCCGGGGAGAGATCGGGAGGGTGCGGCACATTGATTTTGAATACCTCCTGGACACCACTCACGGTGCTGACTACTTCCGGCGTTGGCACAGTCAGAAAGAATATTCCGGGGGACTGCTTGTTCACAAGTCGACCCATCACTTTGATTTGATCAATTGGTGGCTTGATGGGATTCCCTCGAAGGTTTTTGCCTTGGGAGATCTCGTTTTTTACGGAAAGAAAAATGCAATAGAAAGAGGAGACGAGTCACTGACGCGCTATGCCCGTTATACTGGCGTGGAGGAGGCGCAAATCGATCCCTTTTGCATGACGCTGGAAAGCGATATGGCTCTACGGGGACTCTATCTGAACGCGGAAAATGAAACAGGCTACATCCGTGACCGTAACGTTTTCCGGGACGGCATCGACATTGAGGACACCATGAGCCTGATCATCAAATACCGCACCGGAGCTGCGGTTTCGTATTCTCTGAATGCCTACTGCCCGCGGGAAGGTTTCCGCGCCTCCATCTCCGGGGACCGTGGCCGGATTGACTATGTGGAGGATCATACAACCCACGTAATCACGGGTGAGCAGAAGATCGGCCCGGATGGCGGGGTTTCGATGAGGCTCACTCTACAGAAAATGTTCGCTCCCCCCATTGATATCGAGATTGCCAAGCTCGAAGGTGGGCATGGTGGAGGAGATCCTCTCCTTCAAGATCAGATGTTTTCCCGGAATCCGTTGCCGGATCCTCTGATGCGTAGCGCGGGTCATGAACAAGGCGCTGCCTCCCTGCTCATTGGCGCTGCAGCCAATCAATCGATGTCCACGGGTGAGCCAGTAGAAGTGGACAGTCTTCTCAAGTTCGACCCCCAGCTTTCTCGTTTGAGCCAGCTTGTTTAGATTCTGAAAATGAAGGAAGATAGGGAACGCTGGATGCCGATCGGCATCAACTGGCTTGCATGATGGTTCGGTGCGGGGAAACCAGAGCGGGCTTTCCATAAAGTTATCATGCTGCATCTTGGGGAAACAGGCCTGCTGGTGGAAGTTCCTTTGCCGTTGGAGTGAGAGCCAGTCCGCCCTCGGAGGTCTCCTTGAGAGCTCGGGGCATTCGCCGCCCAATATCCCGCATGGCCAGCACCACATCGTCGAGCGGCACAACGCAGCGAACCCCGGCCAGCGCCATCATGGCGGCCAGCATGCTATGGACGGCGAACATTCCATTTCGACTTACGCAGGGCACTTCGACATATCCGCCAATGGGATCGCAGACCATACCAAGGGTATTCATCAGGGCGAAGGCCCCTGCGGAACAAGCCTGCTTCGGCGTGCCTCCACGGGCTTCTGCCACTGCTGCAGCGGCCATGCAGGATGCACTGCCCACCTCGGCTTGGCAGCCTCCGAGAGCACCGGAAAAGTTGGCATTTTTTCCTATAACGATGCCGATGGCAGCGGCCGTGAACAAGGCCTTCGCCGCCCCATTTTCGTCCAGACCTTCGTTTTCCTCCAAGTCGATCAGACAGGCAGGTAGGATACCCGAGGAGCCGGCCGTGGGAGTGGCGACGATCCGTCCGAATTGAGCGTTGTGTTCCAGCACCGCAAATCCATAAGCAGCGAGTTTAGAGAATCGTGGACCGAAAAGCGGCCCTACGGATGAGGAGTATTCGAACAAGCGGTGGGCGTCTCCTCCCGAAAGTCGGCTCACTGACAAGACTTTGATTTGGAGGCCGTCGCGCACAGCCTGACGCATTATGCGATAATGCCCGGCCATGCGTTTCAGCAATTGCTCCTCATCGCATCTCTGCAGGTGGGATTCGCGTGCGAGCGCGACTTTCCACAACGGCCAGCCATTCGTTTCCGCAAGATCGCAAAGTTGCGCGGCGTTGTTGTAGTCCGTTGACGGCGGCTCTTGCATTGTTCAATAAACCAGTTTGGGGATTTCGCGCAATTTTTTGGTTTCCGGCAAGTGGCCCAGCAGGCTCTGGCAATCTGCGTGAACTGATTCATCCGTTTCCACTAAGGTGAGCGCATCGCCATCCCGGCCTTTGCGCGTGGTGCGGATGGTAGCGATATTGATAGCTGCACTGGCGAGGATCGTTGTGATCTTGGAAAGAAATCCAGGTTTGTCCTTGTGCCACATAACGAGGGCGAACAGACAGCCATCCACTCGCGCGGCGAACCCGTCAATGACAAGAATCTGAATGCCGCCGCCGCCGGTGGAGGCGGCTGTGACTGTGCAGAATGTCTTTTCGTCAACTGATACAACTGTCAGCCGGGCGGAGTTCGGATGGACATCTTCGCCGAAATCAGCGCACTGAAACACGATGCGTAAGTTCTTCTCCTCTGCGAAGAGCAATGAATCTTTGATGCGTGAATCATCGGGCAGCCAGTTTAGCAAGCCCGCGACCAAGGCTCTGTCCGTCGCGTGCCCCGCGCCTGTCGCGGCGAAAGACCCATGCAATTCAATCTTTGCGCGGGTTGGTTGTTCACCGAGCAGGGCACGCGTGGCCAATCCGATTCTGACGGCTCCGGCCGTATGCGAGCTGGAGGGGCCGGTCATTGGTGGTCCGATGATTTCGAAGGCGGAAAAGTCGCTCATTCCGAGAGCCAGCGATCCAGGTTCTTTTCTACAAATTCATTATCTGTCAACCATGGGTAGGCGAGTGACACGCGGGTGATTTCCTCCGCTTGTCCTGGCGACATCACCTCATGCGGGTTCAAGCAATGAGTGGTGGGCAACAATCCCTGCCGACGCAAGACCTCGTGAATGCCGGGCAGGCACCCTCGGAAATGGTTGGCCGCATCAAAAATCACGGCGTTGGCATCCGTGAGGGCAGTATTCCTTGCCAGCCAGAAGGAGGCTATGCTCTGTTTTTGTCGGTCCCTTTTCAGTTCTTCGAGAAGTTCCACGGCCCGCTTCGTCCAAACCCCAAACTGCCCAAGTAACCCGCCAGAGATGTAACGATGCGTTTCCTCAAATGTCCAATTTGTTAATAAATCGAGAATGATGTTGTCGTCGTTGCCGGTGTATAGCGCGACGTCGTTCCGGCCTGAAGCGGCTAGGGCGCGGATCACGTCGATTGTTTGGTAGCGGTTAAACGGTGCCATTTTGATCGCGACCACTTCGGGTATTTCCACGAAGGCCCGCCAGAAATCAAAGGGCAGAATAACCCCTCCAACCGCTGGCTGGAGGTAAAACCCAACCAAAGGGATGTGCTTCGCGATTTCACGACAGTGATCGAGGATTTCTGGAATATTCGCCCCTCGCCATGCTGCTAGGCTAAGCAGACCGGCATCGTAGCCCAGGCAGCGTGCCAGCTGAGCTTCCTCGACCGCTTGCGAGGTCTTTCCACAGATTCCGGAGATGAGGACAAAGGGACGGTTCGCTTTCTGCCGGAGGTGTGTTGCTTCCTCGCTGGCTAGCTTAAGCACACGCTCGAACAGACCATGCTGCGGCTCTCGGATTTCAAACTGCGTGGAATGCACCGCCACAGCCAGTCCCCCTGCGCCTGCCTCAAAGTAATAACGCACAAGCGCGAGTTCGTGCTGAACTGACCATTGCCGCTTTTCATCCAAGGCCAACGGTAGAGCGGGAATTGCTTGTCCGGCCATCAAGTGAGAGCGTAGATCAGAAATTTCCATCACGTTTCTCAAATCCGGTTGGCTTGTTGAATGTGGGATGCCCCTCCCGTAGCCACGCGGCAGTCCACTCGATCATTTGTTCAATCTGTGTTTCAGGAAGTCCGAAAAGGCGGTGGGAAAGGGAGGCGTCGCTTAGCCACGCGGTCTCCTCCTCTTCGCCAATAAAGCGCGGCTCGTGTCCGAAAAGTTCTCCGAATCGTTGGGCCAAGTCCCGCACCTTCAAAACCTCGGGTCCGGTGACATTGAGAACAAAAGGGTTCCTATCGGCCAATTCATGGGCCATGAGGGAGTGCGCGATGGCGTCTTTTTGCCAGATGAGGTTCACATGGCCCATAGTCACATCTACCGGCTCGTCACGCAGAACCTTTTCAGCGATGTCCAGCAAAACCCCATATCGAAACTCCACAGAATAGTTCAGGCGGATGAGTGAAAGACGTGTGCCCGATTCGGTTGCGGAAAGCCGGAATGCCCGCTCCCGCCCCAAGCAGGATTCTGCGTAGTCACCGTTCGGCTGAGTGGCAGAACGTTCGCTGGAACCTTTCGTATCCACGGCGGCGAAGGGATACACGCAGCCCGTTGAAAAAGCTGTGATGCGAGACTGCCTGAAAACGCGGGCCACCATGCCTGGCATCTCAACGTTCATTCTCTGCAAAATGTGCGGCTGACCCGATGTGCCGAACTTGGCACCTGCCATGAAGATAATATTCTCTGCCTGCGGCAGGGATTCCAATTCGGAGAAATTGGTCAAATCACACGCCCGGGTTGGAATTCCGGCCCGCGTGAACTCTTCGGCATCGTGGACGCTCCGAAAACGCGATACAGCGTCCACCCGGGCCGTTTTCCCGGCTTCAGCCAGCGCCTTGCGCAGCATCATGCAAACATGAAGCCCCATTTTTCCGCCCGCCCCAAGCACCAGGTAATCCCCTTCGTAGCGGCCCACACTTTCAATCACGCCAACCGTGGGGACGCTGAGAAACTCATCCGCTTCGTCTGGAACGCAAGGGCATGGTAATGATGTTAACGAACCCATTAGGTAACCGTATAGTTACCTTATAATTTTTGTCAAGTCCATGACGAAGCATGCCCAGGGCAAACGCATTAAAAATGCAGGAAAAATAAATACGAATAAAATGTACAAGCTTGAGTAACTCTGGAAGAAGCTTGGGATGCAACAGCCCAACCGCGTCGAAACCCTGAGTTACCACCTGAGCAACATCCCGGATC
>JBGTAR010000118.1:0-23674 GCA_041749815.1 Terrimicrobiaceae bacterium
ATCCGGGATGTTGCTCAGGTGGTAACTCAGGGTTTCGACGCGGTTGGGCTGTTGCATCCCAAGCTTCTTCCAGAGTTACTCAAGCTTGTACATTTTATTCGTATTTATTTTTCCTGCATTTTTAATGCGTTTGCCCTGGGAAGAGAGGGAGCACACACGCACGATCAAGGAAAGCGGCGAAGCTCTCCTGCGCATCATAAATGACATCTTGGACTACAGCCGCATCGAATCCGGCCGCCTCCAACTGGAAAAGGCTCCTTTCTCTCCGCGGGAGACCGTCGGGACCGTTGTCACTCTGCTCTCAAGAATGGCAAACTCCAAAAGCATCACACTCACCTCCGAAATCTCCAAAGAGATACCCCCTCAACTGCTCGGCGATGCTGGCCGTTTGAGTCAGATCCTCATGAACCTTGTTGGCAACGCGATCAAGTTCACGCAGAAGGGGACCGTCACCTTGATTGTGGAGCCCGTGACTGGCCCCTCTCCTGTCAAACATCTTCGTTTTCGTGTTCGGGATACTGGCATTGGCATCCCAGTTGAAAAACTGGGAAGCATTTTCGAACCATTTATCCAGGCCGATGCCAGCATCTCAAGGTCACATGGTGGCACAGGTCTCGGTCTTGCCATCTCAAACTTGCTCGTCAACCTCCTGGGCGGCTCTCTCCAAGCCAAAAGCACTCCTGGCACCGGATCGGAGTTTTCCTTCGATCTTCCCTTCGCCACAAGAACATCCCATCAGAACCTGAGTCATCCCCTCCCCATGCGTCTGGACAAAACCTTCGCGGCCAAACATCCACTTAGCATTCTTGTGGCTGAGGACGATAACGTGAATGCCCGACTCACCCGCTTGATTTTGGAAAAATTGGGATATCAGCCTGATCTGGTGGCCGATGGCCGGGCCGCTCTCGATTCCTTCCACGCGAATCACTATGATTTGGTGCTCATGGATCTTCACATGCCTCGGATGGACGGGATCGAAGCCACCAAAGAAATCCGAATCATTCAAGAGACACAGCTATCGACCCACAAAACCCGCATCGTGGCCTTCACGGCGGATGTGTTGCCCGAAGAACGCCAAGCCTGCATGGCCGCAGGCATGGACGACTATCTGACCAAACCACTCGCCCAGCACAAACTCTGCGAAGTACTGAGGCAATCCGCCTCTCTTCTTGGCAAAACGTCCAAGATCTAAAAAACACGGAGGTCCGAGGGAGGTCAGTCCTTCTTTCTTGCTTTTTTCAGCCCCTGACGAATCCGTTCCCATGTGGCTTCTCCGGATCGGCCGGTCCACTGCCAAACAAGCCAACCAACGCCGGCGGCGACCAGAATGGAAACCACAACATCGGAGAGGTGATGGGCGCCGAGCATGATGCTTGACCAACCGATGAGCGCAGCCACACCCATGGCCACAGCTCCTGCGGGCGGACAACCGTAGAGCAGCGGCCAGGCGAAGCCGAAGGCGGTGGCCGTGTGGCCACTGGGGAAAGCGTTGTATTTGGAATTCCCTATGAGAAGTTTTCCTTCGTGCCATGGGCCATAAAAACCCTGGGCAATTTCCGGGCTTGCCCGCGGACGGGTGCGCCCGGTGGTTAGGCGGGAAAAGTTCACAGTGATTCCTGCAAGAGTGGAGGCCAGCATCGCCGCAACAAGGAGGCGGGTCCATCGCCGGTTCCTGGCCAGCCGGGCGAATCCCAGCCCCACTCCCCCCGCAACCATCAGCCATGGCCAGTCACCCCATTTTCTGACCTGGGAATGAAATAGCCTCATTGGATCGGACATCCAGTCTTTCCCCTGCGAGAATCTCACCTCTCTGGCCACTTCAGCGTCCAGCAAAAACGCTGCGGTGACTCCCCCGGCGCACAAGGCAAGGACCAAAGCGACAACAAAGATGCGAAGGGTCATACCTCGCCCTCCGAAGCGCCATAATACTTTTCGCCCAGCGCAATCTTCGATCGGCCATTGGAGGAGCGCCAGCGATTGGTGTCACGAAGGGAATAAATGCATCCACAATATTCCTGCTGATAAAATTTTTCACGCTTGGAAATCTCCAGCATCCGTTGGGCTCCCCCCTTTTTTCGCCAATTGAAGGTCCAATAATTCATGCCTGGATATCGGGACGCGGCACGAACACCACATCCATTGATCTGGTCCAAATTTTTCCACCGGGAGATTCCCAGGCAGCTTGTGATGAGTGGGAACCCATGTTCATGGGCATAAAGCGCTGTGCGCTCAAAACGCATGTCAAAACACATCGTGCATCGCTCCCCTCGTTCCGGAGCCCATTCCAATCCTTTCACACGATCAAACCAACGATCCGTGTCATAGTCGGCATCAACAAAGGCAATCCCCATTTGCTCTGCGAAACGGATATTTTCGATTTTTCGTAATTCGTATTCTTCTCGAGGATGAATGTTGGGATTATAAAAATAAACCGTCATCTCAAGGCCGGAAGCACGAATGGCCTCCATGACTTCTCCCGAGCATGGTGCGCAGCAGCTGTGAAGGAGCACCTTCGTGGCACCAGTTGGCGGGATGATTGGTTCGCGGTTGTCCAGATCGCAGGATGCAGTCATTTCTTGAAGACAATCATTTCTGCATCGATGGAGGTGAGGGTCCATGTGGTTGGGAAAACATATCCCGGCTGAAAGTCCGGGATGTAGGTGGTGCCATAATACACCTCGCCTTTTTTGTTCCGATAGACGGGTCCCGGCACAGGGATATAATTGAAGCGGGGAGGAACGGCCACCAAACGGGTTTGTTGCTGGGAGTTGGTGTCGCGAAGAATGGCAGCATCCGCCCCATTGGCACGGGCATTATAAAGAATACTGTCCCTGAGGAACGGCCAACCCCGGGTGGTGGAAAAGGTCAGCTTGCCTATGCTTTTGTAAGGTCGGTCGGGCGATTTCCCCAGAATGGGAATGGGAGCATCCTTGGGCTTGGGGGGATAGATGGTTGTTGTGGAGGGAAAATAATACATGGAGGTAGAACTTACCGAGGCGCAACCCGTGAAAATCAGGATGAGGAAACCGAAACCACCTGCCAAAAAGGCCCGGTGTAGGAGTTTTGAATAATTTTCAGTCATGCTCGTTAATACACTTGCACACAGAATCCTATGAAAATCAAACTCACACTACTGTCGCTTGCCGGGATGCTGGCCATTCTGTCCTCGGCTCAAGCGGGACCTCGCTTCGGAATTTCAATCACTGCGGGAGGTTATTTCCAACCTCGTCCCGTGTATTGCGCTCCACAACCTGTGTATTGCGCTCCGGTGGTCTATCGACGGCCGGTTGTGATTTACAGGCCCCAAGTGATCTATCGGAACTCAAACTCCGCGTGGAACTGTGGACCCAATGTGGTGTCCCGTCCTATCTACCGACAGGTCAGCCAAAATAACGGCTTCGGCTGGCGTCGGTGATTCCAACAGAATTCCTCAACAAGAGTGGGGCTGATGGAAGACTGGCACCATGGAGGGCCCGCCACGGAGAAAATCAGGCGGCCTCTTTCTCTTGTTTGCGGCGAAGAATGGGAGGACGCTTTCCTTCGACCGCAGCCCGGTTGATCGTCACCTCGGCGAGATCATTCCGACTTGGAGCATCATACATGACATCCAACATGATTTTTTCGATCAGCGAACGAAGCGCACGGGCTCCGGTGCCTTTTCGTAGAGACTCTGCAGCAAGGGCTTTGAGGGCATCTTTGGTGAAGAGCAGGTCGATTCCCTCCATGGACATCAATTTGGCATATTGTTTCACCAAGGCGTTTTTTGGTTCGGTGAGGACACTCACAAGCTCGTCTTCGGTGAGCGGGGCGAGATTTGTGGTGACGGGAAGGCGACCAATGAACTCCGGGATCAAGCCGTAAGCGAGCAGATCCTCTGGTTCGACCAGGAGATTTCCTGAAGCACCAAGGGATGGCTGTTCATGGCTATGGAAGCCGAGGGTCTTGCCCCCCAACCGGCGCTCGATGATTTTGTCCAATCCCACAAACGCACCTCCACAGATGAAGAGGATATTTTCCGTGTTAACCTGAATATATTCCTGCTGCGGATGTTTTCGCCCTCCTTGAGGAGGCACATTGCAAACCGTCCCTTCGAGAATTTTGAGGAGCGCCTGTTGAACACCCTCCCCTGAAACATCGCGGGTGATGCTCACATTCTCGGTGCGGCGCCCGATCTTGTCGATTTCGTCGATGTAGATGATGCCGAGTTCAGCCCGTTTGACGTCATAGTCCGCATTTTGCAGAAGGCGGAGGATGATGGTTTCCACGTCCTCCCCGACATAGCCTGCCTCGGTGATGGAGGTGGCATCGGCGATGCAGAAGGGGACATCCAGAATTTTTGCAAGGGTGCGTGCGAGCAGGGTCTTCCCTGAGCCCGTGGGCCCCAAGAGGAGGATGTTGCTTTTCTCGATCTCGACGTCCGCAAGAGAATTCGCGCCGAGCGTCGGCGTTTTTCCGGGCACCAGAATGCGTTTGAAGTGGTTGTGGACCGCCACAGAAAGCACCCGCTTGGCAATGTCCTGCCCGATGACATGGGCATCAAGCTCCCGCTTGATGTCTGCGGGCTTGGGCACCCTGATTGTTGTTCGGGTTTTGCGGTCTTCATCGGTGAATTCCTTGTCCAGAATTCCTTTACAAACCGTGATGCAACTATCGCAAATGTAAACGCCGGGGCCAGCGATGAGCTTGCGCACTTCCGAGTGGCTTTTGCCACAGAAAGAACACATCGTGAGATTACTCGCTCTCGCCATGGGTAAAAGTTTACAGCAATCTAAAACCGACCGGAAGCCTTAACGTGAAAAATCCGAATACCCACAAGCAGGGGATCAGGAATCCGAAGATTTCTGGCTGTCACTTGATTTGGCGGAATCCGTCAGTTTGAGGTCTTTCCGGGATTCAACGACCTGATCCACAAGCCCATATTCACAGGCTTCTTTGGCGCCCATGTAATAATCGCGGTCGGCATCCCGCTCCACCTTCTCGATGGGTTTTCCCGTGTGCTCGGAAAGAATCCGGTTCAGCCGCTTTTTGAGCTTAAACATGAATTCCACCTGGCGCTCCACATCACTGGCCTGGCCCTGGGCTCCGCCAGAAACCTGATGAATCATGATGTCGGAGTTGGGGAGAGCAAAACGTTTGCCTTTGGTTCCAGCCGCAAGAAGCACGGCTCCCATGCTGGCGGCAATCCCCATGCAGTAGGTGTTCACGTCGCATGTCACAAATTGCATGGTGTCATAAATCGCAAGCCCTGCTGTGACCGATCCGCCGGGAGAATTGATGTAGATGCTAATATCCTTCTTGGAATCCTCCATTTGAAGGAAAAGCATCTGGGCAATCACGATGTTGGCCACATGGTCATCAATCGGAGTTCCGATAAAGATAATCCGGTCTTTAAGCAACCGGGAGTAGATGTCATAAGCCCGTTCGCCGCGCCCGGTTTGCTCGATGACTGTGGGGATGAGATAGGAGTTTTGCATAGATAATTTTAATGTCGGAATCAAGCGACTGACTTGACGGTAACCTTGTCCAGAAGCAAATCAAGTGCCTTGCGCGCAAGAACCTGTTCACGGAGCCCATCAATGCCGCCTTTCTTTTTGAGATCGGTGACAAATTTTTTGACAGGGATCTCGTAACGCTGGGCGAGTTCCAAAATCAGACTTGTGAGATCCGCCTCCGTGGCCTCGAGTTTTTCCCTCTCGGCAACACGCTGAAGAAGAAAGTTGGTACGAACACGGTCCTGTGCGCCTTTTTGTGCGGCACCGATCAGTTCATCCTGATGGTTCTGAATCTCGTCGTCGCTGATACCACGCATTTGGTTTTCCCGGACAATTTCTTGCAAAATCCCGCGGGTTTCCCTTGCCACAAAAGACTCGGGCAATTCGCAATCCACCTTGGAACTTAAAAAATTAATGGCGGCCTGACGCTTTTCGGCGTCAAAGGAATAATCGGCGCTGGCCTCCAGGCGATCACGGATTTTTTTCATCAAATCCTCTGCGGTGGAGCCAGGATCAATTTTGTCCGCAAGCGCATCGTCAAGTTCAGGGACATTTTTTGCGTTAATGGCATGAAGCGTCACCGTGTACTCCAAACTTTTGCCCCGGAGCGGTTCAAAGGAGAAGTCCTCGGGAAGTGTGAGAGGGAATGTTTTTTCGCCGCCGACCTCAAGTCCCGCAATGCCTGCGCTAAAACCCGGGGCAAGCACATCATCGGAAAGGAGCAGCCAGGCATTGCGTTTGCCGCAAACCTGCGGGGGCGCCTCGGGGATGGCTTCGTTCAAGGGTTTGCCATCAATGGTGGCCGCATAACTGGCCACCGCAAAATCCCCGATCGCGACCGGACGTCCTTCCACCGGATCAAACGTCGAGTGGGGCTCCTTCAGACGTTCCAAAAAGGAGGTCACATCTTCTTCCGCGACCGGCTTGCGTACGATATCCGCAGGGATGCTGGAATAGTCAGGCAATTCAAATTCGGGTTCGGTGATCACCGTTGCCTCAAAGCGGAGTGTGTCATCAGAAGCGATGTTCGGCCCTTCCACATCGGTGACGGAAAGCACCCGCAGCTTTTTTTCCTTGATGGCTTCCGAGAGCGTTTCGCGGAGAAGCTTGGTGCCAAGTTCCTCAAGGATGTTCTTCGCGAAGCGGGTCTCGATGAGAGAGCGGGGAGCCTTGCCGGGACGGTAGCCGGGGACTTTGGCGTGGCGCTGGAATTCGTTGGTGAGAGTTTCCCGCTCGCGGGTGACGCGCTCGGCCGGCACTTCAACGCGAAGGGTGGAGACACAATTGGGTTTGGATTCGACGACAATATTCATGGGCAGTCGGATAGCAAAGCACACCAACCCCGGGGGGACAACCAGCGATTTTTAGGACTTTGCAAAAAATTGCTATTTTTTCGAGAGCGAGAAGTAGTCGATCAACGCGATATTATTGCGGTAGGGGTCAAAAAACGGATCTCCCAACAACTCCGAAAAAAGCTGGGGATCGACCAACGCCTGGAACCCTCCCAGACTGGCATCAGCCTTGGGAATATTGCCCTCATGGAGGGCCAGAGCCGCCGCTCCCAAAAGCCAGAGGTCTGCCTGGTTTTTAATCCCCACAGTGGCATAGTTGACAACCATCGATCGAACCTCATCTTCTCTTCCCGCTTGAATTTTGAAAATCATCAGGAGGTTGGACATTCCAACGCTCCCTGGGTCACCCTTCAAAGCCTCTTCCAGATCCCTGATTGCGGAAGCCATGTCTCCCTTCTTGCGCAGAACTCGGGCCCTCAAAAATTGGTTATATGGATTGCTCGCGGGCAACGCGATCGCTTGGGTATACGATGACAACGCCCCATCGAGATCCTCACGCTGCTCCTGGCTCCAGCCAAGATGGCGCCACCCTTCGATGTCCTCAGGGTCCAACTCGAGAATCTCTTTGGAGATCACCTCAATTTGATCCCAATCTTTTTTGGCAATCGGATTCTTCAACTCACCCCGAAGTTCATCAATTTTTGTTTGGCGAATCTGTGCAGGAGAAGGAGGTTGTGTGGGGGTTGGCTCAGGGGTTGGTGTGGCAACAGTCGCCTCTACGGACTTTTCGTCATAATTCCAAAAGAGCAACGTCAGTCCAAGGGCGGTGACGGCCACCCCGACCATGGAGGCAATTGCAAGAGATCGGGCGCCTTTGTAGCGCGAATCATCAAAATCCCAAAATGACATGCTCCAGCTTCAGGGTTGCCCAAAGGGGAGTCCAGAGAAAATCAGGCCCCTGTTGCCATTGCCGCTACGATGGTTCCCCATGCTGCAAAAATCATCAAGCCGATGGCTCCACAACAAAGAAGCCATGGTAAAGACACGGCAAGGGTGGCACGGAGATAATCGGTTTTCTGAGCTTCTTTTAAGGCGATCACAGAAACAACTGGCCCCCAGAAGAAGGCCACCAAGATACCCAGGATTGGCACGAGATACAGCGTGTTGATTGCACCAACAGAGTAGGAAACAGCCCGGCCGGTGGCTTCAAAACCTTGGTTGGCACCGCCAAAAAGCATCAAAAACAGATGAATAATGCCGCCCCACACAAAGACCGCAAGGACGGTGAAGATAGCGGAACTCACCACGGTTGTGCCAACCACAAGTGGAATCGCGCAGAGAGAGGCCCCTACTGGTACCGCAGCCTCTCCTCCGGCTGCCGTTGTGACCATCGTAAGAACTCCTTGCGTCAGTCCCATCACAAGGCCGCCCAGCGCTGCGCAAACCGCAGCATAAAGCAAAGGTTTGCCAAAACCGCCCGTTGTTCTCATCTGTGAGAAGGATTGGATCGGCGAAAATAATGCCCCAACCGTGGTCTCCCACCAAGCTTTGAGCCATCCCACCGATGCCGCCTCTTCCCAAATCGGCCATTCTCCGGAGACGGGAACCACATCGGCATTGCCACTGGAAATAATCGAGGACCCCAACCCAAAGGTTGAGAGAGGGCTCCACTCGGCAAGCCCTTCTTTCCATGCGAGATCCGTGCCCAAAAACCTTCCACTCTGCAGCCCGGCCCTGACCTCATCCTCGGAAAATTGCCCCAATTGCTCCCTGTTTCGACTGATAAAGATAATTGTCATCGTTTGAACGGAATTTTATTGGCTTATCCGAAAACTGCGGGTGCGTCAATTGCGCCCATGATTATCTCAACTTCCGGGATTGACTCCATGGAGTGGATGTCGTGAATTTGATGAATGTCCTTCAGGATTGGAGACTGGGTGATGCGAGGCGAAGTGGATTGCCGGGTGCGCGGCAAAGTCACTGGCAAGCTTTGGCTTTCGGGCAGAAAGGATCCCGTGCGGTTAAACTTGGAGGGCACCCCTGAACGTGACCTTGCCGGTTGCCTCTTGAAATTCAAGTGCCAAACGGAAGAACCTGAAGGACCCTTTCCCGCGAATTTGGTGAGCGTGCAAGTTGGCACGACGGGGACCCTGACAGCATCCCACAAGGTTCGTGTTCCCAATGTTCCCCGGGCGGAGTGGCTGGCCTGTTTGGCCGCTAAACGTCCGTTCCCGAGTGAATTGAAAAACGCGATTTATTTGGAGTGGTTCAGCGAGGCCAATGGGGAAGTTGTTGTGGAGATTGCGGGGGCTCAGTGCGAGCTGTCCCTTCCTGAGTGGAGTTCAGAACCCGAACCCACTCCAGAAGACCAGCCTGAAGGATGGGCTGAGCCAGATGCCATGGATGAGTTTGAGTGGGAGAAAAAGCTCAAAGAGTCTGACAGCACTGCGGATCGCCTCATGGAACTCATCGATCTCCACGGACATTCCGACGAAGCCTGGGATAAAATTGAGGAGGAAATGGGCTGGGATGAAGATTGGGGGGATGACTTGGAGGATTGTGAAGTTGTCGGAGAGGAAGAGGAATTTGAGGACGAAGAGGAGGCCATCATCGAGCAACTCAGCAATCTCAGGCATCCCCTGGTCAAGCGGACACAGAATCTCGGATTACGATTATCGGCGCAGGACCCCACCTCACCACCTCACCCGCCCACAAAATGCGAAGAGGCCGCCGAAAAAATCTGGCTGGTGAGCGCAAAACTCGCCGGGGCACTCACCCGGCCTGAACATTTCGAGCCGGGATTTATTGTCGCCACATTAAAACGGTCGCTTGCTCTCTGGAATGAGGCGACCCCAGCGATTGAACTCTGTTCCGCAGACTCCGAAATCATCCCCGAAATCCTCTCCGATTGGCTGGCATGCCGTTCAGAGATCGTGGACTTGATGAGCGAATATCGGCAGAAGCGTTGATCAGGCTCCCAGCAACTGCCCCAAGACAAAGGGAAGAATTCCGCCATGACGGTAATAGTCAATTTCAATGGGGGTATCAATTCTGAGTTTGACGGTCTGTTCCAAGGAGGAGCCATCCCTGCGGTTGATACGGAGGGTCACATCCTGCCGCGGCACGATGTCATTCGACAAACCCACCACATCAAAGGTTTCCGTGCCATCCAACTCCAGCGTTTGTGCGCTGACACCCTCGGGGAATTGAAGCGGGAGAACTCCCATGCCGCAGAGATTGCTGCGATGAATGCGTTCGAAGCTTTGCGCAACAACGGCCTTCACCCCAAGCAGGCTGGTGCCTTTCGCCGCCCAGTCACGACTGGAACCCGTGCCGTATTCCTGACCGGCGATGACGACCAAAGGGGTGCCATCCTGTTTGTAGGCCATGGCCGCGTCATAAATAAAGGTCGGCTGACCGGAAGTGGCTGCGATCTCCTTGTCGGGAGCGCTGACCGGACTTTCTCCAAAATAAAGAGTGTAGCCGCCCTCAATGCCTGGAAGCATCAGATTCTTGATCCGAACATTGGCAAACGTCCCACGTGTCATGATCCGATCGTTGCCACGGCGGGAGCCATAGCTGTTAAAATCTGCCTGCTGAACGCCGTGTTCAGTCAAAAACTTGCCGGCCGGGCTGGTCTTTTTGATGGCTGCGGCGGGTGAGATGTGATCCGTCGTCACACTGTCGCCAAAGACGCCGAGTGGTCGGGCTGCCAAAATATTTTTGATGTCGGCTGCATTTCCCGTGTAGTTTTCAAAAAACGGAGGCTGTTGGATGTAGGTACTGTCCGAGTCCCATGCATAAACTTCGCCCGTGGAGGAAGGAATTTCATTCCACTTGGGGTTATGACCGGCAAAGTCCGAGTAGAGTTTTCGGTACACTTCCGGGCTGAGAGCGGAGGCCATCGCTGTGCGAATTTCTTCTGTCGAGGGCCAAAGATCCTTGAGGAAAACTGGTTTGCCTTCGGGGGTTGTGCCGAGGGGTTCGGTCGTTAAATCAATGTCCACCGTGCCGGCAAGGGCAAAGGCAACCACCAGCGGAGGCGACATCAAAAAGTTTGCACGAATGTTCTGGTGAACCCGGGCCTCAAAGTTTCGATTGCCGGAAAGCACGCTTGCCGCGATGAGGTCATTGCCTGTGATGGCTTCTTCCAATGAAGGGTGCAGTGGGCCCGAATTTCCGATGCAGGTCGTGCAGCCATAACCAACCGTTTGAAAACCGAGTTGGTCCAGATAGGTTTGGAGGCCGGTTTTTTCGAGATAATCCGTGACGACCCGCGATCCAGGCCCGAGGGAAGTCTTAACGGCCGGGTTGACTTTCAGGCCAGACTCCACCGCTTTTTTGGCAAGGAGGGCAGCACCAAGCATCACGGTGGGGTTGCTGGTGTTGGTGCAGCTTGTGATCGCCGCGATGAGGACACTGCCGTTTTTGATCACCACATCACCGGATTGGGTGGGATTTTTGTTGTCCTTGCCGTTGAGATGCACTGGGAAACCGAGCTCAAGTGACTCACGGGTCTTTCCGTAACCTCCCTCGGCAAGGGGCTTTTCAATGAGCGTCTCGAAGGTGTCTTTGAGGGCTGGAAGATCGATCCGGTCTTGGGGGCGTTTTGGTCCGGCAAGCCCAGGCACCACACTCGCCAAATCCAGCTCGATCTCGACACTGTAATCAATATCCCCTTGTCGCGGGATGCCCCAGAGCCCCTGGGCCTTGTAATAATTTTCGAAGGCCTCACAAAGCTCGTCCGGCCGCCCCGTGCCGCGCATGTATGCCACCGTCTCCTCATCGATACCAAAGAAGCCCATCGTGGCTCCATATTCTGGGGCCATGTTGGCAATCGTTGCCCGATCTGTGACAGCCAGCGCTGCGGCGCCTTCCCCATAAAACTCGACAAACTTGCCAACAACTTTTGCCTGGCGCAGGCGCTCTGTGATTCGCAGCACAAGGTCCGTCGCGGTAACGCCTTCTTGAAGCGATCCGGTCAAGTGAACACCCACCACTTCAGGAGTCAGAAAATAAACAGGCTGTCCAAGCATTCCTGCCTCGGCTTCAATGCCTCCAACTCCCCAGCCCACCACACCAAGACCATTGATCATGGTGGTATGGGAGTCCGTGCCGACCAGGGTGTCGGGGTAAAACAATTGGGATTTCAGATTTGAGACTTCAACCTCTTTTGAGAGAACGCCCTTCGCGAGATATTCCAAATTCACTTGGTGGACAATGCCAATCCCCGGAGGCACAACACCAAAGGTTTCGAAAGCCTGTTGGCCCCACTTAAGGAATTGATAGCGCTCACGATTCCGCGAGAACTCCAGGTCAAGGTTCAGACGAAGTGCTTCGCCAGAACCAAAAAAATCCACTTGGACGGAGTGGTCAACCACAAGGTCCACGGGCACCAACGGTTCGATGATGCCGGGATTGCGGTCAAGTTTGGCGACCGCGCTGCGCATCGCAGCCAAGTCCACAAGCAGCGGGACCCCCGTAAAATCCTGCAAAACAATACGGGCCACAACAAAGGGGATTTCCTCAGGAGCTGGCGCTTTGGCATCCCAACGGGCCAGCGTCTCCACATCTCTCCATGCGACCTTTTTGCCATCACAGTTTCGAAGCACGGACTCCAGAACGATTCGAATGCTGACCGGCAGGCGGGAGATGGCCCCCAACCCGGCCTCTTCCAGTGCGGAAAGCGAGTAAAAATACCCGCTTTTGCCGTTGCCAAGATCAAAGGTTCGAAGTGTGTCGTGATTCGTCATAGTGGAAAATTGAATGCAAAGCCGGCCTTTGCGCGAGCATTTATTCAGCCAGATTTAACCAAGGGCCGATTTTAGCCTCTCCGCGACAGTCTTGGCCACTTTCACCCGGGCATACCACTTGTAGTTTGCAGGGACGATGCTCCATGGCGCAACGTCGGTGGACGTTTTTTCAAACATCTCCGCCGCCGCCTCATTGTGCTCACTCCATTTTCGGCGGTTCCGCCAGTCCTCCTCGCTGATTTTCCAGTGTTTGTAAGGATCCGCCTCCCGCCGCTTGAAGCGCTCAAGTTGTTCGTCCTTGGAAATATGCAGGAACATTTTGATGATGATATTTCCGTCATCGACCAACAATCTTTCGAACTCATTGATCTCCCGGTAGGCCCGTTTCCATTCCTGTTCTTTACAGAACCCTTCCACGCGCTCCACCAACACCCGGCCATACCACGACCGGTCGTAGATTGTCATTTCCCCATGGGCTGGCAGCTTGGTCCAAAATCGCCAGAGGTAATGATGGCTGATCTCCTCGCGCGTGGGTTTGATGATTGAATACACCCGCACCAACCGTGGATCCAAGCGCTCCACAAGCCGCTTGATGGCTCCCCCCTTTCCGGCAGCATCCGGCCCTTCCATCACAATGATGATGCTGTTTTTCCGTTCACGAAGCACGAGTTGATGATTCAAGATTTCAAGCTGATACTTTTTCAGCTGGCGTTTGTATTCGTCCTGATCGAGGGAATTGTCCTGATCGAGTTTGTCCAAGAGGATGGGTTCTTTGGCCATGATGGAATGGCTGTAACGAATCGTGTGGCGACTGTCGAGTGTGTTGTGGTTTGGCACAAAACGTGCAGACTCACCAAAAAGGCAGAATAAAAAATTATGCACAAAGAATTTGAAGTTGAACCCCTTTGGAAAATGACCCGCCACCTCTCCCAGGTTGCGCGAGGAAAGGAGGCTCCCGAGACCGTGATTCGTGGTGTGCGTCCTCTGTGTGTTTTCACAGAAAAGATCTTGCCCGAGTCGGAAGTCTGGATTGCAGGCGGACGCATTGCCGCCGTGGTCCCCGCTGGCACTTGCACGTCCACTGGGGCCCAGTATTTTGAGGCTGACGGGGCAATTCTTGCTCCGGGCCTCGTGGATGCCCACCTCCACATAGAAAGCAGCATGGTCACCGCCTGTGCCTATGCCGAAGCCGCTCTCAAAAATGGCACCACCACGATCTTTTGCGACAGCCATGAAATCGCCAATGTTTGTGACAAGGAGGGCATCGAGTGGATGCTGGAAGATGCCCGCCGGGCCGCCCTGAATATCTTTCTGACGATCCCAAGCACGGTCCCGGCCACAACCCCGGAGTTTGAAACTGCTGGCGGCAATCTCACACCAGAAAAAATTGGCCAATTGTTTGATGCCTGGCCGGAGGCCGTCGCCCTTGGCGAAAAAATGGATTTTGTGGCCGTGGCCTCAGGAGATGAAAGAGCCCATGCGATCATCGGCGAATCTCTTCGCAGAGGGCGACCTGTCTGTGGTCATATTTATGGCCGGGAAATGGTGGCCCCCTATGCCGCGAGTGGAGTGACAGATACCCATGAGGCGGTGACTTCAGAAATTGCCGAGGATCTTCTTCGAGCAGGTGTTTGGATCTTTCTGCGGGGAGGCCCGCCAACAACCCCATGGCACAGCCTGCCCCAAGCCATTCGTGCCGTTACAGAGTTTGGGTGCAGTGCCAAGCGGGTTTGTTTGTGCACCGATGACCGCGATGCTGACGACCTTTTTCTGTTTGGGATGGATTGGGTCGCCAAAGAAGCGCGTCGTTTTGGAATCCCGGCCCCGGTGGCATGGAGCATGGGCTCCCTGCATGCCGCAACCCGCTACGCGATGGATGGCGAATTTGGTTCCCTCGGAGCAGGTCGCCGTGCGGATTTGGTTCTGACCAATGATGCGGGAGATGTCCATGCCACGTGGCTGAGTGGGAAACTGGTGATTGAGCAGGGAAAGACCACCGAGACGCTCGAACGTGCCTTGGAAACTCCTTACCGCTACCCCGCCGCGGCCTACCAGACGGTTAACCTTCCCGATTCCCCCACCCTGCTTCCGCCACTTCCAAAATCTCCCTGCATCGCCAATGTCATCAAAATTGTCACCCCGGGAATCGAGACCTTCCATGAACGCCTTGAGCTTGAACCAGCCAGCAGTTGGGAGCCGCTTTTGACCGGGCACCGTCTCTGCCACGTTGCCGTGATCGAGCGCCATGGCATCCATGGTGAGGCGGCACACGGACTCCTCCAAGATTTTGGCATCACCGAAGGAGCCGTGGCCAGCACGGTTGGCCATGACGCCCATAACCTCATCGTCGCCGGTAAAAACGAATCCGATATGCGACTGGCTGTCGAAACCCTCCGCTCCTCCCAAGGCGGAGTCTGCGTCGTGCGAAGCGGAAAAATTCTCGCCCATGTTTCCCTGCCCATCGCGGGTCTCCTGTCCGATGAACGTGCCACAGAAGTCGCCAACAAAACCAGTAAACTCAAATTGGCTTGGAACGAAGTGGGTTGCCAGATGCCCTATATGGGCTTCAACCTGCTGCCCCTCTCGGTCATCCCCAACTTTCGTATCACCGACAAAGGCCTTGTCCTGGTGAGAGATCTCAAAATCCTGCCGCTTTTCGAAACGTTGCCTGCCAGTTAACGAATCGACGGACGCACAATATTGATAACGTTTGTGCGATGAATGGCCGCACCCTGGGCATTCACACCTGCGGGGTAGATGATCGTTCCGACGGCCGTTTCCAATATTCCGACATTGGTGATGTTGGTGTTTGTTACCGAAAAGGATAGATTAAGCGTTTTGGTAGCAGGCAAGGCATTGGTGGTAAAGAGCTCAGGAAGAATGTTTGTGATTTGGGTGGGACTCAGTCCCAGGGAATACAATCTTGCAGCCTGCTCCTGAGTATTGAGAGCACGCGTCAGGGCACTGTTGGACTCCTCATTTACCGTGATCGTGTGTGCGAGCACCGCCGCTGCCCCAATGGCGATCACCAAGAGAAACCCGGCAATAATCGCTTCAACCAAACTATACCCTCCACAGGCTTTTCGAAAGGAACAATGACGCGGCTGGATTTTCATTGCTGCCATGTTTCCACCCAGCCCATGCGGTCGGAGAAAAGCTCCAAAGCTCCTGGGTTTGTGTTTCGTTCGAGGATTAAGGAGGCAGAGCTTGGTGTCGCTTCCACCCGCGAATTTGAACGAATTCCACCTATCAGACGGAGAGCTTCGTTTGCCGAAAGTTCAAAGGTTGCCGGGGAATCCCGCAAGGTCAGCGCCATGTTCCAAGTGCGCGTACCTCCCCCCACGAAACGTGTGGACGTATTGTTGACACTCGAGCGTCCTGCGATAGACAAAACGAATGGGCGGGTGTTGTCGCTTCCAGAATCGATCCCCACATCAAAATCACCCGCATCAAAATAGGAGAAGGTCAGAGAGCTGCCAATGGCTTGCACATCGAGTGTATTTTCCGAATCGAAAACCATAAGAACTTTCCTCCACTGCAGGGAGGAATCTGCAGGAAATTCATCCTGTTCCACATGCACCAGGAGAGGTGTCTGATTCGTGGTTGAAAGAAATCGAAGCTTGGCCGAATTGGTTGGTTCAACTCGAATGGCAAACACGCCATTGTTGTCAACAAATGGATACCTAAATGAGGGAGTGGCCCCCGAGTTGATCTGTACAACCGACATCCCATTCACTCTGGCTCGAACCCGGAATGAATCAGTAGGCCTGATGCTGCCCAAAGCATCATAGGTTGTTGTGGTCATTGGGCCGTTCATTAGCAGGAAAAAGATCCCTGATGAATCACCGTATGCCAGTCGATTGTAAATCACAGCCCCTTCAACAGTCCTATCCTCAGTCTGAGCTCTGGACCGTCCTAAATCTGGAGCAAAAATCACATATTTACCACCATCACTCAGCAATGACTTATCTTGGAGGGCAACTAATTCAGTGTTTGTAATCTCCATTCCGATTAATCTCGAAGTACCTTGATTTCCACTATCAATCATTGATATTCCAACATTATTGGTGCCTGTGGGTTTGTTGATTAATGAAGGGTCTCGGTATGGCGAGTTTCCCCTTGATTCGATTCTCAAATACTGTGTAGCACTCGACAATGACAGATTGCTGTTATTACTCTTTCGATTGAATCGAAGCCACCCCCCCTCAATCGAAATCAGAAATTCTTGGCCTGTGCTAAGAATAAAAGTATAGGTGTTAGCGGGTTCACCAAATGCATTTCCTGCGCCATTATAGCGCAAAGTAGAGCTCGGAATTGTATTAATGAGTATGAAATGTCTAATTGTCCCTGAAGTACCGGACAGAACATTCACGGACTTGAAATCCTGCAGCGTGCCAAGCATACGGTAAGGACCGTAATCTGTGACAGGAAGGGCGTTCGTGCCATAAGCGGTATTGATCGCTGTCCTGAGAGCATCGATTGTGAATGTCCGGGGGGGAGCTCCAGCCAGCAAACCGTTGTAAGCGGTGTTACCACTTGGTGTCGAGACCAGCGGCGTGAATGGGTAGGCGCTGATTGGTGCCGGAAATGCCGAGCCCAAGGCATTGGCGACGTTTCGATTGGTTGAAGAATTGTAAGTGGTTGCGGCTGGGGCCACGGCGAGGGTTCCCGGTTGCGCATACATAAGCGCCATGCCTCCTCCATTGGTGGCGACCGAGACACGGGAAAAATTTGTGGTGAATCCCAAGGTGTTGGTTTGAGCCACCAACGGATAACCTCCGTAAAGCGGCGAGCGTGAACGAAAGAAAAATGTGTTGCTGTTGGTGACGCCTCCCCCGACCAGTGTGGTGGACACCGGAAGCGTGAAGACGTTGGGCATGGGGCTGAAGTGATTGATCCGGGAGTCCACGAGTGAGGTATTCAGGATATTGGAGGCCACCGTTGCGGCAGAAAACTGGCCCCAATTGTTGGTGAGACTCACGGTCACATTCGTGATCGCATTGGCCCCCAACCCCCGCCGCGCCCACTGCAATCCGATATTTTTGGCGTTTTGGTAGCTGATTCGCCTCTTCTGGCCAAGGGCAGCATCTTCTGAGGTCACTGATCGGCTCGCAAGAATCATGGCCCACCCGGCCAGCACAAATGATGCGGCAAAAACCACCATCAGGGCAAGCAGAAGCGCTGCCCCAGAGCGGGATTTGGTACGCCACGGGGATCGAAACTTTCGAAAGGGGTGTCTTGCAATCATAACGCGGGAAGAGCTGGAATGACAAAAAAGTAGGAAGAACGGTCAGCCATCTGCCAGTAACCGGTCCTCGGCTGCAGCCCAGTGGGAGGACTGTTTGTGGAAATCGTTTCCCAGAATCGTGCGTTTGATGGGTCGGGCCACCAGACGAAGTAGAACGGGCTCCCGGGTGCTTGCAAGTATCGATCGACGGCATTATTGCCGGATGTCGTCTGCGTGGTTCGGTCAAAATACACCACGGGGGGAAGAAAATTGTGAGTGTTTGTGCCTTCGTAAAACACATGATAAAACGAGGTCAATGTACCTTGCACATAACGCCGCACGCTGGCGTAAGTACCCACAGGTGAAGTAGTTGGACTGAAGTCGGCTTCATACACAGCACGCACCCTGATGCTGGCTGCATTGGTTGTGGCCTCGAGGATAAAAAGGGAAGTGTTGGTGAGATTTGTTGCTGCTCCAGTGTAAGCTGAAAACGTGGAGGCCCCGCCCCCCAATAAGCCACGAAAAGCATTTGGCGAAAGATTTGTTCGGGGATCAAATCCCGCACCAACCGAGATGGTGGAGGGTCTGACGGTGCTGAGACCGTTACGAGCAAGGCAGAAGGCGGCGGTCGAAGCGTTCAAGTCCTCATTCAGAAATTCACGCATCGTTTCCGCACGTAGAATCTCGCCAAGGCTGGGAGCAAGGTTCACAGCCACAATATTATTGGTCATTCCATAAAAGTTGGCACTCACACCCGAGGTCAAGGTCACGTCAATGGATCCCCCCGTCCAAGCTGCACGAGATGAGATGCTTTGGTAGGCGATCACCCCGGCAGTGATGGTTATCGCAAAAAGTGCGACAGCAACAAGGAGCTCCACAAAGGAAAATCCCTCAAGAAATCGGTTGCTTTTGCGAACGATCGGATCCCTGCCGGAAGCTAAATCAGAGGCCTTCATTGGCTTCAGGACCCGCGACACCGCTCAATGGGAACGGCCTTGTTCCGCCAGCTGAATCGATAATATCTGAAGGAAGCGCAAAGCGAACTTTTGGAGTCACATTGTATTGGATTGAAAAAGCCCGCGTTTTTGAGCTGCCATCGCGTTCCAGAAAGCCAAGGATCACTTCTTGATCTGTGATTTGATTCACAACGATCCTCTCGAACTGGGAGGAAAGCAGCGGGGCAATTTCCTGGCCTTCCGTGAGTGACAGAGGCCCGAGAGCGACAGTGGTTTTTCCCTCCTGGGATACGGTGACCCCCCTGACAGGAAGCCGCGCGATCAACGAACGCAAGCGAGATTCCTCGGTCTCACCTTGCACGATGCCAAAGTCCGTTTTTGCAAATTGTTTGATTCCGAAAGGGTTTCTTTCATCAGCAGCAACAACCACGCTTTTTCTCCCAGTTGGGAGAGGAAGATCGGGAAGCCGGGAGATGGGTGTGGCTTCCTCCTGTGCGTGCAACACAAAAAGCGGAAGGCTTAAAACAAAGATCAATCTGCCGGTTTTCATGGATTGTAAAGAGGTTGATCCAGAGTTGCCTCCAATCGGACATCCTGGGGACGAGTTCCTTTGGAAATTTTTAATGAGTTGACCCTTAAGGTTGGCAGATCGGTTTCCAACCGACCCAACCAGTTCAAGAGACTGGCATAGTCATCTTCAAAGGTGAGTTGCGCACGGACTGCTGCGGGCAATGAAGAACCCGCTTTGAGGGCCACCCGATCAAATTTTTGTGACAAACTCGACAAGTTTCCATCCCGGATTTTTGTGATAAACAGAGCCTCCGCGTTCTCAGTGGTCCTGACCAGATTAAGGGGCACTTCCCACGCATCCAGAAAATTGATGAGGTCAACGGAGGATTGCTTGAGTTGGGCAAGTTGCGCGGCCTGAACCGCAACCAGCTGGCGTTGGGTGGACTCCTCGGCTTGCAGGGCTTGCGCCCGGGCAACTGTTTTATCGCGCTCTCCCCGAACCCATAGGATGCCCTGCAAAAACACGAAGGCCAAGAGTCCCACAAGAATGACAGCAATGTGTTTATTGTTCATGGAGTGTCAGCAGCTTCTTGTGGTGCGGTCGAAAGGGGCACGATGGTGGCGCGGTAGTTGATTTGGCCCTCTGCCAGGGTTTGCTCCGGCTGCAGGAGGCGGAAGCTTTCCCGGAAGATGGCATCTGTTGTTTCTTCGAGTTGACTGGGCGAGGACGTTCCAATCCGCATGGCAAGCTTGAGGCTTGATGGGGCCTCGTTGTCGCGGTCAAGCTTCAAGTCCGCCAGTGAGGCCTCCTGGTTTATGCTTCGCGCGACGGCCACCACCAAGGGCTGGATGGGCCGAGACCCTTCCACCCATGCCTGAACGTCCGTGGCTCTGAGAATGCGGGATTCAAGCTGCGTCCGCTCCGCAGCCATGGTCGCCACTTGGGCTTGAGCGTCGGCAAGTCCACCCCTTGCTGCTGCGATGTTGTCATTAGCAAGTTTGAGTTGATAGAGGAACAATCCGCTTAAGATCAGCGAGGAGATGACAGTGAGGTAGAAAAGAATGGGGACAAGGCGAAGAACAGCCGGAAGAGGAGGTGTGATGTCCTTGCGATCCGTCTTGAAATCGTCAGCGATGTCTTTTGGTAAAATCATTTAGTTTTGCAGGATGAGGTTCCACAGAAGGTCAGGCTGGGAATAATCCTGTATCGTATGTCCTTCAAATACCTTTCCCACATTATCTGCAAGTCCGGGGATCAGGGTATCGGCAACAATAATAATGGGCATTTCTGGCGGGATCCTTGCTTGGAATGGTGAAACAAGATCCAAGGCCGGAGAAAGGTCTTCAGCATCGTACACATCGGTCCTGGAGCGAAGCTCGATCCACTTGTCTTGGTCCTGCACAAGAGCACACACCGCCCCCTCACAGAGCACAAAAATAAAAGCACTGGATGGTTTCTCTGAACCTTTGGTCGTGTTGACAAGGCCTAGCGCGTGCTTGAGGAGAATGTAAGTACCGCAGCAGATTCTTCCCACCTTGAAACCAGTTTCTTTGAAGGCCGTCTCAACGCGTCCAACCTGTTCCTCGTCACAAGTGAGGAGAATACTGGAATTGGTCTCAGGATTGTGCGTGACAGAATATTTTTTTCCACGCTCGTAGCGTCCTCCAAGAACTGTTCTTGGATTGGTTTTGACCAAAGCTTCGCTGCCTGGTCGGCGTGAGAGGTTGGTCTCCAAACTGATCACGTAGCGGGTGTGAATGGAGACCGCCGACCAACCACCATCGGAAACTTCGCGCATTTGGGCTCCTGAGATATTGAGGAGTTCCTTAAAATCTTTAACATCCTTGTGAGTTTCCGCTTTGCCAAACCGTCCACTTTTTTCGGTTGGGCGCAGCGTGAGAGACTGTTTGCCAACCCCAAACATGAGCGTTCGGATACCAGGAAAACGCCGACGCCAGGTCGCGGTTGGATCATCAGGCTCAGGCCGGAAGGCCGAGAAGTTTAATACGTCAGCAATATCTTTACCTTTCATCGCGCAATCTCCGTCTGGTTTTCCAAATATGTGGCCACTTCATCCCAAGCGTAGCCGGAAGTCTTGACTCCTGTCGAGCTATGATAGCCCTCCTCCTCGCGGAGTTCGACACTTTTCTGAAAGTTATACATGCCCTTTTTCCAGCCTGTTTCGAGCTCTTGATCGAGCTTTTTGAAGTCTCCTCTGCGGATGATGTTCACCACGCCATCGTATTGAAGCAGAACTTCATGAACGGGGAAACGCTTGCTGCGCTCTTCATCCAGAAGGAGGCGCTGACACATAATCAGCCTTAAGACATCGGCAAGTGTTTCTTGGGAGGTGTCCATTCGTTCGCTAGGGATGAGCTTCAGGAAACGCTGAACGGTTTGCGCAGCTGTGGACGTGTGAAGTGTTGCCACCACCACATGGCCGGTTTCGGAGGCTTGAAGGGCGATCTCTGCGGTTTCCCCATCTCGAATTTCTCCGATGATGATCACATCGGGGGCTTGCCGAAGGGCAGAGCGAAGCGCGTTGGAAAAATCAGTTTCGTCAGAGCCCATTTCCCTCTGTGAGATCAGGGAGGGCAAGCCGTCTGGGTAAACAAATTCAATGGGATCCTCAAAACTGATGACATGTTCCCGCCGACGCCTGGCACGATGAAGGACCATGGAGGCAATTGTTGTGGACTTTCCACTGCCGGTGGCCCCACAGATAAGAAAGAGTCCGTTCTTTGCCTCAAGAAAAGCTTTGAGAGCCGAAGCGGGCACACGAATTGAATCAGGTTCGGGAATTTGATTCGGAAGCAATCGAAGCACCCAGCGGAGCTTGCCTTGTGTCACCATCTGACTGACCCGAAACCTCCGGCCATGCAAGTCCATGCCACTGTCGTCACACCCTGGTTCCAAGGTTTCCGGCACCTCCATTTCAAAAACCAAATCATCAAAAACAAGGTGACCGTTATACTTGTAGGTCATTGGCTCACCGGGGGTGAGATAAAAATCACTGACTCCCTCCGCCTCACCCAGTTCGTGGATTCTCCTGGCAACCGGGGAGTCTGGCGGAAGGCTTAGGAGACGCATGGTGGTGTTTTACAAATGCGGGAAAACAAAGAACAGAGCCGAAAAAACATTGGGTGATCTGACTTAAAGCGGTGTCAGGTTTACTGTCCAATGATGCCTGCGTTAATAAGCGCCTGTTGCAAGGATGGCCCGCCGTTGTAAGAGCCCGTCCAATAGTTGCGACCAAGCTGGGCAAAACGTTCAGGGTAATATGTGCCGGGATCAACTTCACGGAAGGCCGCACCTTCGCCCTTCTGAAGACCCTCTGCTTTGAAGATCAAGTCATCGTAATCGGCATCACCACCTCCCGCGATGTCTTCAATGGCATACCCACTGTTTCCCAGAGAGGCAATTTGGCCTTGGTAAAAAGGCGCTGCGCTGGTGCCCAAGCTAAGAGAGGTCAGGGGAAAGACAGTGCCTCCAGGTGTTGTTCCGCTGACAAACTGATTGTATGCGGTTTGAAATGACGCATTGGGGATCAAAACCGCAGCCACGGTGTCACCAGGTCGGAAGTAATAGGTCTTCTCAAAATTTCCGGCAGAGGTCTGAGACGCATCAATGATTGTTTGAGCTCGATCTCCCTCGGCTGCTCGGCGGACCAATTCGGTCATTAAAGCAAGGCGCCCGGCATCGGTGGTGAGGTCATAGTTTTCCGGCCCCATTCCCTCCAAGGAGACCAGAGCCAGGCGGGAACTGTATCCTGCATCGCGGAAAATGTAGTCGACATCAACCGCCCCGTCAGGGGAGTTGATGGTCCAGTAACCGCCATCAAAACCCTGCTGGGATGCAGCGGCAGCGGCAGCGGCAAGCAGACCCGCTTGGGGCGTTGTGCCCGCTTTGGTTAACCCTGGTGTGTTGTCAGCATCAAAATCCCACACCCAACCCGACTCTTGGGCGGCATCCTTTGTGGTTGATCTGCCTTCTGATGAGGCCACTGCCAAGCTTTCGTCCAAAACGAACTCTTTGACCCCAAGTGCGCCAGCAGAAGCCACCTCAAAGCGATTGCTTGCACCATTCCAAATCGACCGGGGCATGGAAGTGGATGCCTCGGCAGCTGTTTGCCAAATGGCTTTGACCCGGGAGTCCATTAGATTGCCCGTGATGCCAATTCGACGGAGAGCGGAGCCCTCATCCGCTTTTGACTTCATCTTGGCAAGAATGTCATTGGGGTGAGTGACACCGACAAAATCCCCACCACTTGCCAAATACATTTGAATGCTGCGGTTCACAGATCCTGTGTCGGAAATTAGTTTGTTTTCCCTGGCGGCAGATTGTCCACCGACAACAGACAAGTAGCCGATGGAAGAAATCACGCCCAACCCGGCAATCACGACCAGCAACTCCACGAGTGCGAAACCATTGAATATCCCCGCT